>CAZDAI010000115.1:0-6560 GCA_964503545.1 uncultured Candidatus Sumerlaeota bacterium
CAGGATCCAAGTACTATTTTTTACCTGTTAGATATACTTAGTATACGAGGAGGTACATCAATGAAGAAGCTCAGCATCCTAGCAATGATCACAAACCTCCCGGATTTCTCAGTCGTTGGAATCCGACAATGCAGCACATGCCATACTGACCGGGTCTGCAAAGATCCGGATGAGTTTCTTTTTCTCATGCATCCTGAGTTGAAAAATGCGCTTGGATGCACGCGCCGGACAGGAGCAAATACAAAGCGAACGATCTCAATGATGGCAATATTTATCCTATTTGTGATGTTTGCCGGTATGTGGGAATTTGTTCTACCAAGCCGCGAAGTTTTTGCCAGTGAGCTATCTCCTGTCCAGGCAGTTCATTCGCCACATATCCGCCAGTGGTGGCAGTTTTGGGGGCAAAAAGAGGCGGGGAAAGGCCGCGCATCTTTACGGCAGCCTGTCTACATTCGCTTCCGTACTGATCAACTGGGCACCCATGTGGGTCGGCTATATCTGGAATTCTCCGGTGACCTACCAGAAGATGCAAACGGAGGGTACCGTGTTCATGCCATTGCAGTGCCCCATTGGGGAGGGGCACCGCAATCCACGGCAATACCCCTGGAAAGATCCGGGAAAAAGGTCAGCGGTTCACTTACTGTCAGCGGATTCGGCAGCATTTTTGAAGATGTGTACTTGTCAGTGGAATGGACAGGATCTTATGCTTGCCCAGCTGAATTTCGCTATGGGGGTATTTTCGTTTTTGAAGAGTCGGTTGGTGGCGAGGATGTCCCCTGGACCGCTCTTCGGGAAGGTGTACGACCAAAAAACGACGAAAAGGTAGGTTTTGAAGTTTTCGGTATTCCGTCAATGGATGAGCAGGAGACACAGGTTGCACCGAAAGTCTATAACATGCGCAATCCATGGCAGAAAACCACCACGATGGTAGCCAATGAGACGCGCCATGGCTGGTGGGAGTGGCAATGGGGGGATGGCGAAGTCACCTACGATCGCGATTCCCTCAATACAGTGGGGACGGTGGAAAGGATATTTACCCGGGCAGGCGAATACATCGTGAAAGCCATATCCTATGCAGAAACGGGTGAGAAGATTCGGGAGATGGTCTGGCATTTTGTACTCGATGCGACATCGGTGCACCTGCCCCAGTCGTTTAATTTCGAAACCATTGGTCTGGTCAACCCCGAAATCGAAATCATCGGGCCATTGGCCTGGGTGACCGGGCGCCCTGCCCAGTATCGTGTTACAGTAGATTTTGTGGAACCCCCTTTCGGGGAGACGGTGATCACATCTATCAAGCCCAGTGAGAACTTTCAGATGGTATGGGATAAACCGGGGAAACAAACCTTGACGGTGGCTGTCGCGGCAGTAACCACCTACAAGTTCCCCAAAGGTGGTCAAATATCCGTCCGCAATGTGTACACGCGCTCCATTGAAGTTGAAGTAGCCACGCTGGCCATCAGCGAATAGTAAGTGGAGGTGTCGGCAGTGCAGGATCAGGCACCACTGGTAACGGCGCTCAGTCGGGCCATTGCCGGGGATACGCAAAGTCAAAATGAAAAAAGCACGCCTTTGCATTACTGGCTGAACATCCATGATGCTCCGGTTGAGGAAGCGGAAAACCTGGCTGCGCAGTTTTACGGAGCCTGCCAGACACGCTTTCTAACGAACGGATCAACCCAAGGCATCCATGCATTAATTATGACCGCTTGCCAACCGGGGGATAAGATTCTTTTGCCGCGCAATGTCCATCGCTCCGTCTTGGGCGGACTGATCCTCAGCAGGGCTGAGCCGATCTTTGTCATGCCCCGCTACGACCAGGAGAAAGGACTGCTGCAGCAAGTTGACATCGTCGATATTGAAGCAGCTCTGGCACAGCATCCCGATTGCCGGGCCGTATTGGTTGTCAGCCCCAATTATCAGGGTGTGGCGGCTGATCTTTCGTCGTTAGCGGCCAAATGTCATGGGATGGGGATTCCTTTGCTGGTGGATGAAGCCCACGGGCCACATTTTGGCATTCATCCGGCACTGCCCGCTTCAGCTTTGCAATGCGGTGCGGACGGCGCTGTCCAAAGCACCCATAAACTAATTGGTGCACTAACCCAAAGCTCCATGGTCCATCTGCAAGGATCCTTGCTGAATCAGGAGCGCTTCCTGGCTGTAACGGACTTGTTGCGGCCCCGGGAAGCTTCGCTCCTCCTGTTGGCATCGTTAGACGCAGCCCGGCGGCAAATGGCCCAAGAAGGTTCTGCTCTGCTGACAAAGGCTGTGGATCTGGCTGTTGGGGCTCGTTTCAGAATTAACAAAGTTCCAGGGTTACGTTGCTTTAGTAAAATGGAAATGGGGGGGGCTGCATTTGATCCCACCAAACTGACGGTGCAGGTCAGTGGTTTGGGGATCACCGGCCCTGATGCTGATATCCTGTTGCGGCAGCACCGCCAAATTCAGGCTGAATATTCTGATCTGCACAATCTGCTCTTTTTGATCACCATTGGTGACACAGAAGAAACTGTAGCTGCACTGGTGGATGCTTTGGCGGCACTACCAGGCATGGTCCCAAAGGAGAAGCGTGTCTTTGCGCATCACCCGCAGCCTGATGAGGTTTGGGTAAGGGCGATGTCTTTGGATGATGCGTTTCACGCGGACTTTACCTCAGTCCCGCTGGCTGAGAGTATTGACTTAATCAGCCATAATGTGCTCTGCCCGTATCCTCCGGGGATCCCCGTTGTCTATCCTGGTGAACTCCTGACAGAAGCCGGCGTAAAATACCTGCTGGAAGTATGGCAGCAGGGAATTCCGGTACTGGGGATCAGAGAGAAAGATAAGATTCCGCATGTATCCGTAGTGAGACAGGGGGCCTAAGAATGGAAGGAAACGACATAGCGCCAGCGCTGGAGAAGGTGAATTTTCCCCTGCTGATCACAGAAGGGACCATATTTGTCATAGGCATGACATTCGTATCGTATTCCACTGTGCTGCCTGCTTTTGTCAGCACACTGACCAGCTCCAGCATTCTTGTCGGGCTTGTATCAGCGGCTCGCTCTACCGGCTGGTTTCTACCCCAGCTTTTTGCAGCCAATTATCTGGAAACACGACCCTTAAAAAAACCTGTGCTCTTACGCACAAGCCTAGCATCACGGATCTCATTACTGGTCATGGCAATGTCAGTGTATTTTTGGGGAGCGCACTATCCCGGTTTAGTGTTGGGACTGTTTTTTGTTCTGTATTTTCTTTTTAACCTTTGCGAGGCAGTCAGTGCTTTGGCCTGGGTGGATATTACCGCAAAAACCGTCCGGCCAACACGGCGGGGGAGTCTTTTCAGCATCATGCAGCTGTTGGGCAGCTTTATGGGCTTGGGCGCCGGTGTCATTATCCGTAACATTCTCAGCCACCCAAGCCTTCCCTATCCAATCAACTATTCCCTGGTGTTTTTTGCCGCAGTACTTGTCTTCGGCGTAAATTATCTGGTGTTGCTGATGCTGCGGGAACCGCCGGGAGATGTCCCTTTGCAGCGACGCGGATTCAAAGAGTATCTGCAGAATATGCCGGCCCTTTTTCATAAAAACCCTGCCTTTCGCAAAGTGGCCATGGTCAGAATTCTGGTCAGTTTTACATTCATGGTAGTACCCTTTTATGTGGTCTACAGCCGGCAGGTGATCACATCCGGTGCCGGGATTGTCGGTCTGTATGTTCTGCTGCAGACTGCCGGCATGATCGGCGGCAGCCTGCTCTTTGGCAGACTGAGTGATAAGATTGGTAATCGTTCTGTTCTCATTGGCACCGCGGCTGCTACATTGGCCATGCCCGTTTTAGCGCTGACAGTATACTTTCTCTCACTGAAAGGGCAAGTGCCCCTGCTGACGGTTCTTTATGCCCTGATATTTGTCGGAATCGGCATCTCCGATTCCGGACAGTTTATCGGATTTACGAATTATGTGCTGGATATTGCCTCGGATGCAGAGCGGCCATCGTACTACGGCCTACTGAATGCTTTATCCGTTGTATCGGCTGTGCTACCGTTGATTGGAGGTATTCTAATCAGCCGCTTCAGCTATGAACTGGTGTTCTGGATTGCTGCTCTATTCTTAACAGCTGCTTTTGTTTTGAGCATTGGTCTTCCGGAGCCGCGGAAGCGGATGCCTCCAGGGGCAGGAAAACCGGTTGAGGCAGGAGAAACACTGTAGGAGAGGTGACGATGTTGGATTACCTGGAGCGCACAGATATCGCACTGGCCTTATTTGATCTAGATGGCACACTTGTATACAGCGATGATGCGATTGGCTGGTGTTTTAACGAAGCACTGCAGGAAATGGGGTATGCACCCCAGCGGATTGCTGATATCGCGCCGCTGATCGGTATCCCGTTGCGGGATATGTTTATTGAATTTGTGCCTGAGACAGCAGCCGACGAGGCTGTAGAACGCTACCGCCGGCACTACAGCAGCAAATGCGTGGAGCGAACAACACTGCTCCCGGGGACGATGGAGATCCTTACATTTTTTCAGCAGCGCGGTGTTCTGCTAGGAGTCGTTACCAACAAGCCTTTACGGTTTACCCGGGATATTCTCAAAGCGTTGGGAATGCTTGATTTCTTCGTTTTGGTAGCAGGCCCAGAAAATGCACCCAAGCCCAAGCCGGATCCAGCAATGCTCATCTATGCAATGAATCAACTGGGACAGAGTCCAGCCCGCACGATTTATGTGGGTGATTCACTGACCGATGTGCGAACCGCCCAAGCGGCCGGGGTGCGGATGTTTGCCGTAACAACAGGTGCCCATACACGGGAAGAACTGGCGATTACTCGTCCCGATTGGCTGGGGGAATCGCTGGTTGCGCTTAAGGCATACCTGGAAAGGGAGGGATAATCATGGCAGCAAAGAGGGTAATTCTCGATGTTGATACGGGCGTCGACGACGCCTGGGCGATCATGTTTGCACTGAAATCTCCGGAGATTGAAGTGGAAGCCATTACCACAGTCTGCGGCAACGTGGAACTGGAGCAGACGACCCGGAATACATTGCGTATTCTGGAACTGATGAAGGCATCGTATGTACCTGTTGGCCGCGGTCTGGAGCGCCCGTTTCTCAGAGAACTGAAGACAGGCAAAGTCGCCCATGGCGATGATGGTCTAGGCAATATGGGTTTGGGCAGTCCTGTTATCCGGGAAAGCAAGACCCATGCTGTCGACATGCTGATCAAACATATCATGAATAGCCCCGGCCAAATTTCATTAATACCGGTTGGGCCATTAAGCAACATAGCTGCAGCATATCTGCGAGAGCCAAAAATTGCCGAAGCTGTAAAAGAAGTGATCATCATGGGCGGTGCTGTGATGGTGCCGGGCAACCGGACACCGGCTGCTGAATTTAACATCTACACCGATGCAGAAGCCGCGAAAATTGTTTTTGCTTCGGGGATGCCCATGACCCTGGTGGGATTGGATGTGACTCGCAAAACCTTGCTTCGTCCAGAACACCTGGAATACCTGAGAAGTGTCGGGACTGCCGAGGCTGAGTTTGTAGCTCGCTCTGCACAGATTTATTTGGATTTTTCAAAGAAACGTTTCGGTATCAATGGCTGTGCACTGCATGATCCCCTAACGGTGGGTGTTGCAATTGATGCTTCACTGGTAACAACACGTGATATGTATGTGGATGTAGAGATTACAGGGGAGATCACCCGCGGGAAAACCCTGGGCGATTATTATGGCACGACAGGCAAACCCTCGAACATGAAAGTCTGCATGGATGTGGACGCTGATCGTTTTGTTGAGCTGTTTGTCAGTCGTATTGCAGATCGTTCAGGTCAACAGGGGGTTCATCCATGAGGATTTTGCTGACCAATGACGATGGCATTCACGCCGAAGGGCTACAGGCATTGCGCCGGGTTTTTGAGCGTGACCCGCGCAATGAAATTTACATCGCCGCACCGGATCGGGAGCGTTCAGGCAGCGGGCACTCCATTACCTTGACCCGCCCTCTGCGAGTTCAAGAGATCACTTATCCCAATCCAAAGGTGCGAGGGTATGCCATCGATGGAACGCCATCAGATTGTGTAAAACTGGCTATGAAGGCAATTCTGCCGGAAATCCCGGATGTTATTGTCTCTGGAATCAACAACGGTGCCAACTTAAGTACCGATGTCCTGTACTCCGGGACAGTTTCTGCGGCCATTGAAGGGATAATGCTGGGGGTACCGGCGGTTGCTGTCTCACTGACACAGTTTGGAGCAGATGACTATTCCTATGCCGCCGGGTTTGTCAACAATGTCCTGGACCGTGTTGTACACAATGATTTACCACCCAATACTCTCCTAAATATTAACATTCCTCCCGGTCGCTGCCGTGATATCCAGGGACTGGTCATTACGCACTTGGGTGTTCGCCAGTATGAACATATTTTTGAGCGGCGTACCGATCCGTTTGGTCGCACGTACTACTGGCTGGCTGGTGAGCCAGTGGAGGTGTACCATGACCCGACTGCTGACATTACCGCTGTGCGTGAGGGTAAAATATCGGTCACTCCCATCCATTTTGATCTGACCAATTACAGCATCATCGAG
>CAZDAI010000116.1:0-6542 GCA_964503545.1 uncultured Candidatus Sumerlaeota bacterium
TAGGATTGTGTGTTAATGAAGGTTAAATACTGCACTGTAGCATACAGTGCAAGAGGGTTCTCGGTATAGCCCGAAGAGTTAAACCATGTCTGGGCAGGAGGATAGTAGCGATGAAAAAAGTGTGGGATTACCTTATACTTGAGCGGCCGCTAGGTACAATCGAGAATGCTCTGGTTAACAATTATCTGGAGATGCAATTGCAGATGATGGGCTATGTGGTTGAAGGCTTGGTATTCGACTGCCTGACATGGCAGGAGGATGTATCGTATGCAGAATTAAGGACAGGCCGAATTGCCATTCGGCCCTGTCCCTTTTCAGTTGGATTTTCAGGAGAGGGGAAACTGTTACTTGCTGAAACGGTGGCTGATCTGCAGCAAATTGATGCAACCGATAGTATTATCCTCTTAGCAAATGCCCTGACACATTCCCCCCTGATGCCCAAAAACTACCCTTTCTACTATCCGGATGAACATAAAACTATCATAGACATTCTGGAAGAGAAGGCACCTCGGGCAATCGTAGCTCTTACTGGTCGCCATCCCATGTGTGGGTTGGATCCATTTCCGCTGTTCGAGGACGGGAATTTTACTATCCCGGTTGCATACACCGGGCAAACAACACTACCCATCTGGCGCGCCCATGCAGGCGAAAAAATATCGCTTACGATTGATTCCCATCGAATACCTGGTAAAGCAAGACAGCTGGTTGCGACCAAAAAAGGTCAGGCTGAAAAAAAGGTCGTTGTCGGTGCACATATGGATACCAAGTATCATACCCCAGGAGCTTTGGACAATGGGGCAGGTGTTGCAGTCCTGCTGGCAGTGGCTGAAAAGCTTGTACACACTGATTTCAATGTAGACATTGTACCTTTTAATGGGGAAGAACATTATGCTGCTTGTGGCGAATTAGCCTACATGGAATACCTCTCCCAGTTGGGTACGGCAGTTGAATTAATGGTGAACATTGACTCACCCTGCTATAAAGGAGCCCGAACGGCAGTCTCCTTTTATAATCTGAGTGAGAAGAATATGGCGATTGCAGATCGAACTTTGGTCGATTTCCCGATGATGGTTGCTGGTGAACCCTGGTATGCGGGTGATCATGCACCATTTGTGTTTTCTGGAATACCCTGCATCGCTGTTACCACCGCTGATTTTGAAAATGCACTCGCTCAAACCCACACAGAGAACGATACACTTCAAATCGTTGATCAGAACGCATTGAGCTCAGTTGCCGATGCTTTGATGTCCCTTATTGACGCACTGTTGACTGCAAAAACTGCAATTGAAGATCTGCAACCATAAGGCATGCACTCGAAAGCAGGATAAAAGAATACTGCAGACGAATAGTGGAAGGAAGAGAGCGAAAAATTGGAGAAGGTCTAAATGGGGGAGAGAAATGAGCCGGTTCGTCATCAAGGAAGATTTCTGGGCTGTGTTTCCAGAAGCGAAAATCGGAATAATCATTTGCGAAAATATTGATAACAGCGGAATAGACAAGGACTATTATGAAACCCGATTGTGTGATGCGCAAATAGTTGCCATGAAATATCTAACCGAAAGCGAGTTCAGCAGCAATCCGGTAATCAGAGTCTGGCGGGAAGCGTTCCAAATGTTCAAAACAAAAAAAGGGGCCAGATCTTCCATCGAGGCGCTGCTCAAACGTGTACAGAATGGCAATCCTGTCAGCAGCATCAATCCATTGGTGGATCTCTACAATATTATTTCGTTGAAGTATGCACTACCCTGCGGGGGTGAAGATATTGATGCTTTTGTTGGAGATCTGTATCTAACCAAAGCCGATGGGAGTGAGCATTTTGTTGCTCTAGGGTCTGATGAAGAAACCCCGCCTTATCCGGGGGAGATTGTCTACAAAGATCAGGCTGGTGCTGTCTGTCGCTGTTGGAACTGGCGGGAGGCAAAGCGAACGATGCTTACAGAGGGCACCAAGAATGCTTTTTTGTGCATCGAGGTGGTTGATGGGACAAGAAGTGCTGATCTGTCATCTGCACTCCATGAGCTGGCAGCCTCAGTTGAGGAGAACCTGGGCGGCGCATGTTGTGTCGCAATCCTTGACAGGGATAACCGGGAGATTTCAATCCGCTAGATGTTCAGCAGCATGACCAGGGAACAGGCGCTGCATGTAATCCCGTCACAGAACGGATATGTTGCCGGATAGGAACGAAAAGGAGGTTTGCTGGATGGCGCAACAGACTGGCGCAGAGGAGCACCTGCATGATGGATATACAGTGAATCCCTTTGTGATTCGTCACAACCCCATGCAGAAACTAGCTATTATCAATTTTGAAAAAAACCCGGATCGGGTCTACATCGGTCTGGAACTGCAGTATTTTGATGATAATTTATACGGGACCGGATATCGTCTGATTGCCTATCGACAAGATGGATATGTGGATGTCTATGATGATCTGAACCTGCAAAGCGTTGAGAATGAAAGTTTTGATGTTGCAGGAAAAGGTTTGGGAGAACATATCCGTACGGTAATTGATAAACCTGAGCTGGCCGTTAAAAATGGCAATTTTAAGACGACTTTTCGCTTTCAGGATAAACTGAGGCGAGAGATTGCGGTCGAAATTGAAGAAAAACACAACAAGAAGACGAACGGGATGAATCTGTTGGCGCCAATTGGCGCCACTACGGAAGCACCGACCTATTTGCCCCTGTACTTTCTCTACGGGTTTGATTTTCTGAGAAAAGGGAGTACACTGGTCCAAGTGCAGATCGACGGGGTAAGCATTCAGCAGGACAATTTTCCATTTCCGATGCCCAAGGATTTACAGTGGCGATACTATTCTCGCTACTCCATGGATTGCCATATGATTGAACTGTTGTGTGCCGGGAAAAGGAGATTGACACGGATCCAGCTGCAAGGTGCTGGGGAGTTGATTGACCAGCATTTCAGATACCGATTCAAAGATGCAAATCTTGCCTCCATTCAGCTCCGGCAGGCCAAGCATCCATTTCGCATCGAGTTTAGCGAAGCATTTCCCAATGTGCTGCAGATGCAAAATGGCATAACGCATTCCGGCACGTTCAAAGCAACAGCCGATGAACCAATGGGTGAGATAGCGGGTATTTACACCGCTTTTCGAGAGAATGCTGCAGTTAAGATTGAACTTCAGCCCGATAAAGGCTGGAAAGCGGTTCCTAACTCTTTGTTGACCCGTGTTTTGTTCGGCAAGAATTCACAATTTGCTACTTGGCCGAAAACCTATGCATACCGACAGACCGTAGAGCTGGATACCCTGCAGTCTATGTCCGAGTGGCGAAGAATCTAGAATTTCCAGCAGCTCTTTGTTGACATGAGGATAAAAGTTAGGTAAGCAAAGGTGGGTATCCTTAGGTGAGAACGGATCTTTTTGATCGCATTGCACCATACTATGGATGGTTTTATTCCATGCAGAAGAAGAACTACAGTAGAATACTGCAAAAGAACCTGCATCATTTAAAACTCCCGGCATATGCTTCCGTTTTGGATATCGGCTGCGGGACCGGTGCATTCTGTTCTGCACTGCACGATTGCGGTTTTTCAGTAACAGGGGTAGATCCAGCCCGTCGTATGCTGGCGATCGCCAGAAAACGCAATGAAAACAGAGATATTCACTTTCTGGAAGGCAGCTTTTTGCAGGGGCTGCCTTTTGCTGATGCTCAGTTTGATTGGGTTCTGACATCCTATGTTGCTCATGGTTTTAAGAAAAACGAAAGAAAAATATTGTATGAGGAAATGCTGCGCGTGTCTCGTAAAATTATGCTGGTCCACGATTTCTATGGTGCATCGTCTCCTCTGATTCGCCTGGTAGAACACTTGGAAGGAAGTGACTATGAGCACTTTTGCCTGGAGGCTGAAGCAGAAATGACTAGTGCATTTGACGGGATTCGCATAATTCCGGTGAGCCAGCGGGCAGCCTGGTATATTGGGGAAAAAGAATATGCTCCGCGTGATAGCTAACAGCCATGATCTGACTGCCTGCTATACGGGGAGCATATCATTTTACTCATTTTTTCCTTGTGTGCTTAGGGATTCTTTGGCTTTGCCTGACCGTATGTTTTAAAACGTTCCATCATGTTCTTCATTTCTTCTTCACTGAGGATGTTCGGTTTGCCGACACTTGCAGCAATCATATATGTTTCACAGCATTCTTCAATGAGCATTGCGATCTTAAATGCGCTTTGAATGGTTTTGGCTCCGGCAACCAGGCCGTGGTTGCTCAGCAGGACGCAGTAGCGATCACTCATCGCTTCAAAGCAGGCTTCAGCAAGTTCCCGTGTGCCAAACGAACAGTACGGTGCGCAGCGGACATCGGGACCAGCCAATGCAACCATGTAGTTGCTGGCAGGCAATCCTTGGCCCAGTGTCGCCAATGCCGTGGCATATGGGGAATGAGTGTGCACCACAGCATCGATGTCTTCGCGTTTGGCATAGAAAATGCTATGCAGCTCATGTTCGCTGGAAGGCTTTCTTACCCCATCGACGATTTTTCCGTCAGGAGTCATGATCACAACATCTTCAGGCAGTGTTTCAAAATAGTCGATGCCGCTGGGGCTGATGGCCATCAGACCTTGTTCTCGGTTAAAGATACTGATATTTCCTCCTGTCCCCTTTGTCAGACCCGCCGTAATCAGTTTCTTGCCAAATTCTACAACCAGTTCTCTTTCTTTTTGCATTAACATGGCATTCATCCTTTCAGTCAGTTTTGGCCTCACGATAAAAATCAGTAAGAATAAAGCAGTGGTTCACCGGCTAGAAAACGCCGAATGTCTGAAACAATCATTTTTGTGTGATTGGTGATGGCATCATTTGTGGCACCAGCAATATGAGGGGTTACCACAACACGATCACCCAACTCCCGGATAAAGGGATGATTGCAGGCAATGGGTTCTGATGCAAAGACATCCAGTGCCGCACCAGCAATCGTATCCGATCGGAGCGCTTCAATTAACGCTTCTTCATCAACCGCCGCAGCCCGGGAAGTATTGATAAAATATGCCGTTGATTTCATCTTCGCAAACTGTTCTTTGCCCATCATGCCGCGGGTTGCCGGGGTAATTTTCACATGGCACGAAACGAAATCTGCTTCACTTAAAAGTGTGTTCAGATCGACTTTGCGCTGTCCAATGGTATCCACATCGATCTCCCCGGCATAGGGATCATACACCAGGATATTCATACCAAAGGCACGAGCAATCTGAGCAACACGCTTACCGATGCTGCCAAAACCAATGATACCGAGATTTCGGCCTTTGAGTTCCATCCCCTTAAATACCATGTAGGGTTGATTAGCACCGATTCCCCAGGTAATGTCCTCTTTTAAACCGGATTTTGTTTCCCGCCCCTTTCCCTGGTCCGGTGCACAATAGCGTCCTTGGTGCAGGGCTTGGTATGCCTGGGGGATATGCCGGGCGCAGTTGATCAGCAAAGCGATGGTCAGTTCAGCTGCAGAATCGGAGTTGCGGCCAGGGGTGTATAACACCGGAATGCCTTTTTCCTTGGCATAATCACAGTCGACGTTTACCGGTGTCGCACGTGTGCAGGCAATCAGTTTTAAATGGGGTGCAGCATCAATGACTTTTCGGGTTATCCCATCGTAGCTGGTAATAATTATTTCTGTTTCAGGCACCATTTTCGCCAGCTCATCTTCGGGGATCTTCGGTTTGCCCACGGCCCAGCCTGCCATGGTTACATCGCCCAATGACTGTATGGCAGAAATCATCTGTTCATCGTACTCCGCTGTAAATAGAATTTTCATTTTCAAACCCCTCTCTGAATACGCTCCTAACACTAGAAACTCCAGTTATAACCCATGCGTGTCAATGATCTCCTGATGGGCATACCATAGATCGGATTGAGCCACACGCACATCTTTATAGATTCTGTAGAGATCGTCATATATTCTGGCATTCTGCACACAAGGGGAGAAAAGCTTTTCAATCCGACAGAATGAATTTGCCATCTCATCCAGCCGGCTATACCATCCAGCGGCAAGGCCAGCAAGGATGGCAGCGCCTTTTGCACCATACTCACTGCCGGTATATCGAATTACTTCGTGGTTCGTGCAGTCGGCGATGATCTGGCACCAGGCATTGCTTTTACTCCCGCCGCCGGCGATATGGATCCGGCCACCGGTCACTTCTGTCCCTAGGGAGTCTTTAACTGAAAAACCGACCCCTTCATACACGGCCCGAATAAGCTGATCTTTCGTAATTGTCGAAGTGATTCCAAAGAATCCAGCTTTTGCATAGGGATGATAGAACGGATATCGTTCGCCGGCAGGTGAGATGTACGGGAAATAGATTACACCGCCGCTGCCTGGGGATGTAGAAAACAGTGCCTTTTCCATCAACGCATAATCGTCACTGCCGACAACTGTACTAACCAGCCAATCCAGGTTGGGGGTTCCAGCCATGGTTGCCATGATCTTTATCATGTATTTCGGATCAGGATGAAGAAGATATTTGCCTTTGGCAGGATCCGCCCGTTCTGGTGCGACAACAAGGCCAGAACATGCAGTAGTGCCCAGGATC
>CAZDAI010000117.1:0-6419 GCA_964503545.1 uncultured Candidatus Sumerlaeota bacterium
TGCAGTTCCATGTTTCCGGTTCCTTTGAATTCTTCATAAATGACATCGTCCATGCGACTGCCTGTCTCAATCAGCGCCGTCGCCAGAATGGTTAAGCTGCCACCCTCTTCAATGTTACGCGCAGCACCGAAGAAACGCTTGGGCTTATGGAAGGCGCTGGGATCAATACCGCCGGACAAGGTCCGCCCGCTGGGCGGCACCACCAGATTGTACGCCCGGGCCAGCCGGGTAATGCTGTCTAGAAGAATCACCACATCTTTTTTCTGCTCCACCAGCCGTTTGGCTCTTTCCATGACCATTTCTGCCACCTTGATGTGATTCTCCGGCAGTTCGTCAAATGTGGAACTGACGACCTCACCCCGCACGGATCGCTCCATGTCGGTTACTTCTTCGGGGCGTTCATCAATCAGCAATACTTTCAGAACAATTTCCGGATGATTAAAAGCGATGCTGTTGGCAATCTCCTTCAGGAGAATGGTTTTACCTGCTTTGGGCGGTGCGACAATCAGACCGCGCTGTCCTTTGCCGATCGGTGTGATCAGATCGATCACCCGGGTTGAAAGATGGCCTTGTTTGCTCTCCATATCCAGTTTTTCATTGGGAAAAAGCGGTGTCAGAGCATCAAAATGAATCCGGTCCACAGAAGATTCGGGGCTGTGTCCGTTGATACCCTCCACACGGAGCAACGCAAAATATCGTTCTGACTCCTTGGGCGGGCGGACCTGACCGGAAATCATATCGCCGGTGCGCATGGCAAAACGCCGGATCTGTGAAGGCGAGACATAAATGTCTTCCTGGCTGGGCAGATACACAAAGGGGCGAAGAAAGCCGAAACCATCGGGCATAATCTCTAAAATGCCCTGGGCAAACAACAGTCCGTCCTTTTTGGTCTGCGCTTTGAGGATCTCAAATATGAGCTCCTTTTTTCGATGGGTGTAATATGCCGGGATATCCATTTCCCTGGCAATCTTATACAGTTCGATCAGTGTTTTTTCTTCCAATTCCTGATAACTCAAACATACCACCTGCTGTCTCAGATAATTCGCCAGCCTAAGGCTGGTGTGTGGAACGGCATCACTGCGTTGGTCTTATCAGTATCTACCAGTCTTTTTCTTTCCCGGCTTTCGCCCAGTCTTCAAGAAAACGAGCAATGCCGGATTCAGTCAACGGGTGCTTGAGCATCTGCTGAATCAACGCATATGGCACCGTAGCAATGTGCGCACCGGCTCGGGCTGCATCAGTGACATGTACCGGGTGACGAATGCTAGCCGCGATGATCTCTGCCGGGATATCATGAATACGGAAAATTTCTGCTGTATCTGCCACGACAGCCATGCCATCATGACCGATATCATCCAGCCGGCCGATAAAGGGGCTGACATAGGCAGCTCCTGCCCGGGCTGCCAGCAAAGCCTGGTTTGCCGAGAAAATTAAGGTCACATTGGTTTTGATCTGCTCTTTTGCCAAGACCTTCACAGCTTTGAGACCTTCTGCCGTCAAGGGAATTTTTACCACAATGTTTTTGGCCCAGGCGGCCAGGGAACGGGCTTCCTGGATCATTCCCTCTGTGTCAGTACTAACAACCTCAGCACTGACAGGTCCGTCCACTATTTCAGCGATGGCCAGAATCAGACTCTTAAAGTCCTCCTTCTCTTTTGCAGCCAGAGAAGGATTGGTGGTCACACCGCAGATCACACCCAGGTCCCACGCTTGCCGGATCTGTTCCAGGTTGGCTGTATCGATGAAAAATTTCATAGGGGATTGCTCCTTTCATTTTTACCGCTGATCCATATCCCATTTTTCCTTGAACTTATCCAGTATGGGCTTGCGGTTCAGCTGATGCACTGCTTCGATGAACCGCACTGTACCTGTAGCCGCCCGCATCACCACCGAATAGGTGCGGCAGCCGTTGCCGCCGTAGCGAACGCCCCGCAGCCAGTCTCCATCGGTAATACCGGTGGCGGCGAAAATTACATCATCACCACGCACCAGATCCTGCATTTTTAGGACACGATATACATCGCTGATGCCCATTTCATGGATCCGCCGGACTTGTTCTTCATCACTGGGCGCCAGTCGACCCTGCATCTCACCGCCGAGACAGCGCAAGGCAGCAGCAGCCAGAACACCTTCCGGTGCCCCGCCGATGCCCAACAGCATATCCACTCCTGTACCTTCCACAGCAGTTGCCACTGCCGCTGCTACATCCCCATCGCTGATCAGTTTGATCCGGGCGCCCGATTTTCGTACATCTTCGATGAGCTGAGCATGGCGGGGCCGATCAAGGAGGATAACGGTCAAATCACTGATTTTGCTGCCCTGGGCTTTGGCCACGCAAGCCAGATTATCGTACACGGATGCATCGATGTCAATGCAGCCAGCCGCCTGCGGTCCTACTGCAATTTTCTCCATATACATATCAGGAGCATTAAGCAAGCAGCCCCGCTCGGCTACTGCCAGCACAGCAATGGCACCCGGCAGGCCACGGGCCACCAGATTGGTACCCTCCAGAGGATCCACAGCAATGTCCACCTTGGGTAAATGACCTGTGCCCACTTTCTCGCCAATGTAGAGCATGGGCGCTTCATCCATCTCACCCTCACCAATGACAACCTCCCCATCGATGTGCACGGTATCAAAAACAGCACGCATGGCGTCCACTGCTGCACCGTCTGCAGCCTCTTTATCACCCAAACCCATCCACCGTGCGGCTGCAATAGCTGCAGCCTCAGTAACCCGGACAAACTCCAGTGACAGTTCTCTCTCCATGTTGTTACCTCCCTCAAGATAATTTTCAGCAAAGAAGTCCGTTCAGAATTTATCATTCTGTAATAGTACAAGGAGCATGCGAGTAGGGATCCGGATTCCAGTAGGATCATTCATTTTCGGAACCCGCGATTGGATTTGATCATGAAATGGAGCAGATGATGAGGAATTAGAACTGAGCATTTGTTTCGCTCATCGCTCATGCGGACAAACGGCGAGCATACCATCTGAATGCCAGCACCCGGATTGCATGGATAAAACTACTTCAAGCGATAGAGCGTGGGCATCCCCAGATTTCCCTCGATGCTGATTGTGCCGTCCAGCATCACAACAGTATCCATAGTTGCCAGCCTGTCCCAGTCTTTGCCTTCTACCGCCGGGATCCGGCTGATTGCGCCGCAGCGGGAACAGTGCAGCTCCAGACAATCAGGATACAAATCTACCTCAATCTCCCGGCTGCCGCAGGAGCAAGAAAGTCGTTTATTTTCCGCTACATGATGAAGGTGATTGAGCATATCAAACATAACCGGCGGGTTTTGAAAATATTCATCAAAACCCCCTATATGTTTTTCCTGCCAGTGTTCAACCGCCATCTGCACTGTTTCAGCATCGCCAAAATACCCCAATTCTGCTGCAGATTCAGGACAGATGAGGCCTTCAAGCCCTGTCCTCCAGAATTTTTTAATCGGGTATGTGAAAACATGCTCGGTCTCACAGAGGATGCATGGTACCTGTATCAGGACACTGCAGCGATCCTTTATATTGATAATCGCTTTGCGAAACCCGCACGAACAGTAGATCCTGTGGCTGTGGGATCCGGAAAACGAAAAAACAGACAAATCATGCTGTTCCAGCTTGCCGCATAATGTGCAGCGCAGAGCAATCTGCTTATCTTTGTATACTTCTGCCATTTGGCTCACATCCTTTGCATGAAACTATTTCGGCAGATGCACAGATTATCCTCCAGCAGGATAAAAAATGACTGCTCCTGGAGAAAAATATTGAAGTGCAGATTCATCTGCACTTCGGATTCGCCATCTTGGCCGATCAGGACGTTTTTACTGACAGGGCTTACCGTCGTGCACCAGTTCCTTCACCGTCTGGCGCAGCTGATTCAAATCAAATGGTTTTGCAATATGCTTTACTGCCCCCAACTTCATAGCTTCTGCCACTACTTCCGTTTCTCCGTATGCGGTCATGAGAATGACACATGTATCCAGATCCCGAGCGCGCATCTGGCGCAGTGTTTCCAAACCCCCCAAGCCCGGCATTTTTACATCCAAAAGAATCAGGTCCGGAACCTCCGTTTGCAGCACCCTCAGTGCTTCCTGACCATCTGCCGCTGTCAGTACAGTAAAGCCATCCCGACTGAATACTTCATAAAGCAATTTGCGCACACCCGCCTGATCATCTGTGACCAGGATTGTGCCAGACTTCTTCTCCATTGTGACCCCTCCCGCTGGTGGCGGACCACGGATTCAATATATCAGCGTTTTCTACAGAAAATGGAATATCCCTGCTGACGCTATCAGATATTGGGTCCGCACAGCTTGTCAAGTGCACAGAAAAGTATTAGAATAGAGTTGCAGATGAATCCTTCAATCCTAAAGATATTGCGTCTGATCGTCCCGACCCTGCTTCCACGCAGCGGTTCGGGGTTGTTTGTTTTTGGCATGAATAAACGGAAAATTGAGACACAGAAATCCTATTCCCTTTTTTTCACAAAGTGCTATAATGGTTGTTGTATCGATTTGATATACCGTGCGATGTAGAGAGATAAATAACGGGCGTTTCCAATTCAAGGAGGTTTTAGTATGTCTGTTCCATCCACCGGGGCTTCAGTACAAAGCCCCGCCCAGAGAATGCTTTCCTATCGCTGGGTCATTTTCGGGGTATTGGCCATTGCCTACCTGATTATCATTTTTCACCGGCTTTCACCAGCGGTTATGTCATCGGATCTGATTGCATCCTTTGCCATTGATGGTGCTGCTCTGGGGCTGTTAGGTTCTATGTATTTCTACCCTTATGCGATCATGCAGCTGCCGGCCGGGATTCTTGCCGACTCTATCGGCCCACGCAAACTGGCTTCCATCTCATTCGGAATTGCTGGTATGGGTGCAGTGCTTTTTGGTTTGGCTCCCAATTTTCAGACCGCACTGGTAGCCCGCCTCCTCATTGGTTTGGGCCTCTCCTGTGTGTATGTCCCCACGCTGAAGATCTTTTCGATCTGGTTTCGCAAGAATGAATATGCAACCATCGCGGGGATGCTGGTCTCTTTGGGCAATATGGGAGGGTTGATTGCCGCCACTCCTCTGGCCATTATGATCGTTCGTTTTGGCTGGCGCCCCTCTGTAACCGGTATTGGTATCGCAACAGTACTGCTGGCGATTGTCATGTATATCATTGTCCGGAACACCCCCAAAGATATGGGGCTGCCCGGTTTGGATGAAATTGACAATGTCCCTGCTGAAGAGCGTATCCCTCTTGAGCCTGTGCCCATTTTTCAGGGGATTCGCACCGTGCTGGGCAATCGATATTTCTGGCCGGTGGCAATCCGTAGCTTTACTTCCTATGGAGTGCTGATGAGCTTCCAGAGTCTGTGGGGCGGTCCCTACCTGATGCAGGTATTGGGTCAGACCCAGGTTCAAGCGGGAAGTATTCTCATGATGATCTCTTTTGGCAGCATCATCACGCCACCCATTGGCGGATACCTGTCAGATAAAGTCCTCGGCACCCGAAAAGGAATCGTCCTGCTGGCTGCGATGCTCAGCACACTCTGTTGGGTACCGATCGCTTTTATGCCCGAACGCATCACGCCCAGCTTCCTCTATGGTCTACTGTTCTTTCTGGGCGCATCCGGTGGCCTGGGCGTCTCCGGGATCGCCATGATCAAGGAGCTGTTTCCCATTAACCTAACTGGAACCGTCAACGGTATTAATAACTTTTTCACCATGGCAGGCGGAGCAGTCTATACGGTGCTCATCGGCCTCATCATTGAGAGCTATCCCAAAACAGCTACTGGAACCTTCTCAGTGGAAGCTTTCTCAGCCGGTTTCCGCTTCCTCTTCATCAGCATGGTCGTTGGCACCATCATCATGTTTTTCGCCAAAGAAACCAAAGGGAAGCCCAAGACGGTCAAAAGCAAGTAAGCAGAGCCGGGGAGACTACCTCCCCGGTTTTTTAATGCGCTGGAATGGATCCACCCCTTTCTCACGCAACAGATGGATAGCAAGGATTAGCATTGCCATACCCGAGACAGATGCCAGGGGAAACAGAAGGCAGGATATTTCCACCGGTCCAAAAGCCCCATTGTCCCCATGGAGAATCCCAGTCATGACAAAGTACCCCCAGCGGGGCGGGCTGTCCCAGGCGATGGCCACAGTCCGCGTTGATTCCGGCTGCAGGATCACTCTGGGCACCTCCAGTTGTCCGCGCAGCTGACCGGCCTGTCTGATTTCAATCAGCCCGCTCATCGCCTGATGGACCGGTCCGGAATTCTCCAGAGTAATCTCCACATAAGGAGCTCTGCGCCACCAGTTGCGCAACCGCATCCTGGTAATGGCTGCCGGGATTCTGCTGGGCTCCCCCACTGTCAGATAGGTAAGCATTCCGATTCGGTTTCCTACCCGGGCTGCTCCCCGGTCATTCGGAAT
>CAZDAI010000118.1:0-6382 GCA_964503545.1 uncultured Candidatus Sumerlaeota bacterium
GCTAACAATTTTTCAGGTCACCGGGATTTCGCTATTGACAACGAATCCGAAACCACCATTACTGCACTGAACAACTGGTGGGGTCATCCAGATGGGCCGGTTGTAAAAGTCAAGAATGGCGTAATCGTCAACTTGAATGACGCCCAGACAGAGGGTGATCCGGTGAGTGAAGATGTGGAATTCGATCCGTGGATTTCCACCATTGAACTGCTGCCGGCAACCGCGACTGCCGACACCGGTACTGCCAAAACATTCACTACCAGCATTTACAACAGTGATGATGAACTGGTAACGGCTGCCGGTATCTATGTCCGCTTCGATGTAACCGGTGCCCATACCCGCAGCCAGCTTGTCAGTGTCGGTGGCGGCACTGCCGGTTACACCTACACAGGCAGCAATCCTGGCACCGATGGCGTTTGGGCCACAGTATACTTTGCTGGTGAACAAACAACACTGCGTGATTCGTCAGTGATGGTTTGGACCGGTTCAATCACTCCCCCCGGAGACGATGACGAACCCCTC
Organism: uncultured Candidatus Sumerlaeota bacterium; assembly: GCA_964503545.1. Classification (GTDB taxonomy): domain Bacteria; phylum Bacillota; class SLNR01; order SLNR01; family SLNR01; genus JAXGQE01. The sequence goes on from CAZDAI010000118.1 coordinate 523, forward strand.
GAGCCCCTTCCCGATACCGGGATGGATACAGCCTTTCTCTGGCTGGGACTGGCTTCCATAGCCAGTGGCTATGTGATCCGGAGGAAGAAAGCAGCATAAATCAATACCCCACGATCGAGAAAGATGATCCAGGGAATATGGAATAGGCAAGAAGTCTGCCCGCTGCTACGGCCAGGCTTCTTGCTTTTTCGCATTGCTGCTTAGTGTCGGTCTTTCTGGCCTGCTTCCCACCCGACCAGAAATGCCTGATCATTTGCTTCGGCAAACTCTTTTTTCTTCCCCAATCTTTCCTGAAGTGTATTTTGGGCTTCAGACTGATTGAACATTTCAGTAAAACCAATGAAATATCCATAAAGGATGATATTCAGTGCCCGTATGCTGCCAACTTGATCTGCCATTTCGTTCAAGGGCAGATACTGGACTTGAATGTCCTCTCGCTTACTTATCTCCTTCACCAGAGAACTGTTCACAAGAAGCGTTCCGCCGGGTTTTACACGAGCTTCAAAACGCTTAAAAGAAGGCTCATTGAGCACCAGGACATAGTCACATAGATTGCGCGCCGGCGCGCCAATCCGGCGGTCACTGACCACCACTGTGCAGTTGGAGGTTCCACCACGCATTTCTCCGCCGTAAGCCGGATAGAATGTGACAGTTTTGCCAGCATCATTGGCGGCATAGGCCAACAGCTTCCCCAATGTCTGCACGCCCTGCCCGCCGAAGCCGCCCAGAAGAATGGATCGCTCCATTAACACTCACCTCCAAAAACATCCTTGTAGACTCTCAGTGGAAATTCAGGAATCACCTTGTCTTCCATGTACTCGGGCGTTTTATCCGGTGCGACGCCCCAGTTGGTCGGACAGGCGGAAAGCAGTTCAATAAAGGAATAGCCTTTGTGTTTTTGCTGTATTGCAATTCCTTTGGCAATGGCTTTTTTCGCCTCCATAATGTGGCGCGGTGTATGAAGTGCATAACGACCGACAAAGCTTGGCGCTTTTAGTGATCCGATTATCTCTGCCATATGCACTGGATAACCGATCTGCCGGGGGTCCCTGCCACCGGGTGTTGTTGTGGAAGTTTGTCCTACCAAAGTGCAAGGTGATACCTGACCGCCCGTCATGCCATAAATCTGGTTGTTGATCATGATGACAGTCAAGGGGTCCCCACGGTTTGCTGCATAGAAAGACTCAGCCAAACCAATGGAAGATGCATCACCGTCTCCTTGGTATACGAGCACAACCTTATCGGGTTGGGCATGCTTTAAGCCCACTGCGTTGGCCGCAGCCCGGCCATGGAGCGAGCACAGAAGGTCAAAGTCAAAATAGTTGGTGGCTAAAATCGAGCAGCCCACCGGTAGAACCAGGATTGTATCCTCCAAGAGATCCTTTTCTGCCAGAACTTCGGCGATCAGCTTATGGGCTGTGGAATGCATGCAGCCCGGGCAATAACCGGATGATACGGGCAAAAGGCCTTTACTTTTTTCATACACTTTCTGCATCTGTTCACTTCCTTCCTGAATACCAGTCCAGCATCAACTCATCTAGACAGGATCATCGTTCGTCTGCCAGCATGTGCTCTCTAACTGCATTTTCTATTTCATCCGGATTGGGGATGACACCCCCGGAACGGGTAAAGTATGCATGGGGTATTGCCGCTGGCAAAGCCAGCTGCACATCGAAAAAGAACTGGGGCGGATCGGCCATCTCCACAGTCAGTACTTTTTTGATCCGGGATGGATTCAACGCTGTAAACGGCGCCTGGGGGAAAGGATGAAGGGTAATCGGACGAATCATGCCGACTGGAATACCCTGATCGCGCAGATTATCGATGGCTGTTTTGGTAATACGCGCAGCCGATCCCCAAGCAGCAATAACATATTCAGCATCATCCATTGCATAATCTTCCCAGGCCGCTTCCTTCTCTGCCCAGGTACGGTACATCGCCGCATACTGTTTGTATTTTTTCTCCAGGGTGTACACATCAAACTCAAACTCCTTGAGGACCCGTCGCGTGCGACCGCGTTTGCCTGAAACAATGTAATCTCTCTGCTGAAAATCATTTTTTGCCACCGGAATTTGGACAGGTTCCATCATTTGCCCGTTCATCCCGTCTGTCAGGAGGATAAACAATGTGCGGTATTGCTCCGCAATATCAAATCCCCGGTAGATCCAGTCGACCGCTTCCTGCACCGATTCCGGCCCAACGGTAAAGGCTCGCAAGCCACCATGTCCCAGTGTTTTGGTCGTATAGTTGTAGTCACTCTGGGAAGCCAGCAAGTTTCCGCCTCCAGCTCCTGAGCGCTGCACATCAACAATGACACCCGGCAGTCCGGCTCCTGCCATATAGGACATCCCTTCTGCCATCAGGGACAGTCCAGGCCCGGAAGTTGCCGTCATCACCCGCATACCGCCGGCTGCCGCCCCCGCAATCATGTTAATGGCTGCCACCTCGCTTTCAGCCTGGATAAAGGTTCCTCCCACCTTTGGCAGCTCAACTGCCAGGTATTCCGTAATGGTGGTTTGCGGTGTAATGGGGTATCCAGCAAAAAACTGGCAACCCGCACGCATTGCCGCCATGCTCACGGCTATGTTACCCTCCAGTAGCTCTTTTTTATCCATCCTTACACCTCCCTGTAAACTTCAATGGCTGCATCGGGGCATTGAATGGCGCACAACCGGCAGGCTGTACAGCTGCCAGTCTCCTTCTGTACTGCAAAATGCAGTCCTTTCGAGTTGTACTCCTCGCTCATGTGAATGATTGATTGTGGACAGACATGGATGCATAATCCACAGCCCTTGCAAAGTTCCGCATCGATCTTGATGCTGTTCATCCTATCACCTCCGCTTTTTCCTTTATATGCTCAGGGCATTAACTCTATATATATTATATTACTGTTCAGACCAATTATAGCATGCAAAAAATATATCTGCAAGCGTCACTGCAGATATATTCAGTCGATTGGGTGATTGGCGGCTTCAATATGCGCCTCCGTTTCGCTGCGGGCACGCTCCGGATCCTGCGCTTCGATAGCAGTAAATATCCTCCTGTGCTGCTGCCAGATCGTGCGCGAATGGTGAATCATCTCTTTCATCAGGATGTGGGTCCGCTGCTCCTCCCACGACTGCCGTACCAGACTGTAATTCACTTCCGATACCGCACGAGTTAGAGCATAAGCTGTTTTGTTGTGAGCGGCCTGGGCCAAAAAAAGGTTGAAGCGGTGCCCCATGGCCATGGATTCTTCGATTTGCTCAACAAAATTATCAACATCATTCAATATATTGCGTAACTTCTGCAGATCTTCATTACTCCTGCGCCGAGCTGCCCATGCCGCAACAACTGTTTCACAGATATTGCGCAGCTCTTTTAAGTCAGTCCGTTCAACGCGCTTCATTTCTAAGAGGTCATGAAGGGAGCGTTCTGCCGCCTGGGTGGTCATCGTATTGATTACTGTCCCGCTTCCGGGAGTCGTACGCACATAGTGACTGCTTTCTAACATACGCAGCGCTTCACGAATGGTTGGCCGGCTTCGGTTGAAAAGTTCCATAAGCTTTCGCTCCGGCGGTAATTTATCTCCAGGGAGAAGCTCCCCTGTCATAATTTTTTCCCGTATTTGCCGGTACACGGCCTCTGATGCTTTTTCTGTCCGGACCGGTTGAAACAGCTGGTGGGATGTGTTTGGTTCTGGTGACTGTTCTTCTGGATCGCTCATTTTTAGTTTGTTTTCTTGCTCTGTCCAGAGATGCCAGCATTCTTGAGCCTGTGCTTGCGCTTTGTTGCCATTCTGTACAAGCACAGCATCAATGAGCAAACGGTGATTTTCTACGATTTCCTGATTAACATGCAGATCTTGGGTTTCTATGTCCTGATTGGCTAAGATGATCATTTTGCCCAATGCCTGCCAGACCACAGCAATCAGCGGATTCTTGCAGCAGGCTGTCAAGACATCGTACAGGGGGAGGACCGCTAGAAAATGGATGCTGTCCATGGCTTTGATCCGGTTGTACTCGACTACAAGATTCGCCATATCCCGATCATCCCGACGCAGAACTGCCAGATTTGCAATATCCGGGAAAATTGCTGCCATAAATTCAAGCAACTCCCCTACTGTAACTTCCTGATAGCGGAGCAGCTCATCCAATGGCTTTGCCACCGGATTCGCCTGTGGTGGCCGCACAACAGCTGCATTCCCCGGTATGACATCGATGAGTTCCGCAGCCTCTAGCATACGCAAGGCTTCGCGAATGGTAGGATGGCTGCGCCGAAACTGCCGCATCAGATTCCGCTCAGCAGGCAGTTCATCCCCCGGCTTTATAAGTCCGCTGAGAATATGAGAACGCAACTGTTCAAAGACAAGCTGGGAGGCTTTTTTGGTTTCCGCTGGTTCAAAATGCAACTCTCTGGAACGTCTGTTCATACCATCCGACCACCTTTCACTACCCTTTCATTATTACCTGCTCTTTCGCCGTTGTCAACTTTTTCACCTGATCCCCACTAGTCACGTTAGGGATCGCCCATTATTTCAGTGACCATCAGCCTACTTGACCGATGAATCAAGCGGATTAATTCATCAGGATCGACTCGAGAACGGGATAATAGAACATCGAAAGAAATCGAACTGCTCAAATTGCGAAAAGAGAACAAACAGCTGAAGATGGAGAATGATATCTTAAAGCAAGCAGCGCTGATATTCGCACAAAAGTAGCGGTGGTTCGGGACAATACCAGGTAATTCTCTATATCAGCGCTGTGCAAAGCTGTAGGCATGGTCCGTAGCACTTACTATTATGAAGCAGTGCAAATCAGATGAAAGGGAGTTTAGTGAAGACTGTTTTAACAGCATTTCATTGGAATCGCAGAGTATGCTGAAGTAGAAAGATTGAAGCAGGCTCGAGTAGTTGGTATGAGATCGCCTTACAGTGGAGAATCAGCCGGATCATGGGCGAGCATGGGCTGCATTCGGCGTACACCATCAGCAGATTTAAGACCCACAAGGCAGAGACCAATATGGCTGTGATTCCGAACATACTCAATCGCCAGTTCCATGGGCGAAGGGAATACGAAGCAGTTGTGAGCGATCTAACCTATGTCAGGGTGAATTACAAGTGGAACTACACTTGCCTGCTGGTGGATCTGTTCAATCGGGAGATCATTGGATACAGTGCCGGTCCCCGCAAAGATTCCCATCTGGTGATGGACGCGTTCGCAACAGTACAAGCCGATCTCAGGCGAGTCCAGATGTTTCATACGGACCGGGGCGGCGAATACAACAACATGATCCTTGATGAAGTTTTGGACACATTCCATATTCAGCGTTCTTTGAGCCTTAAGGGCTGTCCCTACGATAATGCCGTGTCTGAAGCGACATTTAAACTCTTTAAAACAGAATTTGTCCAGGGGCGAAACTTTGAAAGCCTGGGACGTTTAAAGGTAGAGTTGGCCGATTATGTTCATTGGTATAACAATATTCGGATCCACAGCTCTCTGGATTATCTCAGTCCTAAGGAATTCAAAGTACGCAATCTATGCTTTCTGTGCAGAAAAGTGTTGCCATATCATTTTCCGATATCGTTGATTCGAGAGAATAGGCAAGAATAGTAGGTATTTCAAACCCGTCTATCGCCTTAACGTAAAGAAAACCCTTTTTAATAAAGGGTTTCCATCGTATCAATGATGATCTATCATTTGTCTGATCACTCAAATTCAGATACAAACCGCCAATACTAGATTTAGATTTAGATATAGATGATTCTATTCTCATAATACTCAAACCTGCTTAAGCTTACCTCATTGCTCATTTCGGATAGTATCATCGTCTTTCCCCATCGCTGGAGTCTCTTCACGAGATAAATTCAATGCTTTATGCA
>CAZDAI010000119.1:0-6271 GCA_964503545.1 uncultured Candidatus Sumerlaeota bacterium
GGCATTTATTCAACCCGGTATGACTGAGAAGGATGTGATCGGCGAGATCAGAGCCAGTTTTCGCAGAAGGGGAGTACAAGGTCACGGCATGGTAGCCGTGGGTGCCAATGCATCGATGCCCCATTACAATCGGAGTGACCGGGTCATCAAAGAGCAAGATTTGGTGCTGATGGACTATGGGTGCATCTACAATGGAATGTATTCAGACATAACGCGGACGGTTTTTGTTGGACAGCCTACACAAAAACAGAAGGAAGTCTATCAGATCGTCAAGGATGCGAATGAAGCAGCCATCCGGGCAATCCGATTAGGAGCCAAAGCATCAGAGATCGATGCTGTTGCCAGGAATATTATTGCAGAAGCTGGATATGGCGATTACTTCCTCAGCAGACTGGGGCACGGGATCGGATATGCAGGACATGAAGCTCCGGATATAAAGGGAAGTAACCATCGGCAACTGGAGACCGGTATGGCATTTAGCATCGAACCGGGAATCTACCTGCCTGGCGAGTTTGGTGTTCGCATTGAAGATATTATCCTGATGGGTCCAAATGGAGTCGAGAACTTGAATCAGGCACCCAAAGATCTTATCATCATTGAGAACCAATAGACGTAGAAAACAAAAAAGAACGTTAATTAAAGGAGGAGAAAAAATGTTTGATGCAAAAAAACTGTTTGACCCGGCGCTGTCTTCGTACAAGCCGCCCAAATCGGCTCCCCATGCAGGGTGGGGCGATCCGGATGCGATCAGTCTTTCTGGAGGCTATCCAGATCCTGCCTACTATCCTTGGGAACTAATCGGGAAGCTAGCAATGGAAGCCTTGGCAGAAGATTATCCGCGCATTCTGAACTACGGCATGCCCAATGGTTTTCCCGAACTGCGAGCCTGGGTAGCTGAGCACTCAAAGAAGAATCAGGTTAATGTTGCACCTGATCAGGTAATTATCTGTGATGGGTCTACAGAAACGATGAGCCTGATCGCCCGTCTTGTGCTGCAACCTGGTGATCCGATGGTCATGGAAGCACCGTCCTACTCAGGTGCTGTGAGCTCGTTTAAAATGAGCGGTGCCCACGTGGAAATGATTCCCATGGATGATGAAGGTATGGACATTGCAAAACTGGAAGCCTATGCAAAACAGTGCCAGGAATCCGGACGCCCATTGAAATTGGCCTACATTATGCCCAACTATCATAATCCACTGGGTACGTGCACTTCTGTTAATCGCAGAAAAGAACTGGTTGCTTTGGCACAGAAGTATGGATTCCTCATTCTGGAAGATGATGCATACATTGAATTCATATACGAAGGAGAGAGATTACCTTCCATTCAGGCATTTGATACGGAGGGACATGTGATTTACACAAGCACATTCTCCAAACCTCTGGCACCGGGTCTGCGTCTTGCCTGGATCACTGCATCTCCGGAAATTACCATGGCGCTTGCTCGCGTTAAAGGTTCTCTGAATATGAGTGCTAATCACCTTACCCAGGCTATTGCTCTGAAATACTGCAGCGAGGGGCACATGTATGCACACATTGAGAAAATGAATAAAATATACAAAATGAAAAAAGATCTGATGCTGGCTACACTGGAAAAGCACATGCCGGACTTTGTTACTTGGACGAAACCTTCAGGCGGATTCTTCCTGTGGTTGGAAATTGAAGAAGGACGCGTTGATGGGATCGAGCTCTTGAAAGAAACCAAAGGGAAAGTTTCATATCGACCCGGTGACAGTTTCTATGTAACTGATGAGGGTCTGAATAAACTGCGTCTCTGCTTTACTTTTGAGTCTGCTGAAAGAATTGAAAAAGCCACCATCATGCTGGCAGATGCCATCAAGAAGTTGGCGAAATAATTAGAGTGGACCCTCAGTGAGGGTCCTTCTTTTTATTCATCATCCATGAAGTTAAAGGGGTCAAAGTCAATTACAGAAAAATCATCCATGGTGCGCTGTTCCCATATGATATCTTTGTATCCCCGCACCATCCTTTTCCTTTTTTCTTTGAGAAGCAAACGTTTGGTCAGACTTTCGCCCTGAATGCCTTTAATGGACATTCTAGATGCGGGTTGCTGAAAAACAGGGGTATGGGATGCTGGAGGTCGATGGGGCGGCTGAACACTTCTACGGGAATCCTGTTTACCATACTGGGCAAAATGATCCTTTTCGTACATGAAGTGCACCTCCTTTCTGAATCTGTGTTTAATAATACAGAAAATTGCATACATTGTCAATTGATGATGAGCGGCATCCTCAGGCGCCAGGAAGCGATGAGGATAGCTGGGGAGAGATATTCTGTTTATAATGACAATATGGAGCATCGACGTTAATTCCAATAGCACATCACGCTCTGGCAGGATTTAGCATAGTAGAAAGCGAAACTTTCACTGACAAAATGAAGGAGGTTGAGACTATGGGCAAAGTACTCATGAAGGGCAACGAAGCCATCGCAGAAGCTGCGATCCGGGCTGGGTGCCGGTATTTTTTTGGTTACCCCATTACGCCCCAAAATGAGATTCCCGAATATCTTTCCCGCGAATTACCGCGGCGGGGCGGGGTATTCATCCAGGCTGAAAGTGAAGTGGCAGCGATTAATATGCTTCACGGAGGCGGCTCCACCGGTAAGCGTTGTATGACTTCATCTTCCGCATGCGGCATTAGTTTGAAATCAGAGGGGATCTCCTACATAGCAGCTGCAGAAGTTCCCTGTGTTATTGTGGATATGTCCCGTCTTGGTCCAGGTATGGGCGGTATGCAGCCTACACAGAGCTCTTACAGGCAGGCGACAAGAGGCGGTGGGCACGGGGGATATCGTAGTATCGTTTTCTGTCCGGGCACAATCCAAGAAGCGTTTGATATGATGTTCGATGCTTTCGATGCGGCCGATCGCTACAGGATGATTTCATACATCTACGCAGATGGGTTGATCGGGCAGGTTATGGAACCTGTGATTCTCAGGGATCCTGTGGATGTTGAACAATTACCTAAAGTCGACTGGGGTATGAACGGCAGGCATGGACGCAGCAAAGGCAACTATATCAACTCATCCATGGATCCGGATCGGTATGAACGCTTGATTCACGAAAAATATGCCAAGATCAAAAAAGAAATGCAGCGCTGGAAGACAACGGATCTGGAGGATTGTGATTATGTGGTCACTGCCTTCGGAACAGTCGGCCGCATTGCAGAGCATGCTGTAAAGAAATACAAAGAAAAGACGGGCCTTAAAATCGGCTTCTTGCGACCGCTGATTGCTTGGCCATTCCCAGAAGATGGTTATGCTCAGATTCCAGAATCCTGCAAGAAGGTGTTGGTGATCGAAGCCAACGATGGACAGATGCTGGAAGATGTCCTGATCACTCTCAGAGGGCGATTCCCGGTGGAATTTGAAGGCACCTACGGGAGTCTGATTCCAAGTGTAGAACAGGTAACAGCAATGCTGGAACGCCAGTTCCCACAGGAGGTGGAATGAATGGAAAAAGTATATTCCTGGCCAAATGTCCTGTTTGATGTGAAATTTTCCTTCTGCCCCGGCTGTACCCATGGGATCGCGCATAAACTGATTGCTCAGGTAATTGAAGAGCTGGGTATTGAGGACAGAACTATCGGGGTCGATGGGAATGGGTGCAGCAACATCGTCTATATGAATATTGATAATATCTTCGCAGCCCATGGACGCGGTCCGGCCATGGCTACCGGGATAAAAGCCTGCCAGCCCGATGAGATTGTTTTCAGCTACCAGGGTGATGGTGATTGTGCGTCCATCGGTGCTGCAGAAATAATTCATGCCGCAGGGCGCGGCGAGAATATCACTGTTTTTATGCTAAACAATGGAGTCTTTGCCATGACTGGCGGCCAGCGCGCCCCAACGACGCTGCTTGGCCAGAAAACATCAACTACCCAAGATGGCAGGGATGCTCGGCGAGATGGTTATCCCATCAAAGAGGCAGAACTCCTCTCTATGGTACCGGGAGCCACCTATATCGCTCGCGGAGCGTTGAATAACCCAGCCAATATTCGCAAAGCCAAAGAATATATTAAAAAGGCCTTTCAGGTTCAGATTGATAAAAAAGGCTTCAGTTTTGTAGAATTGCTCTCTGCCTGCCCAACGAACTGGGGGCTGACACCAAAAGAGGCACTGGATCGAATCGAAAAAGAAATGATTCCCTACTTTCCAATTGGTGAGATCCTGGTGGATGGGAAGCCAGTGGCAAAAGAAGCCTAATTGCTGCGCATATGTCTGCATCCTCTACGAAGAATAGAGTATAGGGAAACAGTCCTGCTGGATAATCCGGCAGGACTGCTTATTTTGCTTTCGAGAAATCAAGCGGATCAGATTCTTTTCTTACGGTTAAGGCTAAATCCAACAGCTGCAATCACCAGGCCGTATGCTGTAAGGCCCAGTCCACCGGTATGAGGAAGTTCTTCATCATCGTCAGGAACGGTTGGTCCGCCTGGATCTTCTTCGCCTACCAGCCCGGCACCAAATTCTGTGCCAGTCAAGTCAGAAAGGGTCGGCACTGTATCCATGCGGATGACAGCCCAGACATATTTAGCTTGAGTATCTACTCCACTATCTGAGCAGGCAACCCATTGGGTGCCATCGAACCAATGTAGCACAAGTTCTTCCTCATGATCCGGAGTGCCCGTGTAGAAGAGGTATACAACCAGTTCAGTGATTTCATGGGGAGAAGTTACATAGACATCACCATAGAAGCCGATGGATCCGAATAGGTTTTTGTCTGTCGGATTGCCATTATACTGGCCAATGGTTACAGTTCCTTCGCCGCTTGTTACGCGGGCACTGATAGCATCCTCGATTGAGATTGAATTTCCTTCGGGCAGATAGTCCGTTACGGTATCAACGGGCTCGGGTGCTGAAGGCTCAGCTAATAACCAGGGACTATAAATCGCGAAATCTGAAACTTCCTGGCCACTGGCAAACGGATTGCTTTCTGAATGATATGGACCACTGGTGTGACCCCACCAGTTCAGTGCTGCATCAACAGGCTCTGGTTCTGGATCCGGCAGTTCCGTTTTTGTGCCAACACGATCGTACCATTCCATGACATAGAGACCGTAGCCCATGTTATCGGCGATATGGTTGCGACGGAATTTATTGTATGGAGATGAGAAAATCCCACCGCCATCTTCAGAAATTTTCTGGATGGAATATTTGTTCGACAAGGTGTTAACTTGCGCAGGCTTGATCATGGTTCCGCCGTTACCGGTAATCACATTACCCTGGAAGTTGTTCAATTCTGGTACTGGATCATCACCGTTGTCGATTCTGAGTCCTATATCACTGGTAGCGACTGAATAGATCCCGACAAAATCATTATCTAAAACATAGTTATTGGTTATCGAATTCCCAGCGCCATAGAGGACTATGCCAGCTTCACCATCTGAAAACTGGTTGTTGCTGATTTGCGAATTAAATCCGCCTTCAGCATACATACCGAGCATATTATTATTTGAGTGATTTCCGCTGATTGTAAAGCCAGATCCGCGCCAGCCGATCCCTTCATACTCGTTACCGTATACCGAATTACCCGTAATAGAGCAGTTCTCTCCGATTGCGATTATTCCAGTGCTGCTATTCAGATTAACTGTGTTATTGCTGATCACATTGCCATTTCCAAAGACAATGATCCCATCCTCATTTCCGGCAACGGTGTTGTTGGATATTGTTACGTTCATTTCAATGACTGGATCGAGTGTCTGCAGATAGGGTTCATCATGTAATACTCCCGTACAATCAGAAACATAGATTCCGCCGAGCCAGTTCTGGACGGTGAATCCTTGAATGACAACATTGGGTGCTGATACATGGATGCCTACGGGCATGTCATTGGTCTGAACTTCGCCATTTGCGGTACCGTCAATAACCGCACCGTTTGCCCCAATCACAGAAACCCCTGATTTATCAACAAAAAAGCCGTAATAGGTACCGGCAGCGACATGGACCGTCCCCCCCGGTGCTACTGCCGCTAAAGCATCCGGAATTTCATTGAAACGAGTGAAACCGAAATCAAGCGTCGTCTCATCGTAAGTCAAATCTACCCAGACTGTATCCGGCAAAGTAACTGCCAAAACTGACGCCAGTGGGCTAAGAGAGAGAATCAGTACAAGTAGAACGAAAACATGTCTTTTAAAATCTTTGCGATGAATCATGCTACTCCTCCTTTTTTTTTTTGTTTATGAAATAATTTTTTAGAAATCTTTAATAATTTAATTTTTTCTCTCTTTTTCATATTCTTATTTTAAGGCTT
>CAZDAI010000120.1:0-6200 GCA_964503545.1 uncultured Candidatus Sumerlaeota bacterium
AAGTCTGCACTAAAGTGCAGGCTTTTTAGATTCCCAGTGCGGCTTTCAAACCTTCACGCAGCGTTGTTACACCGATGATCTCCATGCCCAATTCTTTGGGAACAGTTTCATCACGCAGATTCCCAACCGGCATAATCGCCTTTGTAAACCCCATTCTCTCTGCCTCTTTCAATCGCTGTTCCACCCTGGAAACTGCTCTTATTTCGCCCGATAAACCCACTTCACCAAATGCAACCAGATTGGTTTCCAGAGGCATATCCCGATGACTAGACGCCAGTGCCATGGCAAGCCCTAAATCCACCGCAGGTTCATCTACATAGATCCCCCCAGCAACCTTAACAAACACATCCATATTCCCCATATGAAGACCGGCTCGCTTTTCCAGTACTGCTAATACCAGCTGAATTCTTTTTGCGTCCATGCTGTCGGACGTTCTGCGCGGCGGCACAAAAGGAGAAGCCGATACCAACGCCTGAATCTCTACCAGCAGCGGACGGGTTCCCTCCATTGTCGGCACTACCATACTGCCGGATGCATGCAAGGCTCGTTCAGCCAAAAAAATCCGCGAAGCATCCGGCACATCAACCAGACCTTTCTGCCGCATCTCAAAAAGGCCGATTTCATTGGTGCTGCCAAAACGGTTTTTCACAGCTCGTAAAATGCGGTAATGGGTATTCCTCTCTCCTTCAAAGTATAAAACGGTATCCACAATATGCTCTAGCACCCGTGGCCCTGCCAGGGTGCCATCTTTTGTGACATGGCCGATAATGATGGTAGTAAACCCGCCATTTTTAGTGAGACGCAAAAGATGGGCGGCTCCTTCACGTACCTGACTGACACTGCCTGGTGCAGATTCAATTTCCGGACGATACATGGTTTGGATTGAATCGATCACAACCATATCCGGCTGCAGATGCTCAATGTGTTCTTCTATCGCTGTCAGGTCAGTCTCACTGAGCACATACAATTTCTTTTCAACCGCATCGAGACGCTCAGCACGGATCCGGATCTGGCGGGTGCTTTCTTCGCCAGTCACATACAATACTTTTCGTCCGGATGCAGCCAGATACGCTGCCAGCTGCAGCGTCAGACTTGACTTGCCAATCCCTGGATCACCGACCATCAGGATGAGGGATCCCGGCATTAATCCATTGCCGAGGACACGATCCATTTCACCGGAACCAGTTTGCATTCTTTCCGCATCATCAGTCGCAATGGCATCCAGGGCGATGGGCGCTTCCCGTGGCTGCCCGCTCCGCGGCTCAAATCGGCTTGCTTTTCCCTCTGACAAGAACTCTTCCCGCATGGTATTCCATTGTCCACACCCTGGACAGCGTCCCGACCATTTTACTGCATCATACCCACAGTCTTGACAAACATACACACTCTTTTTTTTACTCATTGCGGATACCTTTCCCTTTCCCTCTGACTTCATCCAATACCAGCATCTGATTTCCTCCGTACTCAATCCCGGCGCACTCTCCCACACTTTGGAATATTACTTTACCGTTTCTCTTGCTCAACAATGATACACCGACACGACCTGACAGGTTTTCCTGCACCAGCGGAATCATCTCCCCATTCCGAGGTCCATTCAGCTGGATGAAGTCATCTGCCCGGGTTTCAATATCCATGGTCATGACATAGGCGCTGTTTTCCACTCGTATGGACACATCTGTTTCCCGCTGCAGAATTTTCATTTTACTCCGATTCATGGTTGTAAAAGCATAGAACTGACCATCTAGAAACAGTCCGATCAAAAAACCACGAAAGCTGCCCGCCAGAAATGGGATATGAGCCAAAGAGCAGGATAATGAAGCATAGTGGTTCTCAAAATGATTGGATTGGATCCAGATCCACGAATAAGGAAAGGCTTTTCCCCAGTTCTTCTCCACATAACCTTTGCCCCCATTGAAGTTGATTATCTGCCCTTCAAGGCAGAGCTCACCCTCTAAATCAAGATCCATTGCACAAACCTGGGCATAGCATTGCATGTTGGGGATATAATTGTAAAATCCCATGCTGCCTGGATGCAGCCAACTGTCCGGCCATTTTACCACATGATCAAACTCAAGATTTCCTTGAATTCGTATGCCGGGATCATCTATATCCAATTGCATCTTATTCAAGGAGAATCTGCTTTTGTCTACTTTTACACTGAAGATGCCCTGCTCAGCTACAAATGAATTTACAGGGTACGATAGATAATTGTATTTACCACCCCTCGCTTGGACAACCTGAATAAAACTGTGGTGATGCTCCGCTTTGCTCCCATAGAATATTCCCGGGATCAGAGCAAATGCATTTTCTCTTGCTGCATCCACAATCTTAAAATACCAGCCTTCAAAAAAATCATTGCGACGCTTGAAGCCATGATATCGATCAGGATTCCTCAGTTCTCTCATGCCCGAACCTCCGTTCTTTTGCCTCATCATCAGGATTCTGCACTTCATCGGCTTTTCCTTTCCCGTATTCTCCTCAAAACAAAACCGGTGCCATTATTTGGCACCGGCACGTGATTCTTCGGTTACTGATCCGTCGTTTCTGAGGCATTATCTTTTCGATTGAAATGGAATTCACCTTCGGCAAAATCGACCCATACTGTGTCGCCACTGCTGAATTTCCTGCGCAGATAAGCTTCCGAGAGTGGATCTTCAACCAGTCTTTGAATGGCACGACGCAAAGGTCTTGCTCCGTATGTCTGGTCAAAGCCCTGCTTCACCAGTTCAGCTTTGGCAGCATCGGACACTTCGATGTCGATATCGTTTTCTTTCAATCGTCTGCCCAGTTCATTCAACATCAGCACTACAATCTTCTTGATCTCCTCTTCCCCAAGGTGGTGGAACACAATGGTTTCATCGATCCTGTTGAGGAATTCAGGCCTGAATGTTCTTCGCAATTCACCGGTAACCCGGTCCTTCATGTCGTCATATTTTGCTTTCTCTTCTTCTTCCGATGGTTTGAAACCAAGGGATGCTTCTTTTTTCATCATTGCTGCCCCCACATTGGAGGTCATAATGATTACGGTGTTTCTGAAATCAACAACACGCCCCTTATTATCAGTCAATCTCCCGTCTTCCATGATCTGCAGCAGGATATTGAAAACTTCGGGATGCGCTTTTTCAATCTCATCCAGCAGGACCACCGAGTAGGGCTTGCGCCGAATGGCTTCGGAGAGCTGACCGCCTTCATCGTAGCCTACATATCCGGGGGGAGCGCCTACCAGCCTGGATACCGCATGCCTTTCCATGTATTCTGACATATCAACCCGGACCATGGCATCTTCATCACCAAACAATGATTCTGCCAGCGCTCTGGCCAACTCGGTCTTCCCTACACCCGTAGGTCCCAGGAAAATAAAGGAACCAATCGGGCGCTTAGGATCCTTCAGGCCGGCCCTTGCTCTGCGCACCGCTTTCGCAACAGCTGTTACCGCTTCCTCCTGACCAACGACTCGCTGATGCAGGACTTCCTCCAGCTTCAGCAGTCTCTCCGACTCTTCTTCAGCGAGTTTTCGCACAGGTATCCCGGTCCAGCTCGATACAATCTGGGCAATATCGTCTTCGCTGACTGCTGGATACTGAGTGGTATTCTTCTGTTTCCAGTCAGCTTTCTGTTTATCCAGTTCTTCTCTGATCTTGCGCTCATCATCCCGCAGTTGAGCAGCTTTCTCAAATTCCTGACTCTGTACCGCTGCATCTTTCTCTCTTTTTGCCTTTTCCAGTTTCTCTTCCAATTCCTTCAGATCGGGTGGTGCGACCATTGAGCCCAAATGAACCCGAGACGCTGCTTCATCGATCAGATCGATGGCTTTATCGGGCAAAAATCGACCGGATACATAGCGATCGGACAGTCTTGCTGCAGCCTCAATGGCCTCATCTGAGATCTTGACACGATGATGCGCTTCATAGCGGTCACGCAAACCGTGCAATATGGCAACGGTTTCCTCCACTGTTGGTTCATCCACCGTAATGGGCTGAAACCGGCGCTCCAGTGCTGAGTCTCTCTCAACATGCTTGCGGTATTCGTCCAAGGTTGTAGCTCCCACAACCTGCATCTCGCCCCGTGACAAAGCAGGTTTTAAAATATTGGATGCGTCAATCGCTCCTTCGGCAGCACCCGCCCCAATGATGGTGTGCATCTCGTCGAGAAAAACGACGACATTTTTTGCACTTTTAATTTCCTCCATGACTTTTTTCAGTCTTTCTTCAAATTCGCCGCGATATTTCGTGCCCGCGATCAAAGAAGCCAAGTCCAATGATACAACCCGTTTGTCTTTGAGTGTTTCGGGAACATTCCCATCTACTATCCGTTGCGCCAGCCCTTCTGCGATGGCTGTTTTGCCGACTCCCGGTTCTCCAACCAGGCATGGGTTGTTCTTTGTCCGCCTGCTCAGCACTTGAATTACCCGTTCAATTTCGATCTCACGCCCGATTACAGGGTCAAGATCCCCATTTCGCGCCATTTGAGTCAGATCCCGACTGAAGCTGTCAAGGGTTGGAGTACTGCTCTTTCCATCACCCTGGCCTTTTGTGTGAGGCATTGAGGTGTCATTTGCTGGTGATTCTGACCTTGCATCACCACCGAGCAACTGCAGTACGACATGCCTTGCTTGCCCCAGACTAGCACCCATTTCCTCCAGCACCCGGGCAGCGACTCCTTCGCCCTCGGTAATGAGAGCGAGAAGCAAATGTTCGGTACCAATATAGCTATGTCCCAGTTTTTGGGCTTCCTGAGGGGCTAGTTCTAAGACGACTCGTTTGGCCCGAGGTGTGAAGCCGACCTCGCCAGTGACTTCGGTATCCCCTCTCCCAATCATTTTTTCCACTTCTGCTCGTACCTGTTCAAAATCAATTTGCAGGGCCTCAAGCGCTTTGGCAGCAACACCGCCGCCTTCGCTGATGAGTCCAAGCAGCAGATGCTCTGTGCCAACGGCATGGTGCTTCAGTCTCCGTGCTTCCTCCTGGGCGAGCATGACTACACGCTGTGATCTTTCAGTAAATCGTCCATTCATCGGTTATTCCCCCTTTTTCTAGTATGCTTCATTTTCACATATTTTGTTTCTGATTGTATCTGCCCGAACACAATCCCGCTCCCCTGAGTCCAGGGATCTCCCCGCCAACCATTGCAAATATGCAGGACGCGTCACAATAAGAAGCTCATTTAAGGTTTTGGTCTCGATCCCGGGCAGGATATCCATTTCTACGCCCAATCTTACATCAGACAAAAGTTGCATCGCCTCGGAACTGTTCATCACGCGGGCATTGGTCATTATGCCATACGCTCGGAACACGCGATCTTCTATTTGTATCCTGGCGTTCTTTTGCAAAGCTTCTCTGGCAGCTTGTTCCTGTTCAATCACCTGGCTGGTCACAGAAGATAGCTTTTCAATCATCTGTTCTTCATTATGCCCCAGAGTAATCTGATTTGATATCTGGAATATATTCCCCACCGCCTCAGAGCCCTCTCCATAAAAACCACGGACTGCAAGACCGAGTTGACCAACTGTATTGAGCATCCTGCTGGCATGGCCGCCAATTACCAGCGCTGGAAGATGCACCATGACAGATCCACGTAGTCCCGTTCCAACATTCGTCGGGCACGCGGTTAGATACCCGTACTTTTCCTGAAAAGCATAATCAATCGTCGCTTCCAAACCGTCGTCCAAAGTAGACGCCAGAGCCAATGTTTCCTTTAGCTGCAGACCCGATTTTAGGCATTGGATCCGCAAGTGATCCTCCTCATTGATCATAATGCTTAGAGATTCTTCCTCATTCAGCACGATGCCGCAAAGTGGGCATCCATGTCCCAGTGCCGGGCTTGCCAGATGCTTTTCCACCAGGATCTGCCTTTCCAACGACGACATGTCCGGATAGGTGTACATTTGCAGCCTGCCCAGATTCCCTCTTTTGTTCACATCCGCTACTGCTTTGCCCACAGTTTCCAAGACCGTGTTGGCATTCTGACTGTTTAGCAAATGCGGCAAAGGGATACCGGCAATATTTCTGGCTAAGCGTACGCGGCTGCTAATCACTATGTCTGAATCGGGTCCTGTCCCAGCCATCCAGCTGCTCACAGTGTTTTTAAAAATATCATTCAATTCCACCGGCATCACCCCCTGTCAGTTGTCCTCGTTATCCCTGTTTTCCATATCGCGGATGGCGTCACGAATTTCCGCCGCTTTTTCACATTCCTCTTTC
>CAZDAI010000121.1:0-5993 GCA_964503545.1 uncultured Candidatus Sumerlaeota bacterium
GCTGCATTCAGAACCCTTTTTCGAAATTCAGGATCATTAGGGACACCCAGAGGCCGCCCCAGTTCAAAGGAAACCCACAACGCCCGGGGTGGGCGGATTGTTTCCGTATGCTCACGAATCAGACTAATCTGAGTGGTTGGAATCCCTGCACCTTCTAAAAAATGACCCAATGCACCCACGGCGCATGTACACAAGGGTCAGACTGGTACGAGCAAGACAGCATCCACTTCATCCTGGCCTAAGAGTCCGGCCAGATTCCGAGCAGCTGTCTGCCAGGCCAGTGGATCAGCAGCCCCCATAAATGAATAGTGGTAGGCGGCTACTGAACCAATGACTCCATCTGCTGCCAGCTCTTTTAGCCGGTCCAGGGGAAACACGGTATTGAAGTCCTGATGAAAGCCGGTGCGG
The DNA here is from genome assembly GCA_964503545.1 of uncultured Candidatus Sumerlaeota bacterium. Classification (GTDB taxonomy): domain Bacteria; phylum Bacillota; class SLNR01; order SLNR01; family SLNR01; genus JAXGQE01. The sequence continues at coordinate 409 of CAZDAI010000121.1, forward strand.
TCGTAATTGACAGAAACATGACTCATAACCAGTTCATTGGCAGTAACAGAAGCGGGGATGATTCGGTAATGGTCACCGCTTCTGCCGCTGAAGGGAAGGTCAGCGGGCATATGCAGCCCGGCGGTAGAAATGATTGCAACCCGGCTCGCATGCAACGGTTTGCTTTTTACCCAGGGACTGTCAGCGAATACTGGGCAGGCATAGCTTCGGTAAAACTGCTGTTCTTCGGGACTGAGTGTTTCCAGGCGTACCATCGAATCATCTCCTTTGGGGATATGGCATCTTATCCTTCACTACCCCAGCACTTTATTTCAGCTGGGAGAAATACTCCCCCCGATGGACATGGGAAGCCCAGCGGTCATGATAGACGGTAACACGGGGAGGCCCTATCACATAAACAGTCGGGCAACCGCCATATTTCATGTTGAAATCGTTGTCCAAGCACCACACATTCACCCTCTCCCAGACATTTCAGCCTACCCCACAGATTTTACGACAGATGCAGCATCTTGCGGATACTCTGCCGCCAGGAAAGCGCCCCCTATTTCCCGGTCAGGCGGTGGCTGATGCTACATACTTCTGCCAGCACTTTATCCCGGTCAATGGTGAGGTATTCACCATCCCTGTATAGGATTCTGCCGTCCACCATCGTCATGGTTACCTCATGTCCGGATGCAGAATAGGCCAGTGCCGACACCAGATTATGCCGGGGATAAAACTGGGGCTGATCCAGATCCAGGAGGATCAGATCCGCTTTCATGCCCGGTGCTATCAGGCCCACCTGATCACCAAAACCCAAAGCCTTGGCGCCATTGACGGTAGCAAGCCCCAGTGCCTCACCGGCACTGATCATTTCCGCATCTTCATCATGGCCTTTGTGCACCAGTGCAACACACTGGAGATCCTTAAAAAGATTCTGGGTGTTGTTGCTGGCAGCACTGTCTGTACCCAGGCACACAGGAATCCCTTTCTTTTTCATCTTTCCCAGGGGAGCAAAACCGTTGGCCAGTTTCATATTGCTGACCGGATTGGTCACAACATAAACCCCGCGGCGTGCCAGAATGTCCAGATCATCCTCTGTCAGATAAATGCAGTGAGCCGCCAGACTATGTCCGGCAAAAAAACCGACCCGGTCCATGTACGCTGTCGGGGTACAGCCATATTTTTCTGCGATGGTGGCCACTTCAGTGCGACTTTCTGCCAGATGCACACACACCCCTGCATTGCGCTGCTTTGCCTCTGATACAACCTGTATGAGAAAATCAGGATCACAGGTATAGGGAGCATGGGCTGAGAGCATAAAGTTCATTCGCGGCTGCGCCAGGGTCTGCCAGTGATCCATCTCCGCAATGGCCTCCTTAAGCCGCCGCTGGCCACCCTCATCCTGGCCTTCACCTACCATGCCCCGGGAAAGGCAGGCGCGGATACCGCTTTCAGCCACCGCCTGTGTGGTCTCGTGGATGAACATGTACATGTCAAAGAAACAGGTGGTACCGGTACGCAGCATTTCCATGATCGCCAGCTGTGAGCCCCAGTAGCAGTCCCTCCCAGTCAGGCAGTCTTCCAGGGGCAAAATTTTATCAAACAACCAGGTCTGAAAGGGTAGATCATCAGCATAATTGCGAAAGAGGGTCATGTAGCTGTGATTATGGGCATTGACCAAACCCGGCATCAGCAGGCGGTTGTGTCCCGATATGTGGATATCAGGCGTAAAGTCAGGTGCAGGAGCACCAACATGGACAATGGTATCACCTGCGATGCTAACTGAGGTTTCTAGCACCTCCCACGCTCCATTTTGCATCAAGAGCACATGGGCGTTTTCGATCAATGTTTTCACACAAATCCCCTCGCATTTCTCTCATTTTAATGTAGAAGCAATCCAAGAAAACATTCTTTATGGAAATCCGGTCGCTGTCCTGCAACCGATTTCCCTTTTGGATTAAATTTTTCCAGCGTATTTGCACTTACGGCACAGCTGTTCATTCCCATAGTCAAAATCGGTGATGAATGATCCTTTTGCCAAAACCGTTAAGCCACTGACTTTTTGGCACTGCGCAACCTTTCACCCATAAATCCGGCTCCGGCCGTCACACCAAAAATTCCAAGCCCATAAAAAATCATATACAGAAAGAAGAAATATTCTCCTGCAGCGATGGCCGTGCCAGCAAAATAGAACAGGAAGAAAAATGCAAACCCGCACAGCCAATATGCCCACCGCCAGCCTGTGTCGGGTGCAAAATAGCCGAAGAAAAACCCCAAGAGGGCATAAAGCCCCAGAACCAGTGCTGTCACCTGGATACGCTCCTGGAGTGAAAAGATGTCAGAAAAAAGGGAATTGGCAACCAGGAAAAAACCAAAAAGCAATCCTGCCAGCAAAGCAAGCATACGACTCAGGATCTTCATGGGATTTCCTCCTTCTTTGCACGTCTGTACCCGATGATCATGCTTCCATCACAAACCCGGATCAATTCTCCTTTTCATCTGGCAGTTCCACCAAACGTTGCTGGATTTTTCCGTAATCTTCCCAAGGGTCCGCCAGTTCCAAGCGTTTCAGTGCCTCATGGATATGGATGGCATTGGGAGCCACAGTATCCAGTTCTTCCCAGCCTAGGGGCTGGGAGACCGGTGCACCCGGGCGTGCTCTGACAGAATAGGGTGCCACACTGGTCGCACTGCGAGCGTTGCGGATCCAATCAATAAAGATCTTGCCTTTGCGTTTCTCCTTGCGCATATTGCCGGTATACCGGTCCGGCCAGCGCTCAGCCATGGCAACTGCGGTCAGCCGGGCAAAGTCTTTGGCCTTGTCCCAATTACCCGACGGCTCCAGAGGGATAACCACATGGTATCCCTTGCCGCCACTGGTTTTTAAGAAAGAAACAAGGGAAAGTTCATCCAGAATCCCTTTCAGATGCCGCACACCGTCCCGCAGTTGCTGCAAATCCAGACCTTCTTCAGGATCCAAATCAAATACCAGCATATCTGGTTTTTCCAGTTCCGTTACTTGGCTGCCCCAGGTATGGAACTCCAGGGTACCCATCTGCACCAGGGATAGGAGCCCAACCGACTCTTCCAGGTAAAAATAGGTATCCGGATCGCCGTCCTTTTCGGGAATAGATACCAGGCCAATCCCAGGTAAACTGCCCGGCAGATGTTTCTGGTAAAAACACTCTCCTGGAAAGCCATCGGGACAGCGCACCACACTCAGCAGGCGATTTTTCACATACGGCAGCATGCGTGCTGCTGCCGCCTGATAGTAGCGGGCCACATCTTCTTTGCTGATACCACTTTCGGGAAACATATCCTTGTCGGGACTGGTAATGCGAATGTCATTGATCCAGATGCTTTTCCGTGGGCTGTTCTTTTCATCACCATTCCCGCCTGAGCTCAGCGTATGGGCTTCTGTCTCTGCCTCCCGCACCACTGAACGGGGTTCTTTGTCAAAACGCAAACCCTTAAAGCTTGCCTGGCGTAAAAGCTGTTCAGCGGTCCACTCCGAGAAGCTGATTTCGGCCACCAGGCGCGGTTCGACCCAGAACAGGCTTTCTCCCCGCCGCTGGGGAGGCGCCTGCGCAAAGGGGGATGCTTCCCGATGAATGTCGGACAACCGCTGTTGCAGCTCCGTAAGCGTTTTATCAGTAAACCCTGTGCCGACACGTCCGACATATTCCAGACGGTCTCCAGCATAGACACCCAAGAGCAGGGCACTCACCCCTCGCTTGCTGGTTTTTGTGTAGCCGCCAATTACAAATTCCTGGCGATTTTCGCACTTTATTTTCAACCAATCGCCATTGCGGGTCCCGCTGTACAACGAATCCGATCGTTTAGCGATTACCCCTTCCCGGTTGGCTCGGCAGGCAGTTAAAAATATTTCCCGGCCATCGCCTTTTGCATGCTGGCTGTAATGCAGTCCAGGATGCTCTGCGGCCATGAGGTTGGCCAGTTTTTCCTTCCGTTCTCTCAAGGGCAGTGACCGCAGATCTTCACTCCCCAGTGCCAGAAGATCAAATATTACATAGGTCAGATGCTGGTTCCCGGACGTTTGGAGATAGGCCTGAAGTGCCTGAAAATCACTGCGGCCGGAAGAATCCAGTGCAACCACTTCGCCATCCAGTACCATGGCTTTACCATTACTCCAGTCAGCCAGTGCCCGGGTTACTTCCGGGAACTTTTCTGTGTAATCCTGGCGGTTGCGGGTCATGAGCCGGACATGGCCCCCATCAATGTAGGCGACAATCCGGAACCCGTCGAATTTGAGTTCAAAGAGCCAGTCTGTCTCTTGGGGAACATGTCGGGCCAGTTTGGCCAGTTGTACACCCGTAGTTGAGAAAGGAAGTTTCCCATCTTTTGCGGGTGCGGCCTCATGGCCGGCTTCGATCTCGGCCATGGTGCGGCCACTGCGCACACTGGTTGTGTAATCGGCAATTCCTGCATCATCCTGGACGAATTCATCCTTTTCTTTAATCAGCAGCCAGTTTGGCTGTCCCTTTCCCTGCTTCTTCAGGCGGACCAGCGCCCACTTTCCGTGCAGCCGCTCTCCCTTTAATACCATCTTCAGTGAGCCTTCTACAAGACCCTGCTCCACATCCTCCCGGGGTTCCCATTCACCTTCATCCCATAGCTGTACAACGCCGGCACCGTATTCTCCTGAGGGAATCGTGCCCTCGAAATCAATGTAGTCCAGTGGATGGGCTTCTACCTCAACGGCCAGGCGCTTATCCTTGGGATTGTAGGAAGGTCCTTTCGGCACAGCCCAGCTGAGCAGCACGCCATCCCACTCCAGGCGAAAGTCATAATGATCGCTGCGAGCTGCATGATGCTGCACAACAAAGCGCAGTCGTGAGCCGCTCTCACCCTTTTTGCCTTCAGGCTCCGGGGTCTTGGCCGGATCCCTTTTTGCTTGATACTGGTCCAGTGTGCGGGCCATCGGATTGCCCCCCTTTCCGGTCAGTCCTCCTATTTAGCAGCCTTTTGGGGTGCACCGGTTTTTTCTTTCCCCTTTTTCGGCTGGGCAGCAACACTCTGGCGCAGAAGTTCAACAATATCCACAACTTTGCCCGGTGCAGTTTCGGCAACAACAGCATCATCCGGCAGTTCTTTTCCTTTGCTGCGGGATTTGGTTTCAATGCGTTTGAGCAGGGCATTGCGGTATTCATTTTGGTAATTTTGCGGCTGCCACTCCGCTGTCATATCGTCAATCAGACGCAACGCCAGGTCCATTTCCCTGGTGGTAATTTTTGCCTCATGGGGAATCTGTAAGTCATCGGTTGCGCGCATGTCATCATAATACCGGATCAGATTGAGCACCAGCACATCCTCTTTGGGGTAGATCACTGCCAGCTGCTGGCGGCTACGCAAAACAACCCGGGCCACAGCGATCCGGTTGGATTCGGCCAGGGCATTGCGCAGCAGCACATAGGGTTTTTCCGCTCCCCGGGCCGGCTCCAGATAATATGGCTTTTCCAGATACATCAGTGAGAGCTCATCTTTTTGGATAAAAGTTTCAATATCGGCGGTTTTGACGGCAGCCGGATCCGCTTTGGTAAAATCCTCATCGGTCATGATCACATAATCACCATCGGGAAACT
>CAZDAI010000122.1:0-5814 GCA_964503545.1 uncultured Candidatus Sumerlaeota bacterium
AGCTATATTTTAACTCAAGCGGTATTGTATGTCAAGTGAACAGATGCGAAGTGTGTGGTTATTCTGTGATATTGTCATCATGTAACTCTGCAGTGTAAATATCATCGTAATAATTAGATAAATGCTCACGGTACACGAAGTCTTCTCTAAAGATAGGGGGGAGCTTGCTGTGAAAAGCACTTTCAAGAGTTACAAAGGCAGGAATAATCCTATACAGAGAGAAGTATGCGACGATAAAATAGAGAGGAGAATGATTATGCCGGCAAAATGGATAAGTAAAGAAGACAGTCAAGAAATTCTGCGAGAGGGCTTCTATGGAAGGCTGGCAACGGCAGTTGATGGCAAACCCTACATTGTTCCAGTTAATTATGCCTATGTTGCAGAAAAAATATTCATCCACTGTAACATTAAAGGCCGGAAACTCGATAACATCCGATCCAATCCCAATGTCTGCTTTGAAGTCAGTGAGCCGCATAAACTTTACAAGGATCGGAAGCCCTGCAACTTTGGCGTTCGCTTTTCATCGGTTCTTGTTTTTGGTTCAGCAGAGATTGTTGAGGATCCAGCCATGAAAGCGATGGGAGTGCGTGCCATTATTGAGAAATATGCTGGTGATATGCCAGTTGATGAGATCTCACAGGCACAGTTGAACAGTATTGAAGTTATTGCAATTACGGTGGAAGATATGACAGGCAAGATTAACGTCGACCCGGAAGATCTATAGAATAATTACTATCCGCATCAGATGAAGCACAGGTTTTTCTCATTCTGAAAGAATCTCAAGTACGATCAAAACAATATCTGGATCAAATTGTGAACCGGATGACTTTTTTATTTCTTCAATAATTTCAGTAGAGGACTTTTTATGACTGAAGTATCGAGCGGAAGCCATGGCATCAATCGCATCTGCAACTGCAATAATCCTGGCTCCCAGAGGGATCTGATCCTTTGCCAGACCATCCGGGTATCCCCATCCATCATAGCGCTCGTGATGGTGCAAAATTATCTTATCCAAATTGGAGAAGATACCGTAACCGGACAAGATGGCAATGCTTGTTTTCGGATGAGTCTTTATCAAATCAAATTCCTCTTTGATCAGGGGACTCTTCTTTTGAAGAATGGCCTGACTGATTTCAATTTTCCCAATATCATGAAACAAACAGGCCGCCTGAATTGCTCTCTTTTCAGTTTCAGGAAGCGCAATTCGATTCAATATCCGGCTGGCAATCTGCATAACCCGAACGCTATGGCCGATTAAAAAAGTATCCTGCATCTCTTGTGTCTTTAGTATTGAGCGAATATGGGAGAGAGTGCGGGATGAAACCTTCTCAATTGAACATGCGCTAATCTCACGCCAGAATGCAGTTGAGTCCATCAGTTGCATTGTCTGTATGTGCTTTGTTTTGCCAAGTGTCGGCAGAATTTTACTTCGATTCTTTAACGATAAGGTTAACGCAATGCACACTAAGAGGGTTATTATAGCCGTATCCAGCATAATTTCACTGGCTGATGGCAAGTTAAGACACTCCACAATTTGATTGCAAATTATTGATACAGCAGTAAAAACAGTCAGAATTAAACCATGAATTCGGCCCCAAACCAAAACAGATCCGATCACGAAGAAGAGTGCCAATATGAAGAGAATTTCTTTACCGACTCCGATGAAATAGACCGTAGATGATAAGGAGATTACGATAGTGATTCCCAGGCATAGAAAGGCAAAGGATGCAACATCATGGAGGAATTCTTGCTGAACCATTATTCGCCAGCAGAATACCGCAAAAAAGCTCAGTACCAGCACCGCCAGCGAGCGCACAAGAAGATGTTCTGAAGATGAGGAAAGGAGCAATCGTGGGATTGTGCTGCCCACCAGCATAAGAAAGGGAAAGACAGGGAGCACAGCCCATGTGTGATCATTTAGGTAGCGTGTCTTTAGCTGCATATGAACTCCGTTGTTAACTGCGTTTATGAAAAAGCATGCGCTTATATTATATAAGATATGCACATGTTTTGCTCACAGTTCAACGAATAGTTGAATTTGCTGCAATGAGAGGGGAATTGCTCAGCTCTCACGAGTTCTATGAAAAATTTTTAAGAATACTCTGATTGGATTACAATAATGCACTCTTTCCAAAAGCCTAGAAAAGCAATATAAATTCACGCTGGACCTGTTGACAAGTAAAAGTAAAAACTGTACAATGTACCTTGTCAGATGCAGAGCCGAAGTGGTGGAATTGGCAGACACGCGGTGTTCAGGGCGCCGTAAGCGTACGCTTGTGTGGGTTCAAATCCCACCTTCGGCACCAAAGATTAAGCAGTTTTCTGCTTTAGACCGGATGAATATCCGGTCTTATTTTATAAAAACAGAACCATCCCGATAGAGGAGGTCCTGTTTTTTTTGCTATTATCAACCTTTGGATTTTCCAATCACTCTGCATCGTACTCGATTATCCCATTGTTCAGGCTTTTAATGCGAACCAAAGAATCTACTTTCAAACCCTTTGCCCGCAGGAACTTGCCGCCTGACTGAAATGACTTCTCGATGACAATGCCAATCCCTGCGAGCTGGGAACCTGCTTGCCGGATCAGATCTACCATCCCACGTGCAGCTTCCCCATTGGCAAGAAAGTCATCAATAATAAGAACGCTGTCAGTAGGCTGTAAGAAGGCGGCAGAGACTACAAGCGGGACAGTTTTTTTCTTTGTATATGAGAAGATTTCACTCATGTAAAATGAACCGGATAGCGTGGATGGAGCTTGTTTACGGGCAAAAACAACTGGCACTTTCAATACCAGGCCGGTCATGATGGCAGGAGCAATACCCGATGACTCGATGGTGAGGATCTTTGTAATATGTTTGTCTTGATACATTTTTGCGAATGTTTCGCCGATCTCATACATAAGAACATGATCGATCTGATGATTCAAAAAAGAGTCAACCTTTAGGATCTGGTCTGAGATGACAATTCCTTCTCTTTGAATCAGCTCTTTCAATTTTTCCATGGGTGACCCACCTCTGTAAAAAGTTTATCTTTCTTCACGGTCATATGGAACACTTAACGCTGCCGGTGCTGTAGACTTCTTTTTGTTGCGAATGTTGGTCAGGATGAGAACTGCGATTGTCAGTAAATATGGCAGCATTCGCAAAAAGAATGATGAGGTACTTATGCCAATGATCTGGAGCCGGAATCCCAAGGCGTCGATTCCACCGAAAAAATAGGATCCCAGCAGTGCTCTTAATGGATTCCATGCAGCAAAGATTACCATCGCCACAGCGATCCAGCCTCTGCCTGATGTCATGTTCTCTAGCCAGGCTGGAGCATAAGACAGGGAAAGATATGCGCCGCCCAGACCAGCTAACATTCCACCAAAGCCAACGGCCAGGTATCGGACCAGAAACACGTTGATACCCATAGCATCCGCTGCGGCCGGATTTTCTCCTACAGCACGAAGAAGCAGGCCGGTTTTTGTCTTGAACAACATGAACCACAACACTAAAGCCAGAACATATGAAACATAGACTAAAAGATTCTGCTGAAAGAAAATTGTGCCAAGCACAGGAATGTCTGCTAGAAACGTAAGAGGAACAGGTCGAAATACTGATTTGGCCGGGATTCCGATAATGCTTTTACCCAAATATGCACTTAAGCCTGTGCCAAACATTGTAAGGGCAAGACCGCTAACGACCTGATTTGCCTTTAAGGTCACTGTCAGAAAAGCATGAACTAGGGCGAGCAGGCCTGCTGCAAGCATTGCAACGAGAACTCCAAGCCATAGTGAATCAGTTCGATATGCGGTCATAAAACCAGCAACAGCCCCCGTGAGCATCATGCCCTCTACGCCAAGATTCAATACGCCGCTCTTTTCTGTGACAATTTCACCCAGAGCAGCAAAAAGAACGGCTGTTCCGGCGGTTATGGCAGCAGCAAGCAAGGAGATGATCTGAGTACTATTCATCCTGCATCACCTCACTTTGCGGAATTTTCGGCTCGGGATGTTCATTGTGTACTGGTATCCAACGATAGTATGTAAATATTTCTCCACCAAGGATAAAAAAGAGAATTAGACCGTGTAGAAGCGACACAGTGGCTGCTGGCAGTCCAGCTGTCTGGATGGCGAAGCTCCCAACCTGGAGTGCACCAAAAAGAAACGAAGTAAGCACAATATTCCATGGGTTAAGGCGTGATAGCCAAGCAATAATGATTGCTGTATAGCCATAACCGGCACTGATACCCGGCTGTAACCGGTGTGCCAGACCAGAGACTTCGGCCATTCCGGCAATACCGGAGAGGCCGCCGCTGACGATCATGACAAGTAGAATATTGCGCATAATATTCATGCCTGCATAGCGAGCGGCTGCCGGGCTTTCCCCAATTACTCGTACTGTATAGCCCCATTTGGTGAAGCGAAAAATTAAAAATATCACAAAGGCGGCAAGCAAGCCAAAGACTATCCCGACATGAATGCGTGTTCCAAATAGAGTCGGGAGTATTGCTGCGTCAGAAAATCGCGCTGTTAGCGGGAAATTGAACCCTTCAGGATCACGCCATGGGCCGTAGACGTAATAACTCATGAGCAGGATCGCAACGTAATTAAGCATAAGCGAGGTGATGGTTTCATTGACATCCAGTAAGGCCTTGGGGATAGCTACCAGTAACGCCCATAGAGCGCCACAGATAAAGCCGGCCAAAAACATCAGAGGGAGAAGGATGAATGTTGACATGTCAGGATACGAAAGAGCGAACCATGTTGCGCCCAGCGCACCGGCATGGAATTGCCCTTCAGCGCCAATATTCCAAAGTTTCATGCGGAACGCAATGGATACGCCCAGGCTGCAAAGCAAGAGCGGAATCATCTTCACAACCGTCTCAGACAAGGCGTAGCGCGAGCCAAAAGAGCTTCGCCACATAAGAAAGAATACCCGTCCCGGATCATAACCGGATAACGAAAGAAATAGAGCACTGGCAATAAAGGCTAGAATGATGGCAAGAACAGGCACAAGCACACTTAAAAGGGGAGAAGGAAGAATGCCCTTGATTAATTTTTTCGGACTGGCTGGTAATCTTTTTTTAACATTTGAATCCATCTGGGCGATCCTCCTTTCTTTTTCCTAGCATCATCATACCAATCTCTTCAGGAGTCGAATCGTCAGCGTTGATGATGCCCATGATTTCTCCTTCAAAGAGTACTGCGATCCGGTCGGATAATTTGAAAATTTCATCAAGATCTTCAGAAACCATGAGGACTCCTGCCCCGCGATCTTTTTGCGAAATTAACAGATCATGAACAGTTTCCGTAGCTTCGATATCCAATCCGCGGATTGGGTATGAAGCTACGATCAAGACAGGTTCACCAGCCATTTCACGGGCAAATAGAACCCGTTGCAGATTTCCGCCTGATAGAAGCTTGACCGGCGCGCGGATATTGCTAACCTTAATATTGTATTTTTCAAGTACAGTGCGGGTATATTGCTTCGCTTTTTGATAATCAATCAGGTTTTTACTTGATATTTCCTGTCCGTAATAATCTTTTAGAATCATATTGTCAACAACATCCAATCCGGGCACGAGGCCAGTGCCAAGGCGGTCATCAGGGATATAGGCAATACCTCTTTGGATCATGGTGAGGGGATTGGGTGTGTCAATTTTCTTATCGAGTATGCGGATGGTGCCGCTCAGTAATGGGCGCAATCCAGCAACCGTTTCGCATAATTCTTTCTGACCGTTGCCGGCAACACCTGCAATTCCAAGAATTTCACCGGCGCGAATATTCAGTGTAATGTTTTTTAAACCAACGAGCCCCTTATCATTCATA
>CAZDAI010000123.1:0-5546 GCA_964503545.1 uncultured Candidatus Sumerlaeota bacterium
TTTTCCTTTAATTTTAGATGCAAGAATTAAATCTCCAATTTGCACTGGATTTTTACAAATATTTCCTGTAGAATATCTTCCGCATCTTCCGGTGAAGTTATTCGCTTGAGAATGAATTGCTTTAATGGTTTGGAAAAATCATCCCAAACCATTTCCGGTGTGTATTTCATCGAACGACCCCCGTTGCTGCATTTTGCCCATACGGTTATAGATACAGCATTTTTGCTGATGACTTCAGTATAGCAGAAAGAGGTAGCCCCGTCATCATCACAGACGACACAATTCATAAGCCGGCTTAGGGTAAATAAGTCTTCCCAATTCGTAACATGGGAGGTGCTATATATCAACCATTGCTCCCTAGTCCTTTTTCGAGAAATTCGATATATTCCCCCAAGATGACCATGATGCGATCCATATACTCTACTTCAATGGGCATTTCCATGTCCAAGAGAAATTCGTTGAAGCGGCTGATCATAAAGAGGAACATGTGGGTCACGAATTCTTCAGAAAGATCCGCGCGCAGATGCTTCTCTGCGATGCTGCTCCGGATCATCTGTCCGAAAAGCTCTTGAGTTTTGCCGCCGATGAGGCTATCCAATTTTTCGCGAATACCCTTCTTGCTTTCTTTAGCCACTCGGGCACTGAAGAGGGCATACTCCGGATAGGCAGTACTAAAGCGGACAGATGCGGCAATTTGACTACGCAACAGATCAAATATAGTGCCCGTTTTCTTTTGGATTGATCCATGTAACGCCAGATTCTGCATGAAGCGTACTTTTTCTTCTGCGACCCGCTGGATGAGCTCTAGGTAGAGAGCCTCTTTGCTAGGGAAGTGATGATAAAATGTGCCCTTGCTGGTTCCGGACTGCTCAATGATGGTATTGATGGAGGCACCTTCATAGTCGTGCAGTGTGAACTCCTGTAGGGCGGCGTTGATGATATCGTCTCGTTTCATGTCATTGTCCTTTCTAATCCGTTAACCCTTTTAAAATATGTTCCCGCAGCAGACCAGACTTGAGTGCACCGGTTGCGTGGCCAAAAGGGATCAGGTGAATTCTATCTGCCTCATAGGCCCCTTTTTGCACGTTCAGCTCGATCAACTGATCATATTCTGCCATGAGGGGAAATACCTTCTTAGGATCCCGCTGGCGCATGTCCGCCTCAAAATTCAGGGCTCGGCGCAAATTTTCTGGTTTCAACTTGCCATAGTCGGAGGCTACTTTGGCATAGGCTGAACTGATATATACCTCCCCGATTTTGGCACCGGCCAACATGGGCATATAACGGTCTGCGCTGTGAAAATAGGTGAAGTGAATATTGGTGACGATCCCACCTAAACTCACCCCAGTGACAATCACCCGGGGACAACCTCTCTGGTGCAGCTGCTGTGTCAGTTCTTCCACCAACTGTGCAGAAGCAGCCAGCATGAATGTGTAATTGGAAAGCCGGGCGATACTGTCCATAAATTCCTGATTGCTGTGATTAAACAAAGCCTGGATGGCAATGAGATTCGCCGGGATAGCATCTTTATTCTTCTTCAGAATCCGGTTGAAATTAAATCATACGACCCTTCTGCCGCCCCATGATGGTAGATGATCGTAGGAAAACCATCTCCCCGCCACTGCTCCACAAAAAACGCAGCCTCCAGGGGCTCTCCCGCTTTGTAGAAAACTACTGGATACTTGCCGGTCCCGGTAATTTCGGGAAATGTGTCCAGTGACAGATTCTCTAGCCATTCCCGGATACTGGGGCTGTCTGCTTCTTCGCTGAAATACTTTTTACGGATAAACTTTCCGGCCATGCCCATGCTGAAACGATCGAGCCAACTGTGTATGCTCATCATTACGCTCCTTTTTACTAAACAGACTTGGTGGTCTAGACCACTAGGTCTATTATACAAGCCATGGGAAATCTTTGTCAATAGGGTATGAAAATAATTTAAAAATATTTTCTGCCTGCGCATGCCTGTTGACTGCAAGAGGGACCGCTAAATAAGACCCATCGTCCGCATCTGCGGTAAAGCCATTAGCACCATCCCAATTAAGATGATTGAGGATCCGCCTCAGAGGGGAAGTGGGAACACCAATTTGATCTTATTAGTACTGCACTCGATTCAGTCTATTCCTGCTCTTTTAGCCAGTCCTCCAGAACCCGGTTGAACAATTCCGGTTGTTCCAGACTGGCATAATGGCCCACCCCCGGCATGTGAATGATCCGGGCATGATCCTCTGCGTCAAGGATCGCCAGGGTGGATGATAAGCTCTGATTGACCGCCTTGTCGTGTTCACAGCGAATCAGCAAAAGCGGGATTCTACTCTGTGCCAGAGTATCCAGGTAGTCGACATGGGCCAGATTCATATGGCTGTAGTGTGCTGCTTGCGGATCGGCTGCCATAGCCATATCGGCCACCTTCCTTTGGACCGCCGGCGATTTACTGACTGCAGAACTGGCCCAACGGTAGAATCGCTCGTAGCCCATGATGCGAATTAGCAGGGCTTTAGAAAAGTTCATGACCGCTACCAGAGCAGGACTGTAACGCTGGTAAGCAGTAATCCCGAATGTAGCCAGTGACAGGACACGATCGGGAGCATCCTGCAGAATCTGAAAGCCGATCAGCCCACCCATGGAGTGGCCTACCCAATGCACGGCCTCAAAACCCAGCTGGTCCAGCAATGCCAAAGCATCACCAGCCAGGGCAGGGATCCCGTATGCTTCAAGTGAAGGGGGATCGATACGAGACGAATCCCCGTGCCCCCGCAGGGAAAAGAGTAGCACGCGGTAGTCGCACTGGAAGTATTCCATCTGTTGGGCAAACAGGCTCATATCCCCTGCCAGTCCATGGATAAATGCCACGACAGGCCTGTCTTTACGACCCGACAGCGTGTACTCCAAGGTCAGACCATTGACTTGGAGTGTGCTTGCTTGTTGCATACTGTTCCCTCCTCGCTTCCCCGGTAGAGAAAAGGCAGAGTTGTTGTCTCTGCCTTTAAAAACGAGATGATAATTCTTGCGGGATACGCACCCTGTCTTATACCCCGCGGGTAGTTGCGTATCCATTTCCCCTGTGCGGATGATACTGAACCGATCCTTGTGTTTTCTGCACATCACTGTAAGGGGTGATCCTCATTGATGGATCATTCTTCATTCGCGATGACCCTTTTGACCCTTCCCACCTGGCCATCGATTAATCGCACTTTAATCCCATGGGGATGAAAACGGCTCTTCGTTAACAGTTCTTTGACCTCTCCGCGTGTCCGCTTTCCTGTTTTCTGGTCCTCTTTCAAAACAACTTCAACCCGGTCTCCTACCCGTATGGTTGCTCTTTCATTTCCGGATCTCTCTTTTGCATGTTCCTCAGGGTTTCTCATGGTTTCGCTCCTCGCGTTCGTTGCAATTGCAGCACTGGCAATCTTTTTGCGGTGCATCATTCTTTATGGGTTCACGCTTGGTGATCTTTGCGTAAACTGCCACCAGATCCGGATAGCAGCACACGCCTTTCGGATTGTGTACCTGACAGTCGCGCGACTGCATAGCCCCTGTAATCTGGATCACTTCGGCCAAAGATGACGCACCTGCATCTATGGCTCGCTGCATATCGCCTTCCGTTACTTTGCCGCAGTAACATACATATTCCATCAGTCAGCCCCCTTGCGCGAAATCGTCATCCTTATTCAGGCTGCCCGTTCAGAGGTGACCTGTTCTTGGCCTCCAGCCGTGCCGTCTCTACAATTTCAGCAATCCGACGAGTGCGAGTTTCAATTCGCTTACTTTGCGACAGCCACAGAAGGAAGCTAAGTTTGCGACTGTCCGCCCAGCGGTGGAATTGTTCCCGAACCAGAGAATCAGAATCCAGAGCAGCCCTCAAATCCAACGGAATGTCGGGTAATTCAGCCGCTGAGTATGCATTCTGCCATTGACCGTCCGCTTTTGCCTGTTCAATTGCCTTCAGTCCGGCTGCACTCATTTGTCCACTTGCTATGAGTGCCTCGGCACGTTCACGATTCTGTTTGGACCAGTTGCTGCCCGGACGCCGGGGTGTCATGCGAATCACATAACTCTTTTGATCTTTGCTGTACATCTGACCATCGATCCAGCCAAAGCACAGGGCTTCCTCAACCGCTTCACTTAAGCGTAACCCGTTGCTTTTGGCAGACTCTTTGGTGATCTGAATCCAGACAGCCCTTTGCCCGGCATGATTCGCCGCTAGCCAGGCACGCCATGCCGCGCGATCAGCAAATATCTCAAATTCTTGCGGAAAGCCTTTGCGAGTCATCCGGGCGCCCCCCTGTCGGGTCGTATCATGCCCTATACTATTTCCAGCTGGCAGCGGTTAATCCCTTCCCCAGTGACGGGATCCTTTAGCCCTACGGTGTGTCTTTTATGACGCGCAGAACACCATTGAAGGCTGCACTATGGCCCATACCGCTCACTTGGTTGATGGTGCCTGTAAAATAGAGATCCTTGACTGGATGATGGAAGGCAAAAGCGCCGGTCTGTCCCCAGAACCCCAGGATTTCGCCAATCGGTTTCAGTGGAGAGAGAATCCGCGGTGTCCAAAGCTTTTCGATACCAAGACCAAAGAAGAATTGTCCGGGAAAATAGATCATATTCCATTTTTGAGTCAGTTCTACAATTCGTTCCCGGGGGAAAAGATCATCATTGAAGAATGCTTTGAGGAAAACCATGCATTCTTTGGCTGTCGACACAATGCCTCCTTCGGCAGTAACACTGGCCATGTAATTAGGAGCATGGATCTCTTTGTTCTTGTATAGAATGGGTACCGGTGATGTATCTGCGGCATCAGAGAAGGCATAAGTATCCTTCAATCCTAGCGGAGTGAAGATGTACTCCTGAAAAACTTCCCCCACCGCTTTTCCTGTCACATTTTCAATGATGCCTCCCAACAGCTGAAAGTTGGTGTCGGAGTAGTTCACCTTGCCCGATTGCCCGGGCTTGAACTTGGGTTTCATCGATTTTACTTTCTCAATGGCTTTAATTAGCGGCCAGGCTTCATCATTTCCACCCAGCAGGTCAGAGGCAGCCTCTCCCTTGGCCTTGTTATAGTAGTAATAATCGGGAATACCAGAGGTATTGCTCAACAGATGGGCGATGGTAATCTCTTCTGTATAGTCCTTACCTTCTAATACATGAATGCCCTGAATCAGATCAGCCGGAAAATATTCATGCATCGGATCGGAAAACTGCAGTTTACCCTGTTCTCTGAGCATGATCAGCACTGCGGTTACATAAAGCTTTGTGACACTGGCGATAAAATAACGGTCGTCAGGTTTAATATTCCCCGCAGCCCCCACCCAGGAGACAGACCGGTCGCCATTTTCGACGCAAAATGCAGCTCCCCGGACATGGCGGTTGCGCAACATCCCATCCGTGATTTTCTGAAAATATGCAGCCTGAAATTTCTCAACCATTATCTCACCCCTCAATTTTTGCTCCGCCTGCAATATATCACAATTCAGGCTCGGATTCAACAAATTAGTGCAATAATTTTGCATATTTGCCATCTAATTGTATGTAAACTCAATAAT
>CAZDAI010000124.1:0-5541 GCA_964503545.1 uncultured Candidatus Sumerlaeota bacterium
TCGGTCTCGTGGGCTCGGAGATGTGTATAAGAGACAGATTCCACAAAATACACTGTATCCTTTTGTTTTTTTTGCCGTATTATTTATCAACTCCGTGATGAGAACCGTCTTCCCAACTCCTGCTCCACCAAACAAACCCGCTTTTTCACCTCGGGCCAATGGAGTCAGCACATCAATTGCTTTTATTCCGGTGATGAATATTTCTTCTGTGGTACTTCTTTCGGAAAAGGGAACGGGCTTTTGATGAATCGACATGGTCTTGGCATCAGTCACTTCCGATTCATCCAAGGTATTCCCAAAAACATCAAACATTTTACCTAAAACCGCTTTCCCAACAGGGACTTTGATCGGTCCTCCTGTATCGGTTACGATATCACCCCTCGACATACCTGCCGTGGAAGTGAGCGCAATGGAGCGAACCGTAACATCATCGATGTACGACGCTGTTTCGAGGATAATTTTCCCATATTCACCCGCCACAAGCATATTATTGATAGTGGGTAATTCCTGCTTAAATACGATGTTTACAATACTGCCTCGAATGCTTTTCACAACCCCTTGATTTTTCTCCATCCGGTATCATCCTCAGTCGTTTATCGTCAGGACCTATTTATGGTGGCATCGACTTCAATCTCGCTGGCACTATTTTTTGAATACGATCAAGATTGGGTCGATGCATATGAGATCTGCGAGCAGTGATCCAGAATCCACGGAAAAGCGAGCCAGCTCATCAATGTGACAGAATAGTTATCATTTTATTATTCTTCAATTCATGCAACATCCCCTCCCATTACAAGAATATCCATACTGTTTGGACATCTTGCGTTTTATGAGATCATGTTTTTCACAAAAGCAACCGGTACCGTGATAATCACAGTACCGGTGCTGACAGTGTCGCATGCTGCAGATCCCCCACCTCCTGCAGACCGCTTGGACACTCTGATACAGGCACTACCATTTCAAAAGCCATATTTTAAATGATTAGGAAAATGAAACCGCCACGTCTTTGGATGATCTTGCTACGACGAGACAGATTGGTTTTCATGGTGAAAGAAACCTGTTTTTAAAAAATGGCAACGATTCGGCTACGAGTCAATAAAAAAGCTCTGCGGAAGCTTCCGCAAAGCGTTAATACTACTGGAGCCGACGATGGGACTCGAACCCGCAACCTGCTGATTACAAGTCAGCTGCTCTGCCAATTGAGCTACGTCGGCGTTTCAGAATTTGCACCGAAGGTTATTATACACGCTAACTGGGCCGACGTCAAGATTTAACAGAGGATCCGTTAACTTTGTCCTGCTTGTCCCATACGTTCTTCGTCTTCTTCATCCCGATGATCCAGATAGCGCTCCAGCTTTCTCTTCACTCGCTGGAGAGCATTATCAATGGATTTCACATGACGATCCAGATCACAGGCAATCTCCTGATAGGACTTGCCGTCCAGGTATGCCATCAAAACTTTCCATTCCAGGTCACTGAGTATTTCACCCATTTTCTCCTCGATATCACCAAACTCTTCCCGGCTGATAATCAGTTCTTCCGGGTCAGAAATCTTCGATCCAGACAGAATATCCAGCAGTGTCCGGTCAGAATCTTCATCATAGATCGGTTTATTCAGGGATACATACGAGTTAAGGGGAATATGCTTCTGGCGGGTTGCAGTTTTGATAGCCGTGATGATCTGTCGGGTTATGCACAGTTCTGCGAAGGCTCTGAAGGACGACAGCTTGTCACTGCGAAAATCCCTGATCGCTTTGTAAAGCCCGATCATTCCTTCTTGAATAATGTCCTCACGGTCAGCACCGATTAAAAAATAAGAACGCGCTTTCGCCCGCACAAAATTCCTGTATTTGTGGATCAGATGTTCGAGTGCCGCGTTATTGCCATCTTTGGCTTTCTCGATGATCTCTTCGTCTCCCAATGCATCGAAACATTCGCCAAAGCTGCTTTCCATGCTGATGTTAACACTCACTCGTATCGCCCCCGTTTAAATTTCTACGCTATTCAGGCAAGGGAAATAGTGTCAATGATCAATAATTTGCCTTTAGTCTACATAATACACTGTCATTATACATGAACCCATCTGCCACGTCAAGACTGGGCAATTTCCAGCAATCGTTTGCCTATCCTTCATTTTGCAGCCTTACCCGCAACATTTCATAAATGAAAATAGCGGCTGCTGCAGACGCATTGAGGGACTGGATATGGCCGCGCATCGGCAAGGAGAGCAGAAAATCACACTGATCCTTGACCAGCCGGCTAATCCCTTTCCCTTCACCACCGATCACTAAAGCCATCGCCCCCCGGACTCTATCAGGCACGTTGAAGATGGATTCGCCCTCCATATCGGCACCTGCAATCCAAATCCCTGCACCTTTGAGAACATCGATGGTCTGGGCAATGTTGGTTACCCTTGCCACTGGCATGTATTCCAGTGCCCCGGCCGAAACCTTGCCCACTGTTTCAGTCAACCCCACAGCTCGATGCTTACCGATGATTATCCCGTGGACCCCTGCAGATTCAGCTGTGCGGATAATTGATCCCAGATTGTGGGGATCTTCAACGCCATCCAGGATCAAAAAGAAAGGCTCCTCCTGTTTCTCTCGAGGGATGGCCAGCAAGTCGTCTAGGTCAGCATAGGCTTTGGCGGCTGCCATAGCTATGATCCCCTGGACGGTTTTGCTATCGCTCAGGGTTTGGATATGGGCCGGTGCTACTTCCTGCACCGGAATATTTTTCGCTTTTGCCAGGGCAATGATTTCTTTTACTGCACCTTTGGCACTTTGGGATACAATGATTTTATGAATTGGACGCCCGGCCCGCAATGCCTCCAAGATCGGTTTGCGTCCTTCGATTCTTGACTGATTCAGATCATCCACGCCTTACCCTCCCATGCTCCTGTATTTCTGACGCATCTCTTCCATTCTCCCGCAGGACATCTTCCCTTCAGGGCATGGCCCATCCACACAAGCTGGGCCTCCATGTTCAAATATTGCCGGAGCAACCACTTTTACCAGCTGAAGCATGGCATCTGCCAGACTGCGGATTTCCCACTGGGCACGCTGACAGCAGCGTATCCGGAAAAAATGCAGAAGCTCCCGGGCATTCATGGTCACCATCATTTTCGTTTCCGAAGCATTGGGAAGCACAAACCGCGCATCTTCATTGGCACTTTCACCCTGTCCGCCCAACCGCTGCTGCCATTGATCGTACCAGCTCTGAATCGTTTTCATCTGGGCTTCATACTCCATGACAGCTTCATCCCCTAGAGCTTCGATCCGCGGTGGAATAATGTAGTCAAATACTTCCCCTTCTTCTGTGCTCTGCTTACCCACATAACGCTGGGATTGCACGCTGAAACTGGCAATCCGGTGGCGGGTAATCTGAGCCAGCAGACTTCTGGAAACTCCTTCGATACCAAAAGTGAAACTAGCGTGTTCAATGGGAGACATATGGCCCATTTCCATCAGTTTGGCAATAAATTTGCTTTGATCCTTTGCTTCGATACCGCTTTTTAAGACTTGAATATCTGCCGCAGAATAGCATAGCTTTGCACCCATTGCAACCACTTCCTCTACTCCGGTTGTATAGCGGAGCAGTTCAACATGCAGATTTTTGCGACCCAATGGATCCCCTCCTCCCAAGTTATACTTGTGGCTGAGTAAGTCCAGCCAGGACGAGCAACTCTTCAATCCGTGCGCGTCTTTCGGTCAGATACAGATACCCCACCAAGGTCTCAAATGCTGTGCTGTAGCGGTATAGGACAGCAGATACTCCCTTGGGAATCTGTCCGGATTTCGCATTTCTTCCCCGTCTGACTATGTTCTTCTCTTCTTCTGACAAGTAAGGTTCCAGATGTTTGAGAAGCTCTGCCTGGGACTCAGCCTTAACCAGGCGTACCGAGGCACGGTGCAGTGTATTCATATGCCATTCACTGGTCCGCAAAGAGTTGAGCCTGGCAAAAACTTCAAACACTGCATCCCCAATGTATGCTAGTACTGCAATTGGAATCTCTTCGATCCTCTTGCCAAGCGCTGGAACTAGAGATTCAATTACCAGCGCTCCATCTTCACACTGCACATGCTGATCAGTAATAACGACTGTTAATTCTCCTTCATCTGTCAACAGAACCCCTCACTTTACACATTGCATTTACTCCATTATAGGCATTTTTGCCCTGAAACACAACATAGAAAAGGAAACAGCCTAGGCTGTTTCCTCAACTTGCTCATTGGATGCTACTTGCGGGTGACAATTCTTGTGCCTTGGGGAGTATCTTCAATGGTCACACCCCGCTCCGCCAACTCTGCCCGGATGCGATCGGCTTCTGCCCAGTTTTTGGCTTTTCGGGCGGCATTTCTCTGCTCAATCAGATTTTCTACTTCAGCATCGACATCGTCCATTTCTTCTTTCGTAAGGATGCCGAGGAGACTACCCCAGTCTTTTATCTTTCCTGCCACGATGTCAATAGCACTATTTGACATGCCTTCTTTGATAAAAATATTCACTTCTCTGGCGAACATGAATATGACCGACACCGCATCGGCTGTATTGAAATCGTCATCCATTGCATCGGTGAACATCTTCTCATGTTCACTGACCTTATCCTCAACCATACGATCTGGGATGGCCGCCTTATCTCCCGCTGTTTTTTTCGCATACTGGAGATTATCTAAGACAGTGTATAGTCTGTCCAGACCATTTTTGGCACTCATGAGCTGCTCTTCGCTGAAGTTCAACGGATTCCTGTAATGGGCTGACATTAAGAAAAACCGCACAACTTCGGGATCATACTTTTTCCGGATATCCCGCACAGTAAAGAAATTTCCCAACGATTTGGACATTTTCTCCCCGTCAATGTTCAGATAACCATTATGCAACCAGTAATTGGCAAAGGGTTTCCCGAAAGCTGCTTCTGACTGGGCAATTTCGTTTTCATGATGCGGAAAGACCAGATCAGCTCCCCCCGCATGAATGTCAATGGTTTCGCCCAGATATTTGGATGCCATGGCTGAACATTCAATATGCCAGCCGGGGCGGCCCATCCCCCATGGACTCTCCCAGGCGGGTTCGCCCGGTTTCTGCTTTTTCCAGAGAGCAAAGTCAATGGGGTTATTCTTTCTTTCATCCACATCCACCCGTGCGCCGGATTCTAATTCTTCAAGATTCTGATGGGATAGTTTGCCGTAGTCACTGAACTTCTCAGCATCGAAATATACATCGCCATCGACAGCATAGGCAAATCCTTTCTCGATCAGTCTGCTGACAATACCAATGATCTCAGGAATATGCTCGGTTGCTTTGGGGTGGTGGTTCGCTCGCTTGATTCCCAAAGCGTCGGCATCATCATAATATTCCTTAATGAACCGATCGGCCAGCTCAGCTACTGTAATCCCCAGCTCGTTGGCCCGATTAATCATCTTATCGTCAATATCGGTAAAGTTCTGCACATAGGTCACATCATAGCCCCGGTATTCTAAATAGCGGCGGATAATATCAAACATGGTGAAAGCCCGGGCGTTGCCGATATGGAAATAGTTG
>CAZDAI010000125.1:0-5464 GCA_964503545.1 uncultured Candidatus Sumerlaeota bacterium
GGGAAGATTGAAATCTTCTCCCAACGACTGGCGGATCTGCAGGAGCCAACGATCCCAGCCATCCCGGTCTACCTGGACTCCTGGGAAGGACCAAACGATCCATTGCGTGACAAATATCCCTTGCAGCTGGTTACTCCCCACCATTCTTTGCGTGTCAATTCGTCTTTAGCCAACCATCCTTGGCTACAGAAACTTAAACCCCACGGTGTGTGGATCAGCCAAGCCGATGCCAAAACCCGGGGGATTGAAGATGGGGACCCTGTTCAGGTCTTTAATCAGCGGGGTGCAGTGTGGATGAATGCCCATGTCACACCCCGAATCATGCCCGGTGTCACAGCGATTTACGAAGGCACCTGGTTTGACCCAAATCGGCAAGGCGTGGATCGCGCCGGTTCTGCCAATGTGCTGTGCAGCAACCAGGCCACGCCCTTGGCCAAGGCATCCACTTCTCATACCACCCTGGTTGAAATCATAAAAGTCACAGAGACAGATCTTGCGGATGAAGGGAGTGATTCCCATGTCTGAACAATGGGGCATGTACATGGATCTGACCCGCTGCATCGGCTGCCACGCCTGCAGTATCGCCTGCCAGGATGTCCACGGCCTCCCGGAGCAGGGCTCCTGGCGGGCCGTGATCACCATTGAAGCAGGTGAATATCCGCACCCCTTTGTGGTGCACATTCCTAGCGTCTGTTACCACTGCAGCCGGCCATCATGCCTAGCTGTCTGTCCCTCGGGGGCAATCCGCAAAGAGCACGATCAAGGACGTGTCATTTTGGACACAGATCGCTGCATTGGCTGCGGTGCCTGTGTGGCAGCCTGCTCCTTTTCTGCAATTCGCTGGAATCGCAGTGCACAGCGTGCAAGTAAATGCGATTTATGTGGGGAACGCCTTGCAGCAGGGAAAGAACCTGTCTGTGTTGCTGCCTGCCCCATGCGCGCTCTGGATGCCGGGCCAATGAGTCTTTTGCAAGAGAAATATCCCGGGGGAATGGAAGTTCCCAGTTTCCCAGACCGGCACAACAGCAGTCCGAATGTTTGGGTGAAAGAAAAGGGGTAAAGAGCAACTTGGCAGCTCAGCCTTCCTCATAGAACTACCTGAGCTGGATGAGGCTGTTGCTTACCATTCTTTTACCGTTGGATTGGAGGCCTGCATCATGGGCAGTAAGGTCTACAAAAATAAGATTTGGCAATGTCTCCTGGGCATGCTCGTGCTTGTTGGAATTCTTTTGGGCGGCTATGCTGTCCATGGCACCATGCGGATCAATGCCCTCAAAGAGATGTCCTTTCACGATATGCTAGCCTTCACTACGAAGGACAATGCTTCCGCCACTATTGCCGTAGGAATTATTCAAAATGGCCATATGCATTTGCAGGTTTACGGGGAGAACGCCAGCCTGATTGAAAAAACAGATACCCTTTATGAGATCGGTTCCATCACAAAAACTTTCACGGCGGCACTCATCGATCGGGCAGTCAGAGACGGAAGAGTCAATTTGGACACTTCCCTGGACCAAGTCCTGGACCTGCCAGTCCGTGAATATTATCCCTCCATCCACAGTCTCATTACCCATACGTCCGGGTATAAAAGCCACTACATGGAAAGACCCATGCTGGCCAATCAATTGCTGCGCAAGAACGATTTTTACGGGATCTCCCGGGAAATACTGCTAAACCGTCTTGCCAAGGTCCGTCTCGCAGAAAAAGAGTACCCTTTTGCATACTCCAACTTTGGCATTGCAGTCTTAGGTGCTGTGCTGGAGGAAATCTATCACAGGCCATATCAGGAACTGATGTCAGATTTTCTGGTTTCCGAACTCGCTCTTACCTCTACATTTCTCCCCGATGGTGAAAATGATCAGGATAATTTCTGGGAATGGCAGAAAGCAGATGCTTATATCCCGGCAGGAGCAATCATCTCCACCGCTCCCGATATGCTCCGTTATCTGCAGATTCATATGGGTAAAGAACTGGAATACGTAAACATCGACGAGCAAATGCTTATTGTAAGGGGCAGTTCAACTGCACAACGGCAGATGGGCATCCATATCGACGCTACAGGCGGTGGCTGGATGTTTGATGCAGTAAACCGCTTCTTCTGGCACAACGGCGCCACCAGTCATTACAACAGTTATATAGGTTTTTGCCCGGATACGAAGACAGGGGTTGTGGTATTGGCCAATCTGTCACCCCGTTATCGAATCCCGGCTACCATCATGGGCATCGCACTGCTTCAATCGCTGCAAAAGTGAACGAAGTTTTGCGTTCTGCGGCCGATGATAATGAAAACTAACACCATCCTTTGCGACCAGGGTAAAGCTTGCAGGGGATTTTTTTTTATGGAGCCTTTTGGCTTCTGTTCACGCTGAGGGACGAATAATATTGAGCAGCATTGGTCTTTGGACCATAGCTCGAAATGCACAGTCCTGAGCTGAGACCCTTGACAAGGTTTTGATGGTAGGGTACCATAGTACTACCCCTAGGGGTATATACTATGGGCGAGGAGGCTTCCGATGAATTCCAAATTCTCTGCAAAAGCGCAATATACGCGAAAAACCACCCGTTCATTCAGCCCCATGCGGCGGTTAGGCTGGCTCGTTACTTTCCTGATTGGTGTAGGTGGTCAGTTTATGCCCCGTCTGGGATTACTGGTGCCGGTGCTGATGGTTGGCATGTTGGCAATGAGCCTGTTCGCCGGTAAGTACTGGTGTGGTAATCTCTGCCCCCATGGCAGCTATTTTGACAATATGGTCCAGCGAATCAGTCCGGAAAAGAAGATCCCGGGATACTTTCGTTCCCGATGGCTGATCAGCAGCGTTTTGCTGTTTTTCATGTACAACATGGGGCGACGATTCTTAACCATCTACAGCACGCTCAGCCCGGATCTGGCCCTGGACCGGATCGGCTTTGTCTTTGCGAATACATATCTGATGGTTATTCTGGCAGGCACACTACTTGGTATCCTTTTCTCATCCCGAACCTGGTGCCGGATTTGCCCCATGGGTACCATGCAGGCTGGACTATACAGGTTGGGACAGTCTCTTGGCCTGAACCGATCCCAGGATCGGCGGGTGACTCTGACAAAGCCAGATCAATGCCGCAGCTGCGGCCTCTGCAGCCAAGTCTGCCCGCTTCAGCTTTCACCCCACGCAGCGTTTGACGCTGACGGCACTTTCCATCATGCAGACTGCATACGCTGCCAGACCTGTGTGCAAAGCTGTCCGCTGCAGATCTTGCATATGGAGAAAACAAATAATTCTGCAGCATAACTTGTGGCTGCAAAGGATACATCCTAAGAGGAACGGCCTGCCGTTTTTCTTTTTATTCTATTGACTACACTGTCTTCAACGTTGTTCAATTCAGAACAGCCGTTGTACTTTTTTTAAAATTATTTTCTACTACAACACAATGTTGCAGGAATTTTACTGAATCTGCAAGTATTACACTTCTGGTGGAATTTTGTGGTAGGATGTTAGCGAATCCCCTTCCCCAATCCATGCCGTGTTCATTAGAAATATATCCGAAATACAGAGAGGATGATCCACTTGTTATGTACCGCTTCCAGAAAAATCTTCGCCCTATGTTGCACTTTTGTCCTGATTGCAGCTTGTTTCAATGTTCTTCCTGCTTTTGCCGCACCTGCATACTATGCAGTATACTATGCTGAGGATTTTGAATCCGACAATGGTTCTTTCACAACATCTGGAACGGGTACTCCCTGGGAATGGGGCCAGCCCACAGACTGGCCATACAATTCCGCGTCCGGGCAAAAATGCTGGGGAACAAATCTCTCCGGCAGTTACGCGAATTCTTCTGATACCTGGCTGATCAGCCCCGTCATCGATCTAACCTCGCTGCCTTCCGGCTCCGATGTATATTTTTCCTGGTTTCAGGCACACTACATTGAAGGATGGTGGGATCGTTGCTATGCCATGTACCGTTTGGATGGCGGCAGCTGGATCCAACTGTGGACAGATACCATGACATCCGATCCTTTCGCTTGGCAAAGACTATCATTTTATGTCCCAGAAGCAGCCGGGCATCAACTGGAACTTGCCTGGCGCCTGACCACAGATACAAGCGTCCGCTATCCTGGCTACTTTATTGATGACATCAGCGTTACTTCGACATTGCCGGTTGCGAGTTCCGGCATTGAAATCTCCGCAGAAACATTGGATGTATATGTAGGGGACTCAGAACAGCTGACTGCAAATGTCACCCCAGCCAATACCACTTATCCGGATCCAGTCTGGAGCAGTGCAGACGAGGCAATCGCCACGGTGGATCAAACCGGTCTGGTGACCGGCATAGCCCCTGGTACCGTTGACATCTATGCCACGACTGCTGATACGGGGTTGTATGATACCTGTACCGTTACTGTTTCTCCCAAACCAAAACCCGTCACTGCTATTGAACTTGATCAGACCCTGCTTTCCCTCTTGACTGACAGTGCTCCGGTGCAGCTGGACGCAACGGTCCTGCCGATTGACGCGGATTTCCCGGACATCTCCTGGGCATCCGACAATGAAGCTGTTGCAACAGTCTCTAGTGGTCTGGTAACACCGGTTAGTCCAGGAACGGCCCGCATAACTGTCAGTAGCGTGGAAAATCCGGAGATCAGTGCAAGCTGCACCGTTCATGTGACTGCTGCACCGGTTCCGGTCTCTGGGATTCACCTTTCATTGACAACACTGAATCTGACCGTTGGTGATAGCCCCGCAGTGATTACGGCAGCCATTGAGCCGGAAAACGCCAGCAATATTGAAATCATCTGGTCATCCAGCGATGAATCAGTGGCGACGGTAGAAGCCAATAGCCCGGCCCAGATCACTCCTGTGGCTCCAGGGACTGCCACCATTACAGCCACCACCGATGATGGTGGGTTTACAGCCACATGCATCGTAACGGTTGTGGCTGCGCAAGAATCACCACCGGAAGAACCTCTCCCCAATACCGGCACCCCGATTGCTGGGTTCCTTTTAAGTGGTTTATTCCTGATCGTCAGTGGTTGGACAGTGCGGCGCAAATCTACCGTCTGATAAAGAATTAACTGGAGAAAGCAAAAAGTCACGACCCCTGCAGCTAAGCTAAGCCTGCAAGGGTCGTGTTTGTTATGTACAATCATATCATTTTACGATTCTTCTTCGTGGCATGTTTCCCATTCTTCATAACAGTTGGTCAACTCAGTTTGGATCTGATCGTAGCGAACAATTGCCTGGCGGGCGGCATCGCCATTCTGGTATGTTTCACCATAGGCCATCTGTTCTTCCAATGCTAATTTTTCCTCTTCCAAAGCGGTGATTCTTTCTTCCAGATCCATTATTCTCTGTTTGCGGCGTACCTGCTGGCGGCGGATTTCTTCTGGCCGAATCATCTTTTTCCGCTCCCCTGTTGCTCGCGCTTCCCGGGAAGCGGCAGCAGCTGCTTCCTGTTGTTCACGTTGCATCTGTTTGTGGTGCAGATA
>CAZDAI010000126.1:0-5255 GCA_964503545.1 uncultured Candidatus Sumerlaeota bacterium
ACCGGCTTTCTTCAGGCCGGTTTCTGAACAGATGAGAATTTGAATATGTACTAAGAGGATCCTGATGCCCTAGCATGGCAACAGGATCCTCTTGTGATTGAAGTCTGCTGAGAATTGTCTCAATCAGCAAATTTATTGCTCAAACGAATGAAGCGATTTCAAGCTGCTCTTTTCTTTTTAAGCACCAAACCGCTAGCAATGGATGCCAATCCCAGCCACAGGTACGATGGATCCATACCGGTATCGGGAAGAGGCTCCAGCGGTTCTTCGGAATCACCAGGTTCATCCGGTACGACTGCGGACCCTGTCCAGGTCATCACAGCGGATTCGCGTAGAGCAGTGGCTTCACCTGAGAAGAGTACAGTAGCCCAAACGCTGTCTATGCCAGGATTTGCTCCGGTATAAGTAAAGTCAGCTGTGCCTCCGCCTACACAGATAGTCTGAGACTGGGGATTCACGCCGGTAACATCAAACTGCATTTTCAGTCCTGCAGCAGTCACCAGGACATCATCACTGTTGTAAACGCTGGCGGTGAATGTCTGAGGGATGCCGGTATTGGCAGATGCGGTTGCCGGAGTGAGAACCACAGTGGAAATCCAAGGATCGAACTCCACATCTGTGCTGACAGGATCTCCTTCAGTCTGGAGGTCGTTGATGGATACTGGCAATACTTCATTAACGACCACCGGCCCATCTGGATGTCCCCACCAGTTGTTGAGAGCGCCGATTACTTCTTCGGATTGATTGTCGATGGAATAGTCACGGTTTCCGGAGAAGTTGTTGGTGGTAACTGATAGCATCATTTGCGGATCATCAAGGATCAGCTGTTTGAAGAGGAGCCCGGTGCCGTTGTTGATGAAATCATTGCCGAAAATGCCCAGCCTTGATTCGCTCTCATTGAGTTCGATTTCGTCTAGGTGCACACCGTACTCATTGGCCATGAAGCAGTTGCCAGTAATCTGGATTTTAGTGAAGCCTTCTGCATCATCATCCAGATCATACACATACAGACCAGTATCATTCTGCAGGAAGTAGTTGTCGGTGATTTCCATGTAAGTTTCTTCATTTCCGACATACATCATATAAATTCCGTATTCGTTGCCTGTGAATGTGTTCTCAGAGATGTAGAAGTCTCCGCTCATGCAGCAGGGTGTGTCATCCAGATAGACTCCATAGCCGCAGTAGGAGATGTCATTGCCGATCAGATACATAAGAAATGGTTCATCTCCACAACAGCCGTTGTCGCCGCCATAGATGCCGTAGCCGTACATATTCGCTTCAGTTCCACTGATCACATTGTTTTCAATGCGAAGAACCCGCTCCGGACAGCACATGTAGATGGCATAGCTGAAATCATAGGTAAGACCGTGATCACCTACATCTTCAGTAATGACAATGGAGTTGTTGATTATCTGGACATCGGTTTCTTCACCGTCATAGCCCAGTTCATCCATGTAGATGCCATAGCCGCAGTTGATCAACTCGTTGCCATCAATGTGCACGCTGCCGTAATAGACATCATCCACATAAATTCCATGATATGCCCGTTCAATCAGGTTGTTGCGGATTGTGGCGTGGCAGGGATATAACGGATCATCGTAGCCAACATAGTCAATTTCAACGCCATAACTTGCAACATCGAAAATCTCGTTGCCTTCAATGTATGCAGCGCTACCGTGTTCCAGATAGTAGAGATCGACCCCGTAGTCACAATCCTCAATGACATTGTCAAGGACAGAAATGCTGGCGTCATACTCTAGTTCGTAGACATAGACAGCTGTGTCACAGTTGGTAATTACATTGTTGCTGATATTGAGAGCAGATGAATAGTAGACATATTCAGCATAGACTCCGTAGTACACATCGGTCATGGTGTTTTCAAAGATGTGCACAGTGGAGCCGCCCCCCTCGGTTTCTTCATACCCAAGGTAGTTAATGTATACACCATCATCGCAGTTGGTAAAATCGTTATGGCTGATGGATGCTTGCGAGTCACCTTCCAGATAATAGAGATAGATAGCACTGTCATTTTCAAAGTCGCTGAAAGTATTTTCGGTTATTGTCAGGGTGGACTCATCGTAGAAGCCGAGGTCAGCAGTGCTGGCATCCAGAAAGATACCAATGGATGACTGCCCGGGATCGCCGGAAAATCCATTGTTAGAAACGGTAATCTCAGAGGTTTGCACGTCTCCTCTAAAATACAGACCCCATTCCTTGACCAATTCGATCGTGTTTCTTTCCACAAAAATGCTTGAGTGGGCAATGTCTCCTTCGAAATAGAAACCCCGGTAGCTTTCATCCAACACATTGTCCATCAACTGAACGGTGCTTTGGCTGATTTCTTCAAAAATCACCGAGTGATCGATGCTGCTGTCGAAATGACAGTTTTCGATGATTACTGTTCCTTCCGAAAGAGAAGTGACCCAGATGGCGGTATTACTGCTGGTAAGTGAGAATCCATCCAGATGGAATTCATTTACCTGCACCCACACCATGGGGTTTGCGGTGTTCGAGATCGTTGTAGTGGCTGCACCATCCGTGGAAACGATGGTGAGGTTTTCGACATCCACCACGATGCTTTCATCATAGGTGCCTGGAGAAACTGCAATGGTGTCTCCTTCTGATGCAGCGGCAATGGCGGCAGAGATAGTATCGTAGTAGAGATCCTGTGTTACATTGTGTACCGGAAGAGCGAGAGGATCAAACGCTACAGGTTCAACGACCTCTTCTTCTTCGACCTCAAAAGCCAGTTCTTCAGTTGCGAGCTCTTCAGCTACTTCCTCAGCGTAGGCCTCTGGAGCGTTCAGTTCGCCAAGATTTTCTTCGGGAAGAACCACAGCCGCTGTTTCCTTCGGCGCTTCCTCAGCAAAGGCAACTGCTGTCGGATTTAGTCCGCACTGGAAGACTAATAAAACGGCAATCAACAGAAAAGAAATTTGTTCGCGATACTTGCCTGACAAGAGCATCACCCTTTCATTAATAGAGTAAAATGTAGAAAAACAGCAACTCACCTCCTTCTCTGAAGATTTTGAGAATAGCATAAACCAACGAATCAAAAAGATCCCTGAAAAAACAGGTTATTACCTTATTATTCTAAAAAAATATAAATCCTGCTAATTATTTTGCTTTGAAAAAAATATTCCAGAGTAGAATAACATAACAGCAGTTCTTTGGATAAAAAGAAGATAATGAGTATAATCAACTACTGGCGTGGGGCTACGGGATCGGATGGGATGGGTCTCCCATCGCCTCTTGGAGATCTACAAAAAGTCGGATTGATGATTCGTTCTGATCCTCAATATAGAAGGGTCTTGACACACCCAGAGCAACAATGGTATCATGGTGGCAATTGCATAACGACCCACAAAAAACGATGAGCGGGAAGAGTACCTTTTGGAAGAAGGGGCAGCGAGCCGGGTAAGGTGAAAGCCGGTACCGGAGGCCGAAGGGAAACACCCCCGCGAGTGCAGACCGAAACGAAGAAAGTAGGCTCTGACGGAGACTTCCACCGTTACTTAGGAAGGGGATATAAGAACAGTAAAATCTGATCCGTATCCTAATATTGAGTGAGCTGTATTTATTTGCAGCTAAAAAGGGTGGGACCACGGGAAGAATCACTTCTCGTCCCTTTGCGGACGAGGAGTGTATTTTTTTTGCTGAAAGAGAGGAAAATGGAATGATGATCCACCAGACAGCCGCCGGCTCGATACATCCGGCAGAAGAAACCGAAAGACTGCGTGCCTGTGAGACGATGTTGACAAATACATTTCAGAAATGGGGCTACCGGGAAGCAGATACCCCCGTCATTGATCGGGCAGAGATTCTCGAGACTGAAACCGGTCAGGCAGCGTACCGCCTGCTGGATCCGCGCGGGCAGGTCATGGTCTTACGACCGGACTGGACCACGCCCATTGCCCATCTGGCTGCGACTCGCTGGCAGCCGGAGATGCTGCCCCTGCGTCTGTTTTATCGAGGCAGTGTGTTTCGACGGGAAGAAATGCAGGCTCGTGAGCTGCATCAGACCGGGGTGGAAATTCTAGGCGCGGCTGGGGATCTGGCTGATGGGGAAGTGGTCACCCTGGCTGTAGAAAGCCTGGCGCAAACCGGACTGGTTGATTTTCGGATCGGAATCGGTCATGTTCGCTTTTTGGCCGGCTTGATGAATCATTGGGAGATTGCAGAACCGGCACGGACTTCCCTGGAGAATGCCTTAAGCAGAAGAGACTTTGTCTCGTTCCGCCAAACGATCCACACACTGGCACTACCCGCTGCACAGCATGAGTTTCTCCTGATTCTTCCCGAGCTTCACGGAGATCAAGCAATTCTGGAGCAAGCCCGCCAGGCAGAGCCGGGGGAGGAAGCGCTGCAGGTTTTGGACACACTGGCCCATGTGTATGGCGATCTGCAAAATGCGGGCATGAATCAGCATATCGATCTGGACTTGGGGATGATCCGGGACCAGGAGTACTATACAGGAATTGTCTTTGAAGGCTATACAAGGGGTTTGGGGCATCCGGTACTGGGTGGCGGTCGCTATGATCATCTAACCCGGCGCTTTGGCGCCGCCCTGCCCGCCACTGGTTTTGCCATCCATATGGAACGACTGCTGGCGGTGTTGCCAAAAACAGAGAGAGGCGCCCAAACACCCTTGATCCTGGTGATTCCCCAGCTCGGCGACGAAGCAAAGGCGATCCGCAAAGCAGGAGAACTGCGTCAGGCAGGAACGCGCGTCATTTTAGAGATCACCGGACGA
Organism: uncultured Candidatus Sumerlaeota bacterium; assembly: GCA_964503545.1. Taxonomy (GTDB): domain Bacteria; phylum Bacillota; class SLNR01; order SLNR01; family SLNR01; genus JAXGQE01. The sequence goes on from CAZDAI010000126.1 coordinate 4,754, forward strand.
ACAGACGCAGAAGCCCAATCATTTGCCCGGCTGCAAAACTGCAGTCATGTAATGTATTGGCAGCAGGGCTGCTGGGTGACGCAAGCTGTGAAGGAGGAATGAAAAATGACTGAATTGACTATCGCCCTTCCCAAAGGGCGCATGCTGGCTGAAACTCTGGCACGCCTTGGGGCAGCAGGATTGGATTGTTCCATGATCAGTGAGGACTCCCGAAGTCTGGTCTTTGACAGCCCGGATGGGCGGCTTCGCTATGTGACGGTGCGCCCTGGGGATGTCCCCGTTTATGTAGAACAGGGTGCTGCGGATATGGGTATTGTCGGTAAGGATGTGCTCCTGGAAGGCAACCGGGATGTATATGAGCTTCTGGATCTGAATTATGGCCGCTGCCGCTTTGTGTTGGCAGGCCCTGCCACACAGAACCTAAAGAGTTTGCGGTTGCGAGGCCGCCCTCTGCGGGTGGCTACAAAGTTCCCCGCTATCACCCGGGATTATCTGCAAGGTC
>CAZDAI010000127.1:0-5249 GCA_964503545.1 uncultured Candidatus Sumerlaeota bacterium
GATCTGGATTGACCGGAGCATGGATCTTTATGAGAGCATTCCGGTACTGCCGGATATCTTTCATATTACATATGTGCGAAATCCCGGCGGTGCTTTCGGTCTGCTGGCTTCGCGGCCCGGTTTCTTTATTCTGGCCAATCTGCTGATCATCGCTTTGCTTATCTATATTTATCGCGAGATCAGGCCGGCGCCTCTGATCATGACCATCGCCGTCGGACTGCTCATCGGCGGGGCCTGTGGAAACCTCTATGACCGTATTGCATTCGGTACAGTGCTTGATTTTCTTGATTTTCGCATCTGGCCGGTTTTTAATGTTGCAGATATTGGCATTGTTACTGGAACTGGGCTCTTGGCCATCTTTCTTTTGAAGGAGAGCTGGGGTCAGCCAGATAAAAAAGAGGGTGGATCGATGTGATTGAATGGGAAATTACTAAAGAAGAAGCGGGTCAACGCCTGGATGGTTTCGTCCAGGCCAAAAACCCGGAGTGGAGCCGCTCCCGCATTCAGAATCTGATTCGGGATGGCCATATCCTGGTCAATGGCCAGACGGTAAAAACAGGTGAGAAGCTCAAAGCAGGCGCTCTGGTAACACTTCAGGAGCCGCCGGTTGCACAGGATCGGGCGGAACCCGAAGATATTCCTTTGGATATTGTCTATGAGGATGCTGATGTCATTGTCATCAATAAGGCACGGGGCATGGTGGTCCATCCAGCTGCAGGGCATGCGAGGGGCACGTTGGTCAATGCTCTGCTGGGCCACTGCCAGGATTTGGCGGGGATTAACCATACATTGCGCCCAGGGATTGTGCACCGTCTGGATAAAGACACCACCGGACTGCTGGTGGCTGCCAAAAATGACATGGCGATGAAAGCCCTGGTTAAGCAGATGAAGGATCGGAAAATCATCCGGCATTATCTGGCGTTGGTGCACGGGGCTGTTGCAGAGAACACAGGCATGGTGGACGCTCCCATCGGCCGGCATCCGGTGCAGCGCAAAAAAATGGCAGTAGTGGAAAACGGCCGGCCGGCGATTACGCGTTTTGCAGTACTGGAACGTTTTGCGGACTATACCCTGCTGGAAGTGCGGCTGGAAACGGGCCGAACCCATCAGATTCGTGTGCATTTGGCCTATATTGGTTTCCCCGTGGTGGGCGATACTGTCTATGGACAACGGCGGGCGGCATTTGGCTTGACCGGTCAGGCGCTCCATGCCGGTTATTTGGCATTTACCCATCCACGTACCCATGAATTGGTGGAGAGCCATGCACCTGTGCCTGAAGATCTGGCTGCAGTGCTCAGTGACTTGCGAAAATAAATGGTTGGCGGCAGGTTCTGCCCGTTGACAAAGAATCGCCTGAAGTGATATAGTTAATTTAATACAACTTCCTTTAATCCAGTCCTGAGAGGCTGGTAAGGTGGGCAGCGCAGACAACCCTTCTTGCCGGCACAGGCAGGAAGTTTTTTTATGGAGGTGCGGCGTGCTGAAACAGGAGAAGGCAAGGATCATGGACCAAGATGGTGTACGTCGGGCGCTGACCCGTATCGCCCACGAAATCATTGAAAAAAACAAGGGTGTACAGGATTTGGCACTGATTGGGATCCATAATCGGGGGGTGCATCTGGCTCGTCGTTTGGCTGCACGGATTCGAACCATTGAAGGTAAATCCGTCCCCTTGGGCATTTTGGACATCACTCGATACCGGGATGATCTGACCATCCGTGAGCGGTTACCGGAACCTGGTGAAACAATGATCGATTTTTCTGTGACGGGTCTGCGGATTATTCTGGTGGACGATGTCCTCTATACAGGGCGTACGATTCGGGCCGCGATGGATGCGATGATGGATCGGGGCCGGCCGGCAGAAATTCAGCTGGCGGTGCTGGTGGATCGCGGTCATCGTGAACTGCCGATTCGTGCTGACTATGTAGGAAAGAATGTACCCACCGCCCATCGGGAAATTGTTAGTGTCCGTTTGGAAGAAACCGACGGAACGGATGAAGTGGTGATTGAAGAAGAAGCCGAAAAATCTTAAGCCGCTTTGCTTTCGGGCAGAGGGGCTTTTGCTATGAGCGGTCATAAGGAGGAGTGACAGGTGCATCAGGAAGAAGTGAAAGTGATTAAGAACGATTCAATGGGAGGCGGGTATTACCGGATGGTCATGGCAGCACCCCGGACAGCAGCAGCAGCAGTTCCCGGACAGTTTGTTCATGTGCGTTGCAGTGAAACCGCCGATCCTCTGCTCAGGCGTCCCTTTAGCATTTATGATGCTGACGCCCAGGCGGGTACGATTGCCATTCTTTATGCAGTGGTCGGTCGGGGGACCGCTCTGCTCAGTGAATTTTCGCCCGGCCAGACAACCACTCTGCTCGGCCCCCTCGGCAAAGGCTTTACAATCCCGGATCAGGGAGGCACTGCGGTGCTGATCGGTGGCGGAGTAGGAATTGCGCCGTTGCTGTTTTTGGGTAAAGAGCTGCAGCACAAAGGGTTTTCGGTAGAAGCGCTGCTGGGCATGCAGTCAGCTGAAACAGCATCTGTCATTGATGATTTTGCAGCAGCTGGTGTCCCTGTGGCTGTTGCGACCAATGACGGCAGCCTGGGAGCCTGCGGTCATGTCACCTGTCTGGTGGATGAAGACCGTCCGGAGTGGACACAGGAATGCCGGGTCTACGCCTGCGGACCGAAACCGATGCTGCAGGCTGTGCAGGCTTGGGTAAGGACCTGCGGTGTTCAGGCAGAGCTATCTCTGGAAGAGAGAATGGGCTGCGGGATGGGTGCCTGTCTGTCTTGTGTGTGCAAAGTTAAGGTAGCCACAGAAAGCGGTTGGGAATACCAAAGAGTCTGCATGGAAGGACCGGTTTTTGCTGCTTTGGAGGTGATTTTTGATGACTAAACCTGATCTTTCAGTACAGATCGGAAACCTGGCACTGAAAAACCCGGTGATGACCGCATCAGGAACATTTGGGTACGGCCATGAATTTCAGGACTTCTATGATATCAACCAACTGGGGGCTCTTGTCGTAAAAGCGGTAACTCTGGAACCGCGGATTGGCAACAAGACTCCCCGGATTGCAGAAACACCGGCTGGTATATTAAATGCCATTGGCCTGCAGAATCCAGGACTGGATGTATTTATGAAGAAAGAATTGCCCGGCCTTCAGAAACTCACAGCTCCAGTGATTGTGAACATCGCAGGGTACACCATTGATGAATACCGCATATTGGCAGAGAGACTTACAGGGATTCCAGGAATTGCCGCCCTGGAAGTCAATATCTCCTGCCCCAATGTTAAGCGAGGCGGCCAGGCGTTTGGCACGGATCCAAAAATTGCCTATCAGGTGGTGCGTCAGGTGCGCCAGGCCACCAGTCTGCCGGTGATTGCCAAGCTCTCACCCAATGTAACCAATATCGCTGAGATCGCTTTGAAAGTGGAAGATGCTGGTGCGGATGCGGTCTCTTTGATCAATACGCTTCTGGGAATGGCCATTGATGTAAAGACGCGGCGACCGGTACTGGGCAACATAGTCGGTGGTCTGTCAGGACCAGCTGTCAAGCCCGTTGCGCTGCGGATGGTCTGGCAAGTTGCCCAGGTGGTGCAGATCCCTGTGATCGGTATGGGGGGAATCACAACCGCCCAGGATGCTGTGGAGTTTCTACTGGCTGGTGCGACGGCTGTATCCATCGGTACAGCAAATTTCATCAATCCCATGACTCCAATGGATGTGATCACGGGTATCCGTGACTACCTTGCGGAGGAAGGATTTGCATCAGTTCAGGATATCATCGGGAAACTGATTCTGAATTAGTATCAAAGCAATCTGAAAGAAAGGGAGCGATGCAATGGGAAATGGCAAAGAAGCAGGTGTGCTTGCAGCCAAAGAGCGGATTATCGTGGCACTGGATGTCAGCGACTTTGAGAGTGCTGAAAGGCTGGTTCAGATGCTGGGGGGCGAGATCGGGTATTTTAAAGTGGGAATGGAGCTCTACTACAGTGTCGGGCCAGCGGTGATTGACATGATAAAAGCGTCTGGCAGCCGCGTGTTTTTGGATCTGAAACTCCATGATATCCCCAATACGGTGGCTCAGGGAGCACGGGCAATTGCCAGAACCGGAGCCGATATGATCAATGTCCATGCAGCCGGTGGTCGTGAGATGATGGAGAGAACTGCCCAGGCATTGACTGCGTTGGCCATGGAAACAGGGAAAGCAAAACCGCAGCTGATTGCTGTAACTGTGTTGACCAGTCTCGACCAGCGGGCAGCGACTGAAGAAGTGGGTCTGTCCCGGCCCATCACAGAACAGGTGCAGCACTGGGCTAAACTGGCACAACAATCCGGATTGGATGGTGTGGTGGCATCCCCTCAGGAATTGGCGGGTATTCGCCAGGTATGCGGCCCTGATTTTGTGACCGTGATCCCCGGCGTGCGCCCCCTTTGGGCAGATAAGAATGACCAGAAAAGGATCATGACCCCCGGTGAAGCGGTCGCAGGTGGCGCAACTCACCTGGTGATCGGCAGGCCGATCACAAAAGCGGCTGATCCGAGGGAAGCAGTTAAAAAAATTATTCAGGAAATTGAGGAGGCGCTATCATGAATCAACCCGAAATTCTGGAAATCCTGCGTGAAACAGGCGTGCTGATGGAAGGCCACTTCCGACTTACTTCTGGACGGCACAGCGGCCGATACCTGCAGTGTGCTCAGGTTTTGCAGTATCCCAAGTACTCCGAAATAATTGGCCGCGAAATTGCCAACCGATTCAAAGACGAAGAGATTGACACTGTAATCGGTCCGGCTTTGGGTGGCGTGATTATTGCCTATGAAGTTGCCAGAGCCTTGGGAGTTAAGTCCTTGTTCACAGAAAGAGAAGATGGGAAGATGCGCTTGCGTCGCGGTTTTAATGTGGAAGAAGGGGAGCGGGTCTTGGTGGTCGAGGATGTTATCACCACAGGTGGTTCCGTAAATGAAGTTATGGAGATTCTGGTAGAAGCGGGAGCTAAGGTCGTGGGCGTCGGAGTCATTGTTGACCGGAGCTGTGGTAAAGTAAACTTCGGTGTGCCTACTCATTCTTTGGTGGGGTTGGATATAGAATCCTATTCACCGGCAGAATGTCCGTTGTGTCAGCAGGGCTTGCCGCTGGTCAAGCCTGGCAGTCGTAAAGGCGTCTGATCGTCACTTGCTAAAAAGACTCCCCACATTATTGAACTGAGCCACCAAAGGTGGACTCAATAATTCAATATAAAAGCGATGGCTGGG
>CAZDAI010000128.1:0-4984 GCA_964503545.1 uncultured Candidatus Sumerlaeota bacterium
ACTCGCTCAACACTATCTGCCGCTTTCTTACCATCGCTATCCATCTTGTCCACCTCATTTCTTCATTTCATCATGCTTATTATACCATGAATACATCCATTCACCTTATCCAGAGCCTGTATCCCTTGCCATCCTATCTGCATTGTAATATACTTGAAGAAGGAAATTCGGTAACATCTGTTACATTTAGGAGGCTTACCTTTTGTATAAAGCATGGGAGCATATACTTTTACGCATTCCTCTATTTCACAATATCCAGAGTGACGAACTGCAGGTTATGTTAGAATGCTTAAAACCTGTCATTCGCACATACCGAAAAGGCGATATTGTTGTACTCGCCGGTGAGCCCTACCATGGGGTGGGTATGGTCCTTTCCGGCTGCGTGTCCATTATGAAAGATACAGCGTCAGGCAGTCGCATTCTGATGGGCTTGATTGATAAAGGCCAAATTTTTGGTGAGGTTGCGGCCTTCTCTGAAAGCGGTGAGTGGCCTGCCAGTGTCTATGCCCATGAAAAATCGGCCGTAATGTTCCTAGCGCCACATGTCATCATCGGAGAGTGTCCGCGAATGTGCGGCAGTCATCGTACCATGATTGTAAACATGCTGCGCGTGATTTCTTCTAGAGCACTTCATCTTAATCGCCAGGTAGAATACATGGCGATTAAAACCATCCGCGGAAAGCTTGCAGCTTACTTGCTGGAACTCTATCGAAAAACCGGCAGCCTCACATTCCTGCTGCCGGTAAAAAGACATGAACTCGCTCAATTTTTCAATGTCAGCCGACCTTCCCTCTCCAGAGAAATGAAAGCAATGAAAGAGGAAGGCCTGATCGACTATCATATGTCATCCGTACGTATTCAAGACCTTAAGGGCTTGAACACGATAGCAGAGCAAGGTTAAACACGGGCGTCCTTCCAATGACCGGACCTGTATCGATAGAGTATTAATCCCGAGCGAACTATTTGATCCACACCCACTGCAGCCCATGCACCGGCTAGTCCCAAGCCTAGATTCCCAACAAAGAACAGAGCCAGGAGCACTCGAAAGCCCCAAATACCAATGGCTGAGGTATAAAGCGGCCAACGTGTATCCCCCGCTCCTCGCAACCCACCGGCAAGAATAAACTGTGTCGACTGCGCCGGTTGAATCAAACCGACAATCCGCAGGGCAATGGAACCTTGGGCGATGACATCCGGGTTGGTGTTGTATAGCCGAATGATCCAGGGTCCTAGAAAAATGAAAACCACTCCCATGGTCGTTGCCATGATCATACCCAAAAAACGGGTTTCATAACCGCTTCTTTCTGCAATATCCGGCCGTTCAGCACCAAGACTCATCCCTACCAAAGTGGATGCTGCAATACCAAAACCCATTCCAGGCATGAATGAAAGCGACATAATATTCATAGCGATCTGGTGTGCTGCATAGGTGATAGTTCCCAATCCAGCCACAATGCGTACGAAAAACACCTGACCGCCCCGAAGAATGAACTGTTCGCCGGATGACGGTAATCCGATTTGGAGCACTCGCCGCACAATTTCCCGATTGTATCGATAGCCCTCCTTAAAGGAGATCCGAATAACCGTCTTACCCCGCATCACAGTGCTCACAATCCATACTGCAGCAACCAGCCGTGCCAATGAGGTAGCCAAACCCGCACCGGCAACCCCAAGTTGCGGAAAACCAAATCTTCCGTAAATTAAAAGATAGTTACCAATAACGTTGACAATATTTGCAGTCATATTGATTCGCATTGGGGTTCGTGTATCCCCCGCCCCTCGCAAAACAGCAGACAGTCCCATGGCTACGATGTTGAATATCATCCCAATACTGACAATCTGCATGTATATCGTCCCGATGGGCAGTACTTCCGGACCTGCTCCCATAAACCGAATGATGCTGCCAGCAGACAAAAATCCCAAAGTTCCCACGATAATTCCCAATAAGAAGACGATGACCATTGACTGCTTTGCGGTTTCATTGGCATCTTCCTGCTTGCCCGCACCAATGAAACGTGCGACTAGAGCTGTTGTACCAACGTTAAAAGACTGAAACAAGGCCATAGCAAAAAACACAGGCTGATTGCTCAAACCAACGGCAGAGATCCCGATGGGTCCGGCAACCGGCCCCAGACGACCGACCATGATCATATCAGCGATGCTCACAAGAGACACCAGAAACATCTCTGTAATAGACGGCCAGGCAAGGTTCCATACCATGGCACGGATATCTCGGCGAGTCATGTTATCCTTTATCTCAACTTTAGGATGTCTTTTTGCAGCGGGTCTCACTGGTCGGCCTCTGTTTTGTAATCTGACAGAACATCGATAAGTCCCGCCAATTCTGCATCACTAAGATGAGCATAACAACGTTGAAGTACAGCAAGACGAGCTGTCAATACCTCAGCGACAAGTCGCTCACCCTTTTCCGTAATATGCACATCCACCACCCGCCGATCGTCGGCACTGCGAACCCGATAGATCAGCGCCAGCTTTTCCAGCCGTGTAACAATACCTGAGATTGAACTGGGACCGACTCCCGTGGCCGTTGCCAGTTCCGAGATCCGGGCTGACCGACTTTCTTGCAGTAGACGTAAAAATCCAAACTGTGGCCCGGTCAATCCCTGATCAAGAGCTGTTCGGCGTAACAGCCTCTGTAAACCACGGATCGACTCTTCCAAAATTGTTAGGAGCTCTTCTCTCTTTTGAGACACCAAAGCGACCACTCCTTCGGATAGAGAAATGTTTTAATATAAAATCTTTTCCTATACGATTATATGCCTTGGCGCCAATATGTGTCAAGGATTAAATCTAGAAAACGATGAACATAAATGGCCGCATAAGAATGAGCCTATTCATTGTTCAATAGCTGCCCTTACACCAAGGTAGTTACCTTTCAAATAAACGGGTCAGTGTAAGTATCGCTATAACCTGAAAAAACCCCGCACCCAGTTTCCACAAGAGTGTACCATCCGGAGTATGGAAAATACAAGCAGTGGCATAGCCTGCCGCTCTAACCGTTTAGCTATTTACGTTGCTCAAACTCTGCTAGAACACTTTGCAGGTATTCGGGCTCAGTCAGAAGGTCATAGGCTACAGATGCAAGTGCTTTTGCCCCGACCAAAGCTGCATGTAGTCCTGCTTCACTCGCTGCTGCCTCCCTGTATTCACAACTGTGTCCAGCAGTTCCAACCGGGACAAATCCCACTGAGAGTTCAGCCGCTGGCATCGCATGGCTGACATTGCCAAAATCGGTGGATGCGGTTGTGGGCGATGGATCCATGACTTGTATCGCGCCAGCCTTTTCCGCATAGTCAATCAGTCGACTGTTTAGTGTTTTCATGTATTTGGCACTGTCCAGTTTCCCGAGATGGCGGATCTCCATTTCTGTTTCAGTTGCCAAGGCCCCTGCTGCAAAGCATTTCTTCATTCTTTCTGCGACGTGATCCACATAATCACTGTCCAGCGCACGGACCATATAATGAAGTATTGCCCGGCCGGGAACAATGTTTGCGGCCTCGCCTCCATCTTTAATAATGCCGTGCATGCGGGCATCCTGTCGGACATGTTCCCGCAGCATTTCAATCCCGTGAATAGCCAAAAGTGCACCATCAAGGGCACTGCGCCCGCGATCTGCTGAAGCTGCAGCATGGCTTGTTCGGCCAGTATAGGTGATTTCCATGCTGTCAACTGCCAGCCTGTTCATCCCCACTGTGGTTCGGTCCCCTCCGTGGATGGTAAGTGCTACATCAACACCATCAAAAACGCCCTTTTCAATCATAATTCCCTTGACTGGGGGGGAGACTTCCTCGGCAGGCGTGCCCATGACAATAATTGTCCCGGACAGTTCGCCCATCAATGGGACCAATGCGCAGGCTGCGCCATAAGCTGCAGCTGCAATTAAGTTATGGCCACAGGCATGACCGATTTCCGGTAGGGCATCATACTCTGCGCAAAAAGCGATTGTTGGTCCGGCGTTCCTGCCTTTGTAGACAGCTTTGAATGCGGTGGGCAGCCCAGCTACGCCGACCTCGACGGTAAACCCTTGTCTTTTCAGCTCTTCAACAAGAAAGGCAGCCGATTGATGTTCCTGATGCCCTACCTCTGGATGTTGATGGATAAACTCACTTACATGCTGAATCTCATCCCTTAACGCATCCACATTCACAAATACATTATTCATATTCTTATCATCCTTTCCTCTTGCCCGGACGAACACCTGCAGGGGCTTCACAAAGCAGAGTGATCAACAGGTTTTTGTTGCCTTACTCCTTCACATCACTTGCATGGCTATCAGGCAAATAACCCTCCGGTTAGTTACAATACATTTCGCTGTCACTCGAAAAAAACCTCGCACGGTAAGATTTCTTCGGCACCAGCAGGTAAAGTGGGCATATGCGCAGAATGGTATATTATTCATCTGATTAAGGAGGAATTGAAATGGATAGAAAAAAGGTGGGAATCATTATCTGCAACCGCTATCACACATGCGCTGGCGGTAAATGTTTGCGTTCTCTGCAGAATCGTGAAGGAGCATTTTCCAGGTATAAAGATATGGAAGTTGATCTGGTCGGCTATACAACCTGTGATGGATGCCCGGGAGGAAATGTGGAGTATGCTCCGGAAGAAATGAAAAAGAACGGTGCTGAAATAATCCATTTGGCAACTGGCCTGGTTGTGGGTTACCCACCTTGTCCACGCATCGAATACTTTAAAAGCTTTATCGAAGAACGGTATGGTCTCGAAGTTGTTGTTGGCACACACCCAATTCCACAGAAATACTACTTGATCCATCAGGCCCTGGGAACATGGGAAAGTCCAGCCTGGCAAAAACTGATTGAACCAACGATGGCCCCCGAGGATGTGCGTCTGGCCTACGACTGATCCGAACCTATTTAATGAACAATGTAGGCATTGAACTGACACCCCAAAATGACCGATTGAATTCTTTAACGATGATCCATAAATAAGTGCTATGAATGGG
>CAZDAI010000129.1:0-4914 GCA_964503545.1 uncultured Candidatus Sumerlaeota bacterium
GCCGATGGTACTTGGGTCTTCCCTGGAAGAGTAGGCCGCTGCCGGAGTACTTTTTTTCCTCGATAGCTCAATGGTAGAGCACTCGGCTGTTAACCGAGTGGTTGTTGGTTCGAGTCCAACTCGGGGAGCCAACTGTTAATAAACCCGATATCTCGGGTTTTTCTTTTTATCAATGACTTGAAGATAATTTGAATATTTTGATATAATATGATGAGTGTTGACCGGACGGAACAAATTCTCACAGTATGTTTACAACCATATCATTCTCAGCCAAAGGAGGATATGCAAACTAGGGCAAGAATAAATATCTGGACGAACATAATCGATGAGGAGGAAAATGAATGAAAAAGTATGAGACAGGCCAATTGCGGAACCTCTGCCTGGTATCACACGGTGGTGCAGGAAAAACAACACTGGCAGAAGCTTTATTATATGATGCGGGTGTAATAGACCGGTTCGGCAAAGTCGATGACGGCACATCAACGATGGATTTTGACGCAGAAGAAGTCAAAAGGAAAATCACCATCAACGCGTCCATTGCTTCTGCTCCCTGGAAAGATATTAAAATCAATGTCGTTGATACCCCGGGGTATTTTGACTTTGTGGGAGAAGTAAAGGGAGCTGTTCGAGTAGCTGATGCGGCACTTATTCTGCTGGATGCTGTAGGTGGTGTGGAAGTTGGCGCCGAGCTGGTATGGGGATATGCCGGTGAGCAGAACCTGGCCAAGATGGTATTTGTAAACAAAATGGATCGGGAGAACGCCAATTTCGATGCGGTTGTTACCAAAGCAAGAGATATTCTTGGCAATCAGATTGTCCCTGTTCAGATTCCGATCGGCGCGGAATTAAACTTCCGTGGTGTAGTGGATCTGATCAATATGAAAGCATATGAATATTCAGGTCCGGGAAAATTCGAAGAAAAAGAGATTCCAGCAGAACTGGCAGATCAGGCTGAAGAATACCGGGAGCAGCTGATTGAACTGGCTGCCGAAGGCGACGACGATCTCACCATGAAGTATCTGGAAGGCGAAGAGCTTACGAATGATGAGATTGCTTTTGGATTACGGGCAGGTACAGTCGCCGGGAAAGTTGTGCCTTTGCTTTGTGGCTCAGCATACAAAAACATCGGTGTTCATCAGCTGATGGATGCCATTGCGGCGTATTTACCGGCGCCAACGGATTTACCTGAAGAAGAAGGTGTTAAACCCGGAACGGATACTGCAGTAACGCGCAAACCAGATCCTGCGGAGCCTTTTGCCGGTCTCGTATTTAAGACCATGGCGGACCCGTATGTTGGAAAGCTAACTTTGTTCCGCGTTTATTCTGGAACCCTTCGTTCTGATACATCTTTTTACAACCCGGTGCGGGAAAAGGCAGAACGGATCGGCCAACTCTTTTATCCCCGCGGCAAACATCTTGATCCAACGGATCAGGTTACTGCTGGCGATATTGTAGCCGTGGCTAAACTCCAGGAAACCAGCACAGGGGATACCATCTGTGATAAGGATAATCCAATTCTTCTCGATCCCATTCAGTTCCCCCAGCCCAATCTGAAGCTGGCGCTTACGCCCAAAGCTAAAGGGGATGAGGACAAACTTGGATCAGGACTGACCAGACTATCAGAAGAAGATCCAACATTTGAAGTAAGCAAAGACACAACCACTGGTGAACTGGTGGCATCCGGCATGGGAGAACTGCACATTGAAGTCATAACAAGCCGTTTGCATAAAAAGTTTGGCGTAGAGGTTAACCTCGATACTCCCAAAGTCCCGTACAAAGAAACCATTCGGGCCAGCGTAAAAGTTGAAGGAAAGCATAAGAAACAATCAGGTGGTCGCGGTCAGTTTGGTCATGTCTGGATTGAGTTTGAACCCTTGCATGATGGCGAAGATTTTGAATTCGTGGACAAAATATTCGGCGGTTCAGTGCCCAGACAATATATTCCAGCAGTAGAGAAGGGATTACGCGAAGTTAAAGATGATGGGGTCCTCGCTGGCTATCCCACTGTTAATTTTCGTGCAACACTGTATGATGGATCCTTCCATCCGGTGGATTCATCGGAAATGGCCTTTAAGATTGCAGCCAGTCTGGCATTCAAAAAGGGTATGGAACAGGCAAAGCCGGTTCTCTTAGAGCCCATTGTCATCGCAGAAGTCACAGTCCCGGAAGCGTACATGGGAGATGTGATCGGCGATTTAAACAAGAAACGGGGTCGCATATTGGGCATGGAGCCCAACGGTAACCTGCAGATTGTGAGAGCGCAAGTGCCAATGGCAGAAATGTTCAAGTATGCAACTGACCTGCGCTCGATGACCCAGGGCAGAGGGACATTCACGGTGGCTTTCGACCATTATGAAGAAGTTCCAGCAAATATTGCTGAGTCCGTCATTGCAGCAGCCAAAAAAGAAAAGGAAGAATAAAGATACAGCTGACGGGAGGGAAGCTCAGACTTCCCTCCTTTTGTCGTTTGGGGGGATTGGATTGACGATTATCCGATTAAAAAAACGTAAGGACAATCGTATCGAGCTGGGGCATCCATGGGTTTACCAGTCAGAAATCGAGTCAGTTCAGGGGACCTTTGTACCGGGTGACATCGTAACCGTAGTAAACCACGCAGGAGCGCAGATCGGACAGGGGTATATCAATCCCCAGTCGCAGATTGCCGTTCGGATTTTAACCAGGGATACCAGCGTCATTGATCAGGACTTCTTCAGAAGGCGGATTCACAGAGCCTGGCACTTACGTCGAGACACCATTGCAGATGATACTGATTCATATCGCCTGATCCATGGGGAATCAGATTATTTGCCTGCTTTGATCGTTGATAAATATGGTGATTATCTGGTAGTCCAGTTTCTTTCCCTCGGTATGGATGTGCGTAAAGATACGATTATTCATGCACTTATCGAAGTGCTGAACCCGCGGGGGATTTATGAGCGAAGCGACGTGAATGTGCGAAAACTGGAGGGCTTACCCCTTACGAAAGGGTTTTTGCTCCATGAATTTCCTACCAGAGTGCCTATTATGGAGAATGGCTATCAGTTTATGGTAGATATTGAAAACGGCCAGAAAACCGGGTATTTTTTTGACCAGCGAGAAAATCGCAAGGCAATTGCCCCATATGTGAAGGACCGAAAAATATTGGATTGCTTCAGCTATGTTGGTTCATTTTCCGTTCATGCTGCAGGTTATGGTGCTGAAGAAGTATTGGGCATCGATATCTCTGAGGATGCTGTTGCGGCGGGCCAAGAAAATTTGCGCCTGAATGGCTTGGCTTCGGCAGGCTCCTTTCTGGGGGCCAATGTTTTTGATGAGCTGCGTATTCGGGAGCAAAGAGGAGAACATTATGGCATGATCATCCTGGATCCACCGGCTTTCACCAAGAGTAAGCATTCAGTACCGGGCGCACTGCGTGGCTATAAAGAGATCAATTTAAGAGCAATGAAAATGATCCAGGATGGGGGATATCTGATTACCAGTTCCTGTTCCCATCATATTTCTGAGGATATTTTCTGGCAAATGCTCCAAGGTGCTGCAGCGGATGCTGGCAAAAGTGTTCAGATCGTGGAGAAACGTAGTCAGGGGAAAGACCACCCCATTTTGCTGGCCAGCAGAGAGACCCAATATTTAAAATTCTTTATACTAAGGATTTTTAAATAGGGCATAAAAATGAGAAATATTTAGAAAAGAAGAGAATATCCATGTTATGCAAGGATAATCGCCCAGATTTGCCCACTTGCCATAATGTGGATTTTTGCTTTGGGCACGAAAAGCAGTATAATATAGGTGTAAAGGTCAAAGATAGTCAATGTTGAACGGAGGGGGTTTGATGGCGAACCTGGCAGATATTATTGAAGCGTATCTGAGAGAACTCCTGGAGCAATCGGCAGATGACAGTGTTGAGATTCAACGGGGAGAGCTGGCCAGAGTGTTTCAATGCGTGCCTTCCCAGATAACGTACGTCCTGGAGAAGCGGTTTTCCGTTGATCGCGGATATGTTGTACAAAGTCGCCGCGGCGGCGGGGGCTATATCAGAATAATTAAGTTGCCGGCAAAAGCGGAAGCGGAGTTGTTGCGCGAAGTACTGCTTCAATTAGAGGGAGGCATTTCACAGACTCGGGCATTGGACATTCTCAACCGCCTCGAGGGTGAAGGTGTACTGACTGTGCGGGAAGCGGCGATGGCAAAGAATGCATTACTGCGGGAGACAATTCCACTGCAGATCAATGCAAGGGATCTGATCCGCAGCAGTATACTGCAAGCCATGCTGTCTGCCCTCTTGCACTATATTGCTGAAGAAGAGTAGCACATTTTGGGATGAGGAGGCGATTATTGTGTTGTGTGATGAATGCAAGAAGAATTCAGCTACGGTTCATATTTCAAAAATTGTAAATAACCAGAAGACAGAACGGCATTTATGTGCTGTTTGCGCAGAAAAATATGGTGCGGCTCATTTCAACTTTGAGCCCACATTCTCCATCAATAGCCTCCTGGCGGGGCTGCTCAATCAGGATGCTGGCTACGGGTCAGCCACTAAACCAGCCGCTACACGTGAACGCTGTCAAAACTGCGGCTGCAGTTTTGATGATTTTCGGCAGACAGGCCGGCTGGGCTGCAGTGAATGTTATGCCGTGTTTGCACCCCGGCTGGAACCGATCTTGCAGCGTATTCACGGCAGCAGCAATCATACTGGTAAAGTGCCGAGCCGCACTGGTGGACGGACGCGAAAACATCGGGACATTGATCGATTGCGCGCGGAGCTGCAAAAGCATATTGAGAAAGAGGACAAACACATTTTCATTCCCTCCATGGATTATTTTACCATGGAAGAAAAAGATTCAATTCCGAAAGAGAGAAGGGAGTATGATAAAAGCATTATCCAAAGTCCGTCCCCGCATATATGCCAATGGAGCT
>CAZDAI010000130.1:0-4862 GCA_964503545.1 uncultured Candidatus Sumerlaeota bacterium
AAGAAGGTTTCTCTTTTTTCGCTGCCAGGCTCTCTGATATGGACATGGGTGTCGATCGTGCCGGGAAGTACGATTTTACCGGTGCAATCGATCTCAGTCATTCCCGGGATTGGTGTAGTGTCTGGAGAGATGATTTCTGACACTTTGCCATCTCTAATCAGCAAATCCAGCAACTGGAGTTTCCCTGCCACAAAAATTTCTCCGCCAGTCAATCTGATTGATTCTTTCATACGCCACCTCCTGAATTCAAACTCTTCTACCATACAACCTTTTGTATCTGATCGACGACCTCATTGCGATAGATCCCAATGATTTCATCAGTAAACCGAAATGATGGGCCAGCGATGGAAATGCTCCCCAACACTCGGCCGTTTGCTGCCAGCAGCGGAACGGCAAGCGCAGTCACTCCTTCGTCAACCTCCCCAGCAGTGTGCACAAACCCGGATTGTCTGATCAATCGAAACTCCTCTTCCAGATGGTCAAGATCTGGGATCTCTCCATAGATTTCCTCCTGAATCTTTTGTGCCATTAGCTTTTCTGCACCACTTAGAAAAGCAGCAATGCTTTTCCCCGATGCACCTTTGAACAACGGCAGTAAGCTGCCTACCTGTGCTGTGATTTTCAGTGCCCGGCTAGCTTCCATTCGATCGGTGCATATCGCTCGGCCCTGCATGTATTCGACGAGAAATACAGTTTCACCCGTCAGATCATGGAGTGAAAGGAGGATATGCCTGGCCTTGCGGGCCATCTCGCCTGCCAGATCTCCCAGGTATCCCAACCTTCTAACCTCACTGCCGATCATGTATTTTCCTGGCTCTGTCTCCTGAACAAAACCATGACGGCCAAGATTGACCAACAACCTGAAAACCGTGCTCTTGTGCAGTCCGGTTAATCTGGCAAATTCCCCTAATCCAATTTCAGTCCGATCAGGCCCAAAGCATTTGAGAAGAGATAAGGCGCGCTCTACTGATTTGACCTGATAATCTTGGTCCACCGGACAGCCTCCTCGGTGTTTCATATTGTGAAACGAATATTTCATTTATACCCATATATTATCGATCGAGGAGCCAATATCCTTCAAGTAAAAAAAAGAGCACCTCCGTTTGCGAAGGTGCTTGCTGGTTTCCATCCTAGGCTACTCTACCGGATAAAATTGGTCCAGACTCGCTTTTCTTTTTCTGGATACTCAACACCCGCATCCTTCCCGGCACTGATGCATTTGAGCAACCATGCCATATTTCTGGCCAAAGTCCGCATCGTCTGCATTCCTTCTAAGTCCTGCTTGACTTCTTCTGGGGTATTACCGTGTACCATATTCCAGTATTGAGATGAAACAATGGGCATCCCGGAAATCGTGAAATATTTATTTATCTGATCAAATGTCGCCGTTGCCCCGCCCCTGCGACAACTAATGACAGCCGCGCCCGGCTTATACTGGAATGCACCGCCTGCATAGAACAGCCTGTCGAGAAAGGAAGTAATGGCACCGGATGCTGCTGCATAATGGACAGGCGTACCGAAAATGAACCCATCCGCATCTTTCACTTTTTCTCGTGTTTCATTGACCGGATCATCATTAAAAATACATTGTCCGGTCTCACTGGTCCGGCAATACCCGCACCCTGTGCAGCCAATAATCGGGTCCGCACCAATGTGGACGATTTCTGTCTCAATCTCATTTCTCTCCAGTTCATCTGCAACTTCCTTCAACGCAGTGTAAGTGCACCCTCTTGCTTTGGGGCTGCCATTGATCAACAGTACTTTCATTGCTATCCCTCCCACCGGTTGCATTAGATTATCAACCACGTTCATGTAATCTTCAATTCGCTGTCCCATCCTGGAATCCTTTATGAAAATGAGAAGAGCAGTCCGCATGAGAACTGCTCCGAAGAACACGGGGGACGATTTTTTGTTAAGGATCGCTATGTCCGCTACATTTCATCGGGTGTGCAGATGCGATCGCCGCAGCGCACTCGTTCAGCCACCTTCACAGCAACTTCCTGGCCAGCATCACCATGCTCGATACTCTGATGATTGATCTGCATCGAGTCAATAATCTGCTCAAACTCTGTATTCCTGCCGCGAAAAGCCACATGATCCTGCAAACTGAGAGGACGCATCAACGCCACAACGGCCACTGAAATCTTATCGTAGTAATGGATCACCCTGCCAATATCCATTTTTCTCCCTCCTTGTGCTTTTGTTGGGACGGAGACTTCCTACACTTATATTATAGGCTTTATCGGACCTGCTGACAACACGATGAAGTGAAAAATACATATCCATGCCCCACAGAATTCCCATTATGCAGAAACCGGCGGTTGTGGTATGCTCAAGATAAGATCACATGTTGAATAATTCACTGCGGTATCCCTTGAAACTTCATTGGTATTGAACGAAACGGGGTGAATGAATTGAAATGGATTTTATTGCGTATTTTCTTTCTGCTTGCCGGGTTTCTTGCCGGTGCGATCAGCGGGGGAATCGCTTTAATGAATTTCTTCGGTAACTATCTGACCCATGTGCAGATGTTTGGCGTGCGCGGATATGAAGTCGGCCTGAAAATCGGTGCGATCACCGGTGGCATTGCAGGCCTTCTCATCGGATACTTTCTGCCCCTTTTGTTCATCAAACGAAGAGGGTAACAAAACCGGCAGCACATAGATTGCCGCCGGTAGTATACTCCCTTTATTGCAAGTAAAACAGTTCTTACAAACCGTAGAGGCTTGCAAATGGATCCACATGACTGTCTTCGTTCCAGGAATACTCAATATAGTCAGCCACTCTTTTGGCCTCAGCATATCCGTGAATGTCTTTTACGAAATCCAAAGTCATGTCAATTCCGGCAGAAACCCCGGATGAAGTATAGATTTTCCCGTCCTTCACCCACCGGGCATGGGCAAGCCACTCTACTTTCGGGCCAAATCCAGCGGACCATTCATAAAGCATCTTGTTTGTGGTTGCTTTTTTCCCATCAAGAAAACCTGTCTTTGCCAACAGCCCAGAACCTGTGCACACAGTCAGGACATACTCAGCTCGCTCTGCCAACTCTCTCAGCTGCACCAGATAGGTTTCATCTTTCGTAAGGTAGCTGGTGCCGCCTCCCGGAATAAACAGGGCAAAGCTATCTTCCATTTCAGTAAATGGCTTAGTAATGCATTGAGCATTGTGAACACTTGTTACAACTCCGCCATTTTGCGAATAGTAACCGATATCATATTTGTCTTCTACTGTGCCAATCACTTCCACCGGCCCGAATACATCCAAAGTTTCAAACTCATCAAACAGGATTACATTAAACGTGCGCATATCCCTCGCCACCCTCCAACTGTATTTTGCTTATTCAGTCTACCATATACGCGGCCTGCTGAGAACTCAAAAATTCAAAGAAAAAAGACTGGCTCACAATCGACCAGTCTCCACATCCCTACCACATTTACTCTAAAGTTGGATGGTTGAAACGCCACTGATGCATATACCTTGCCACAGCACCTGGCTCACTGTGCGCCATGGTCCTGATCATCTGTCCAAACTCCCTGCCGGTAAGTCCGTGCCAGTAAGGCATGCCACCCTCTGGTTCATCTTCATCCTCATCTTCCCCATTCGGCGGCTCTCCTTCATCCTCGTCCCGTGCCACAATCCGTTCTCTTACGTGTTCCCGAACTGTAAGTCCATTCGGTAAACCAGCATCTTCTGGCGGCCCAAACTCTTCGGATGCTACACCATTTTCACCTTTGTACGCGAAGCGGTTTTGTTCTGCACCCAATGCCAGACCTGTCATACTGATAATCAGAATGGTGGCGATCAGCATTATCATCGCTCTTTTCATAATCATATCCACCTCCTCTTTTCTCGGATTAAGCAGCCTTTTGTTTCGAAAATCCATCTACCATATTTCTTCGTTAATACCGACAATATTTTTAGGGTATGTGACTTTTTTTTTTGAATCGTTGCGCTTAATTTCCCCTAAACTGCATAGCCATCCCTTGCCATTTGCGGTACTTCCCTGCCTTGAAAAGCAACACAATGTTGAATTGACAGATAATATTGCAGATGTTACGATTAGTATGATTTTTATCAGCATCCCGTCACAGGACAAAGGAGATCTGTATGAGCTATCTGATCGGTGTGGATATCGGTACTTCTCAAATTAAGGCCGTTTTGTTTGACTCTGCTGGAACTGAAATTGCGACTGCAACTCACCAGACGCAAACTCTAAGCCCTGCCCCCCGCTACATGGAGCAAGATATGGCACAGGTTTGGGAATCAACGGTTTGTTGTTTGGCATCTTTGCAGCAGGCCATGCCCGATGCCATCAGTCAAGTACAGGCAGTGGGCGTATCCGGCCAGGGAGAAGGTTTATGGTTGCTGGATAAGCAAGGAATCCCGGTTAGGAATGCCATTCTCTGGAACGATGGCAGAAGTGCTGGTACGGTAGCGAACCTGAGCGTTGAAGAAGTTCACGCAATTCAGCAAATTACACTCACAACCCCCATCACCTCCAGTACCCTGATTCAGCTGAAGTGGATGCATGATCATCAGCCTGATGTTTTGAAGCAGGTTGCAACCTGTTTGTTTTGCAAAGATTGGGTGCGCTACAAACTGACGGGGAAGATCCATAGCGAAAAAACTGACGTATCTGTAACTCTCATGGATATGAACAGCCAAGGGTTGGCCAACGACCTTTTTGCCATGCTGGGGTTGAGCGAATATCTGAGGCTCTTCCCGCCCTTGCTGGAGAGCACTGCCATTTCTGGGTTCATTACACCTGAAGTATCGAAGATGACTGGCCTGCCCGTTGGAATACCTGTTGCAGCAGGAGCATTGGATGTAACAGCCACCGGCCTGGGAGTAAATGCTGT
>CAZDAI010000131.1:0-4737 GCA_964503545.1 uncultured Candidatus Sumerlaeota bacterium
ATCAGAACGGGCAGGAGAATATTCTCTTCTGCCGACAAAGTGGGAATGAGATTGAAGAATTGAAAAACAAACCCAACATTGCGGCGCCGCGTCAGGGTAGCCCCTGTGTCAGAGAGGCGGGATATTTCTTTGCCAGCAAGATTGATCCGCCCGCGGGTCGGACGGTCCAAACCACCCAACAGATGGAGGAGTGTGGATTTTCCGCTCCCGGAAGGCCCCATAATGGCAATAAATTCCCCCTTTTTTAGGGTTACGCTCACGCCATCCAGCGCCCGCACCGTATGCCGGCCGGTAAGATACTCTTTGACAAGATCATTGGCTTGCAGAACAATTTCCATCTAGATTGCGCCTCCTTCTCCCTCCCGGTCACGATCTGCAAGCAGCAGAACTTCGCCCTTGAAACCATCGATCCGGATCAGATCACCATCGTGCAAATGCGTCATGGCTCCGTTCACCGAGACCACCGCAGGTATTCCGTATTCCCGGGCCACAATGGAACTGTGGGACAAAATGCCCCCTGATTCGGCCACGACCCCCCCTGCCCTGGAAAAGAGCGGTGTCCAGCTGACATCCGAATGGGGAATGATAATAATGTCGCCGCTCTGCACTTTACTGAAATGTTCCCGGCCTGGCACAATCCGTGCCGGACCCTCGACATATCCCCTGGCGGTTGCCACACCATTCAATCGCTGGGAAAATTCCCTGATGGGCGGTGGCGGTTCATCGCTGAAAATCAGTTCCGGCAGCACCCAGTCGCGGGTGTCTGCCATTTCTTTGCGGATGGCAGACACCCGGTCCGGAATATTTTCCTGCATTGCATTCCCCGTGACCAACGCATTGATCTCCTGGTGGGTGAGATAAAAGATATCCTCGGGCTGCAGTAGAATCCCCCGCTCTGCCAGAATCTTCCCCAAAGCCAAATACAGGGGCCGATAGAGACTAAAACCCAGTGTGTAGATATAGCTGACCTGCTCCCGATAGGCGGCGAACAAGCGGGCCCGCCGGTACCAGAAGCGGATGCCTGCCCCGGGCAAATCAGTCTCTCGCAGGGTCGTCTTGTCTGATTTATCCACCCCCGTATCTGCGTGGTGTAAAATCATCTGGCGAACACGCCCTGGATCTTCCCGCCAGGGAATGACAGAAAAGTCATTGCCGTTATCACTGAGGTGACCGAATTGCTGCAGCAGCTGCTTAAATCCATCCAGCAATGGTGCAATCTGGGGCGTTTCCTGTACCTTTTCCAGTGGTTCGTTTGCGAAAATCTGCTGGAGATCCGGCGGCAGTGCCTGCCATTCCCGCGCCAGCGCCCGGATCAATGGTTGGGGATCATACCGGCGATCCGGGTGGGTCATGTCCAGCCGGGCAAAGTCCAGATTCACCTTCTCCAGCCGTTTGCGGAGAATATAGGCATAGATCACAGCCGAAAGGGGTGCCAGAATATTAAAGTGTGCCGCCTCAGCCATGATCCGGGTATGTTCTGCGATGGTTTCTAAAATGTGCTCTGGTCTCTCCAGTGCCGGGATACCTGCTTCTGTACGGCGGAATGTCCGCTCCAACCGCGCCATAGCTCCCGTAAAATGCCCCGGGATGCGCCAGGCGTACCCTAAAAAGACCAGCAGCTTAGGCAAGAGCTTCATCACCTGCCGGTCGGGTTTAAATGACACTTTTTCTTTTCCCCGGGGGGCCACACCCCACATGATTTCCAACGCATCCGGTGAAAAACCGATCTGTTCAAATACTTCCCCTAAAAGGCCCATATTGAAGTATGTACGGTAGTAGAAGGATTTGGCCAGATCATGGGGGGTCAGCTTATTGGGTCCGATTACCCGGGTCAGGATGGCTATCCAGGCGCCGTTGACCAGGGGAATGTTTACATCCCAGATTAAGGGCTTAATCTGCCCCGCCAGCACCTCTTTGGCAATGCGGTTGGAATACAGCCGGGTATTGCCCAAAGCTGTAATCGGCCGCATCTGCACCCAGTAAACATTATTCCCGTCCCACACCCATTCCAGATCCACCGGCTCGCCTGTTTTGCGGGCAATGATCCGGGTCTGATCCACGATCTGGCGGATGGTAGCCAACGATATCGGCGTTTCTTCTGTCTGTTCTGTGAAATCTTTATGGTGATACACCCAACGCAAGGGCGTTATTCCGGATTCCATCAGAGCCGTTCCGGGCCCTTCTACAGCCTCAATGACGGTCTCCCGGATACCGGTCAGTGGGTTACGGCTAAAAGCTACGCCCGAGACCTTGGGTGGGACCATTTCCTGAACCAGAACGCCCATCTTCAGTGTATCCGGTGCAATGTTATGCACTGCCAAATAGTGCAGCACAGTATCCCGCTGCAGACTCTGCCAGACAGCTTCCACAGCATCCAGAATTCCTTCCAAACCTTGCACATTCAGTACACTGCAAAACTGTCCGGCAAATGAGCTGTCCTGGGTGTCTTCTCCGTCGGCAGAAGAACGCACGGCATAGGCCCGGTCCAGGGGAAGTGTCTGCACCAGAAGCTTGGCCAAATCGTTGCGCGTCCTCTGGGGTTCCTGACGGTAGGCATCACAGCCGCTCCAGGGAATGCAGTAGGTTACCGGCACAGGGATTCCCAGCTTTTGCAGCCGCTGAAGATTACGGGCTTTATTGCCCAAAAGAGCTGAGTCACTGCGTTGATTGAGGGGCACCAGCATGACATCCACAGAATTTACTCCTTACCGGCGTTTTTTTAAACACAATTTATCCAGCATTTTCAGCATGCCGCGGCCCATGGGCATCTGCTCCATGACCGATCGTTCAGAAATGATTTCACTTTTCCCCCGCTCCAGATAGATGCGAATATCCTTCACCAACGTCACACCGTAGCCGCCAATCATCGCCAGCACAAACACCATGTAGGCGGTACTTCCGGTGCGATACCAAAACCAGGGGATTAAAAATACCAGCGGCAGGACAAACGTCAGGAGCATGCTGCGCAATAGAAAAAGCCCCAGAACCAGCCCGGCCAAAACCGTGACCGGTATGCTCAGGGGATCAATGACCAAAAGGGAACCATAGATGACGGATAAACCGGAGCCGCCGGCAAAACCATAGTAAAGGGGCCAGTTGTTGCCAAAAAGCGCCCCCACAGCGGCGGCCAGAAAATATGTATCCCCCGGAAACAGCCGGCGGAGAAGGATGACCGGCAAGATCACTTTGGCCATATCCAAAAAGGAGATGGCCATGCCCGCCTGCCAACCCAAAGCCATGGAAGCCGTGGTGGCATTGGGCGGCCGCCGGTAGGTGGCTCCCGTCCTGTCATTCTTGACTTGAATGTCAGAAAGAGCGAGATTCGGTGCCAAACGAGCGGTGACGAGCCGAGTAAAGGAGACGGAGCCAATCAGGTAGCCTGCCAGCAGTGCCAGCAGATGGCCGGTCATATTCTCCCCTCCTTGCTTTGAGTATTCCTGAGGATATATTCCACATGAGCAGCCAACTACCTTTAATTTCCTTTTATATTGTTTTCATTTCAATAACTGCCCCCAGTGTTAGCTGTACTCCATCCCGGAGAACAAATCATTAAGCTGAATTTTGGCAAAGAGTGATGCATAATCAGCCATGGCGTAGGGGATGATCAGCTCACCCTGATGCACCAGGGCACCGCAGGAATACACCACATTGGGCACATAGCCTTCCCGTTCCTGGGCATTGGGAACCAGCAGTGGTTCCCGAGTCTGACCTAAAACACGAGTGGGATCGTCCCGGTCCAAAAGAGTGGCGCCCAGACTATAGCTGCGCATCGGACCCACCCCGTGGGTAAGGAGCAGCCAGCCCTTTTCTGTTTCAATGGGTGATCCACAGTTGCCAATCTGTACATACTGCCAGGGATAAGCGGGTTCTTGTATCATGGTGGCCGACTGCCACTGGTGCACATCTCGGGAGTACATGATATAGTTGTTCACCCCGTCGACCCGGGAGACCATGCAGTAGTGCCCGTTGATCTTTCTGGGAAAGAGCGCCAGGCCTTTGTTCTTGGCATACTCCCCGTAGAGGGGCATCACTTTAAAATGATAAAAGTCTTTCGTCTCCACCAGTTTGGGCAAAATGGTAATGCCGTTGTATGCTGTATAGGTGGCGTAGTAAGTGCAGGCACCGTCGTCTTCTGTACAGCGGACAAAGCGGGCATCTTCAATCCCGTTGCTTTCTGTTTCGGATATGGGGAAAATGACCCGCTCGGAAATGGCGGTTTCCCGGGAAAATGTTATTTCATAGTAGGAACGTGCCAACCAGGTAAACTCGTCAACGACTTTTTTGGCAGCTGCATCGAGCTGCTCATCACTGGTGGCCCTGGCAATGGCATGTTGCAGCTCCTGGTAAGTAAATTCAGCACGCAAACCGCTCATCACCAGCTCAATCAGCGCCCCATCCACTTCCATCTCAGTGAGCTTTTCAATGAATGAGTCCTTGGCGTAGATCTGCATCTGCACTTCTTCAGGGAGATCCAGGAGCTGCCCCGGTGGTTCAAAAGTCAGACCATTGTTTTTGTGGATTATGCCATTGCGAAAGACGATGGATGAGATATGCCCCTCGCCGGTGGCGCGAAAGCTGACAATCACCCGTTTTTCCCCATCATCTAACCCACTCTGATCAGGTGCTTCCACAATGGATGGATTGAAGAAGGCAGCAGACTCAATGGAAAACTCTTTGGTAAAATAGGCGCCGATCATGTTTACTGCGACCCGATAGAGCCAGCGGTGTGATTTTTTA
>CAZDAI010000132.1:0-4605 GCA_964503545.1 uncultured Candidatus Sumerlaeota bacterium
AGGTAAGCATTCCGATTCGGTTTCCTACCCGGGCTGCTCCCCGGTCATTCGGAATAGTCTCTGCAAACACCGCGCCGCAGTATGATCCTTCGATTGCCTCGGCAGGCACAGATACGAACACATCCACCCGCGCTTCCTCACCCGGGGCTAAAGCAAGCTGCTCCGGACTGACTCTGTACCAGACGCTGGTACTGGCTTCCACCTCATCTGCAGTTACATATCGCACGGCACCCACGTCCCCTGCTGCAGGTATGACATCGCACACATAGATTTTTAGAGCAAGATTCTCTCCGCCGACGTTGCGCACCACCATCTGGCCGCTGTCGCTTTCTCCAGACCGCAATACCGCTTCGAAGGAAAGGGGAGAGAGACTGAATCCCTCTCCCTGACCATGGACGCCCCCGGCACCGATACCTGTTGCAATTAACAAGATCAGCATAAAACCAAAAAGCTTCACAGGTTCACGCAACACTCTCTGCACTACCATGGGATCAGAAAGCCGCCGTAGTCGTCACTGTGATCAGACTCTGATACTCCCTGGCCGGATCCGCAAAGGTGAGCATGGTCTTAAGGCCGATGTTGATGTGTGTACCGTTGCCATCCCCCGTGGGGGCTGCATTTTGTATTATTGCACTTGGAATAGCATTATCATATTCATCATAATTGAACAAGGAGTACGAATTAATACCACTGACTAGCTCTGGTAATGTATCACTTCCGATCCCAACGATTGCCCTCTTTTGAAACTGCTCAGCCGGCAGTTGGATGTGTTCCTCTCCTATGATCGAAGAGCGCATTGGTTCGGCTTCGACCTGCATGGACCACTGCCCGTTCGTCTTTACCGTTACTTTTACTGCTTCATTGATGGCCCGCTCCTCCCCAACGAATGATCCAAAGGAGATCACGCCCGGTTCGGCCGAAGCAACACCCGATGGTGAAGTGTTGCTGTAATCATTGGTGCTGACTGTCACCACCAGGGTTTCTGGGCTGCTGGCTGTACTCACCACCGATGATGCTCCGATAGTACCTGATCCGGCCAGAATCAGAGCGATGCTGCTGATAAGTAAAACTCCTGCGACAAATTTTCTATTCATGAATACACCTCCTGAGATTTATCCTGCTGCAGATAGAATGCTTCGATTGGAACGAAAGAAGTGCATCACCTCCGGATCGAGTGTGTCGGCTTATCAAAAAGCTGGCCAAAAAAAAGAAACCAGGAATGTGAATTCTTGTTCCTCCAGGTTTCCCCTGCATTTTTTTGTGCGCATTTTTCCCTATTTTGCGACATTATGACGCATTTTGTACCATCTCCAGGCATCAGCCTCAATTTCTCTCAAAAAATCAATAAAGGGAGCGTCGTTTACCGAAGCGCTCCCTTTACTGGATCCTATCATCGACACTGCGATGGTATGATTGTTCGGTATTCGCTATATATCTAATTGTTCCTGCTTTGTTCATAACTTTTTTTATGTTGGCGCATTTCTAATGCAGATTTTGCTCCTCGAGAACTGCAATGGCTTTGCGCAGCTGCGTATCCCCTGCTGTCGGAATGGAGTGCGACAACAAGGCATAATTGAGTCGGCTCAAGGTTTGGGTGTCTGCAATCCCAGTTGGAGGCAATCCGGCATCCCGTTGAAATTCAATCAGTGCTTTTTGGGTCCGCTCATCGAAAACGCCCACCGTCGTTTCGGTATCATAGCCAAGGAAGATCAGGATCTTTTGCATGCGCGACACAATGGAGTTCTGATCCCCCAACTCCAGGGTATATACGGCCGGAACCGTATCCACCCGGCCGTCTGTTCCGGAAATGCGCGGATAGGTCATGTAGTCAGGAACGATCCCATCCCCTTCTATAGAATATTCATTCGGCGTCAGATAGTTGGCCATGGTGATTTTTACGCCCCCCAGGCCAAAGTTGAATACAGACTGGACTGAGCCTTTTCCGTATGTCGGTGTACCCACTAACAGTCCTGCCTCCCGGTCTTTAACCGCACCCGCGACGATCTCTGACGCACTGGCTGTCCCGCCATTGACCAGTACAACCAGAGGCCAGGGCAACCCCGGACCTTCTGAGTAATATGTTTCTTTTTTACCGGTCCGACTCACCACATGCACAACGGGTCCGGCAGGAACCAGCATTCGTGCAGTTTCAATTCCCTGGTCCAGCAGACCGCCGGGATTGTCCCGCAGATCGATGACAACGCCCTGAATTTTCTGTCGCGCAAAATCATTGAGGACATCAGCCAGATTGGTACTGGTATGTTCGTTAAAGAGAGATATATATACATATCCGTATTTGTTGTCAACGATGCTTGCTTCTACCGTGTTGACCCGGATAATTTCCCGCACCAGATTGTAGGTGTATTCCCGGCCATCCTCACGTAAAATTCCCACCTGAATGGGGCTGCCCGGATCACCTTTGAGCAGTGCTGCCGTAAAATCCAGGCCCTTCCCCACAACACTGTCACCGTTTAGGCGGATGATCCGATCCCCGGGAAGCAATCCGGCTTTCTCAGCTGCACCATCATCCAAAAGGCGTACAATCAGCGTGTGTTCTCCCTCCTGGGCAATTACCACTCCCACGCCGCCAAATGTACCCACCATGTCTGTCATGAAATTATCGAATTCGGCTTCATCCATATACTCTGAATAGGGATCATCCAGTGTTTCGATCAAACCGCGCATCAGTGTTTCCACCCAGCCGATCTGCTGGTCAGCGTTACTGTTTTCCTGTATGCGCAGCCATTCAATGCTGCGGTTGATCAGCTCATAAAAGAGGGTTCCCCGGGTGGGTGCATTCGGGTCCGGCAAAACCGTAAGTCCCTGGAATGCCGCACAGGAAACAGCCACAAGCAAGATGCATGCCACAATTGCAGTTTTTAGCCGATTCATCGTATGCTCACCCCACTCCATTGCCGTATGCATATATTCGACAATGGGCCCTTCAATCCTCTAAATAATCTGACAATTTACGCTTCTGGCAGGAATTCAAAGTAGAAAATCGTAGTAAGAAGGAGTGCATAAAGGAGGAGCCAATTATGTCCCTTTCCCGCCTTTTTTTGCCCAATTTCCCAAATTTACTTGGCCGCCTGCAGCGCAGACGGACATTCTTCTATTTTCTATCCGGTGTTTTTTGGATCGCCGGACTGTTTCATCCTTACGGGAGCCTCTTGTTCTACTTTTCCCTAATCTACCCTACCCTCCAGCTGCAGCAGCAACGCCCGCACCCGGCCGATTTTTTCTATTTTCTTCTGCCATACTTTCTGATTCTGGGCCTCGGGGTTTGGAATGCTGTCTTCCCCTTTGGGCTGGGAATCCTCCTGGCACTGCTGCTGTGCGACCTCATCAGCAAACTGCTGGCCATATTTCTCACACCTGGAACCGGTGGCTGGAAAATCCTGCTCCTGCCCGGGGCCCTGGCACTGTTGGATGCTTTCTTCCAGCATATGCCCGGTCTGGCTGCCATGGAAATGATTCCGGTCCTAGCCCCTGTCTATCATCATGCACCGCTGTTGGCAGCCGCTGCCTGGCTGGGTCGGCATCTGACCTATTGGCTTCTGATGTCCGGCGCCACCGGGATCCTGCTGCTGATCTGCTATTCATTTCCCACATTAAAAGGCAACTCCTTTTCTGATAAACGCACCATCGCCGCAATTGCCCTTGTTTGTGCGCTGACAGTCGCCTTGGGACAAGTGGACTATTTGCCTTCCGCAACCCAGGCCCCCTCTTTGTCGGTGACCGCCGTACAGGCCAGCTTAGGTACAAGCAGCGCCGGATCAGAACTGACGGGTGAGGAAGCATTTGCCTACCGCTATCAGCGCTACCTGGATGTCAGCGGCATACCCGCCAGCCAGATCGTGCTGTTCCCGGAAATCATGGTGGGGATCTACGATACTGCCGGGCGTGTGGACCAGCAATACCGCGATTTATTCCGCCAGCAGGCTGAAAAATGGGATACCCTGCTGGTTCCGCTGGTTCTTGAAGGCAACAGCCTGACCCAGGATCCTGCAGACCGGCGCATTACCGCCTTGGTTGTGTCTGAAGCCGGTATTCTCGGCCGCAGCAGCAAGCGCAATCTTGTTCCATTTTCAGAAACACAAGCATTCGGGCGCGGCAAAGATTATGAACCTATCCCATCCCCCGTTGGCCGGATTGGTCTGTCCATCTGCTTCGATGCCAATGGACCCACCATCCGAAGGCTAGCTGCCAACAGCGCACAAATCATATTGGCCCCCTTTAATAACACAGGATTCCCTGCTGTGTTCTATACTGTCCACCGCTTCTATACCATCATTCAGGCCATCGAATACCAGCTGCCCATCGTTGTTGCCAATGAGAGTGGCATTTCTCAGATCATTGATCGGTCAGGCAGAATCCGGGCAGAATTGGCCAAGGGTGCTGCTGGCACCATTTCACATTCCCTCACCCTTTCCACCGGACCCTCCCCCTATCTGCGCTGGGGCAGAATCTGGGAAATTGCCGCTCTGGCTGCACTGTTGCTGCTACGCCGCCGGTGCCGACCCATCAGCTAAGGACCGCGCAGTAAAAAAACAGCTTCCAGGTGGAAGCTGTAAGTAAATTTATTCTGTGACCGGTTCAATTACC
>CAZDAI010000133.1:0-4530 GCA_964503545.1 uncultured Candidatus Sumerlaeota bacterium
AGTTGAGATTGACAGTAAGGGGGTGGATGGTGAAGATGGTACCAGTCAGTGAACAAATCGAAAAAACGGTAGAGTGGATGAGGGACATTGTAAAAGCGGCTCGCGCAGAAGGATTTGTACTGGGCGTTTCCGGAGGAATCGATTCTGCTGTTTGTGCTTTTCTGATTCAGAAAGCATTTCCGAAAGACTCTTTAGGCCTTGTGCTTCCGTGCAAAAGCGGCGCACAGGATGTAGAGGACGCTCACGCAGTCTTGCAGGCGTGTTCGCTCAGCAATCATACGATTGACTTGGCTGATCAGCATGCTGTTTTGTTAGAAAACACCCTCAAGACTATCACTGGGAAGGGAATCCACTTAAATGCTGAGCGTCAAAGAATGACAGATGCGAATTTGCGAGCAAGGCTTAGAATGTGTACTTTGTACGCACATGCCAATGCCCTCAATTATCTGGTGGTTGGAACTGATAATGCGGCAGAGCTTCATACTGGATACTTTACGAAATATGGCGATGGAGCCGTGGATCTGTTGCCATTGGCGAACCTGACAAAAGGTGAGGTGCGTGAATGGGCAAAAGCACTGGGAGTGCCGGCTCAGATCATATCGAAGGCACCAAGTGCGGGTCTATGGGAAGGACAGACTGATGAAGATGAGTTAGGTGTCTCGTACGAGATGATCGATGCTTATCTGGAGGGTAAAGAAATCCCCCTGAAAGCTCAAGAACGAATTGAAGCTCTCCATCGGAATTCTCAGCACAAAAGGGAGATGCCGCCAAAACCTCCTCCTTTTAATCGATAAGTGAGTATCTATTAGAACAAGGGGGAGAAATAATGGCAGGGCATTCAAAATGGGCGAATATTAAGCATAAGAAAGCAAGGATTGATGCGCAGCGTGGCAATGTTTTTACGAAAATGAGTCGAGAACTGGCTGTGGCTGCTCGACAAGGCGGTTCCAACCCTGAGACAAATTTCAGATTGAAAATAGCCATTCAAAAAGCTAAAGATGTGAATATTCCCAACGACAATATCCAACGTGCGATTCAAAAAGGTGCAGGGGAGCTAGAAGGCGCGACGTATGAAGAGATTGTCTATGAAGGATACGGTCCGGGTGGATTTGCGGTTATGTTAGAAATAATGACTGACAATCGCAATAGGACAGCTGGAGAAATCCGCCATCTGTTTTCGAAAAACGGCGGGAATTTAGGCGAGACAGGCTGTGTTGGCTGGATGTTTGAAAAGAAAGCATATTTTGCTCTTGATTGTGAAAAAAGTGATTTGAACGAAGATCAGTTGATGGAACTGGCGCTGGAAGCTGGAGCAGATGACATTCAGTATTCGGATGAAGCATGTGAAATCACTGGTGCACCAGAGAGTTTTGAAATCATTCGAGATAATCTGGAACAGCAAAAGGTCAATCTCCTTCAATCAGAAATATCCATGATTCCACAGACGACCGTTAGTCTAAAGGGTGAGCAGGGGGCGCAAGCGTTCAAGCTGTTAGATGCATTGGAGAACCATGACGATGTGCAGAATGTTTATGCAAATGTGGATATCGAAGAAGAATGACCCTGATTATTCAGGGTTTTTTTTCAATGAATGCAGTTATCGGGAAAGGGAATCAAGTACTGCTGTGGAATAGTATGACCCTAAGGGGGGATTGACATTGCTGGTATTAGGTGTAGATCCCGGCACCGCTATTACAGGATATGGGTTGATCTGCGAAAAGACACGTGGGCAATACGAAATTGTAACATATGGATGTATCCGAACGGAGGCAAAGATGGAAATGGCCTCCCGACTGCAGACAATTTATCACGAGTTAGGAAATATTCTTGACCGATATAACCCGGATACGGTAGCCGTCGAGGAATTGTTCTTTAACACGAATGCTCGTACAGCTATCGCTGTCGGCCAAGCACGCGGAACGATTCTGCTGGCTGCTGCCAATCGAAATTTAATTGTAAAGGAATATACTCCTTTGCAAGTAAAACAGGCTGTTGTTGGATATGGGCGCGCAGATAAAGCGCAAATTCAATACATGGTTAAAACGATGCTGGGGCTTAAAGAGATTCCGAAACCAGATGACGCAGCAGATGCCCTGGCAATCGCACTATGCTGCCTCCAATCCAATGAGTGGGAAAAACAGACGAAACGAGGCGGATCTTCTTGATTGCACACCTGAGAGGAAATGTGGATCGAATTACTCACGAATATGTTGTAGTCGATGTACATGGAGTAGGCTTCCAAGTGTTTATGCCCTATGGCTCGCTGGTGTCCATTGTTGAGGATGGTAAACCGATCACATTGCTTACAAAGTATGTTGTACGGGAAGACTCGGTGGCACTCTACGGATTCCTGAAGCAAGATGAACTGGTTGTATTCGAATATTTACTGGGGATTCAAGGGATTGGCCCGAAAGCAGCCATGAATGTTCTGTCTGCATTTTCACCTGCCCATTTAAAAGACATTGTTTTGCAGGAAGACTATCACGCGCTTACCGCCGTATCAGGTATTGGAAAAAAGACAGCACAGCGGATGGTAATCGATCTATTGGAGAAGATGAAGAAGTTTCTTCCACAGGAGGATGCGGGATACAAGGCAGCTGGCAAAGACTTCTTTCAGGAAGCAAAAGAAGCATTGTCCGAGCTTGGGTTCAGTAGCAGTGAGATCGACAAAGCACTGCGGACAGTACGCTCGCAGGTTGACGCGGTAGGATCTGTGCAAGATATTCTCAGGATCGCCATGAAATTAATCAAGGATGAGTAGGAGCTGTTGCGTGTGGATGATGAGCGGCTGGTTTCACCAGAGCATTTACAAGATGATCTAACCGAACTGTCATTGAGACCAAAATTCCTTTCAGAGTACATTGGACAAACGAATGTGAAGGAGAACCTCACAGTATTTATTGAAGCTGCGAAAAGAAGGGAAGAGTCCCTGGACCACGTGTTGCTCCACGGGTCGCCTGGATTAGGAAAAACAACTTTGGCACACATCATTGCTAATGAGCTTTCATCGAATATTCGGATGACATCAGGACCTGCTATTGAACGCCCGGGAGATCTGGCTGCTATACTGACAAACCTGGGCGAGCGGGATGTATTGTTCATTGATGAGATACACAGACTCAACCGGGTTGTTGAGGAAATCTTGTACCCGGCGATGGAAGAATTTGCTTTGGATATCATTATTGGCAAAGGGCCAAGTGCGAAGGCAATTCGCTTGAATCTGCCCCCATTTACCCTGATTGGTGCAACCACCCGAGCGGGATTACTGACTTCACCCTTGCGTGACCGTTTTGGCATTATTTGCCGATTGGAGTATTACACTCCATTGGACCTGGAGAAAGTTGTTACCAGAGCAGCCGGAATCTTAAAGATTCCCATCGATCCGCAAGGTGCATCGGAAATTGCGAAAAGATCTCGGGGTACACCCCGAATTGCCAATCGCCTTTTGCGCAGGGTGCGAGATTACGCAGAAGTTGAAGGCGATGGTGTGATTACCCAAAGAATCGCCAATAAAGGCTTGCAGTTGTTGGGGGTAGATGAGCAAGGGCTTGATCTGATTGACAGAAAGCTGCTGGAGACCATTATCGGCAAATTTGACGGTGGACCAGTGGGCTTGGACACCCTGTCTGCATCGATCGGTGAAGAAAGAGTAACCATTGAAGATGTATACGAACCGTACCTGCTGCAGATCGGTTATCTGAACCGCACCCAAAGAGGCAGAACTGCTACTCGATTGGCTTATGAGCATTTGGGGATACATTTCACAAGTGATGACGATAAAGCACAAGACAAAGGACTATTCAGTGATATTGATTAGAGAGTGCTCGCGGAGGAGGGTTAGAATGGGTAAGAAAAGAAGTTTCGTTTCAATTTCTATTTTGGTACTAATCTTTATGGTGATTTTTTGCGGAACTCAAAGCACGAATTTAATAGCCTTAACTGAAACATCTGATGAGTCTTTGGATGACTTCTTCTATGAAGATCCGCTCCTTGACGAGAATCGGATTCTTCTTGATGATCCAAGGAATATTAGTGTATCTGAAGAGACTGAAATTGAGTCGTTGGTTCAATTGAAAGTTGGATTGAGAAATGGATCAACGGGTTCCATTTATCACAACAGTGTTGAGCTTTCTGGTAGCGGGGGAATGATTCTCTCGGACCCCATTGGCGGCACCATCTATGCAATGACGTCTGCTTATGAGAAGATTACCTTTATTGATACTCCCTTAGGGGTACAATTTCAGGTGGGTGATTCATCTTATATTAGGCCGGCTATCCTCATTGAGCCACAAAAAAGTGCTGGTTTAAGTGATGTTTATGGCCTAAGCAGCACAGCCACAATTCGCATCCAAAACGAGAGCATATATTCGATTAACAATACAGGGGAAATGACCAACATAGGGCTTAATGGCTCGCACGTTGTATCAAAAGGCGGCACTTCAATATTGAGTATTGAGAACGCATCCTCAAGCAGCCAGTCTTCTTATATCACACATCATGTGAGTTCAACATCTGCAAGAACGTATCGCG
>CAZDAI010000134.1:0-4451 GCA_964503545.1 uncultured Candidatus Sumerlaeota bacterium
ATCGCTTCAGATACCGGTAAATCCCACTGTACTGAGTAACAATGTACTGCTTATCCCGTTGCTGATTCCAGATGGCACAGGCACCCACCACTTCCCTGGCCTTATTGCGCAGGACGAATATGTCATCATCTTGGAGTCCATGAAGCCTAGTATCCACCGGAGAAAAATTAAAATTGCTTGCCCTGCCTTCCCGCACCAGCTCCAGATCTGAAAAACTGCCTTGGTCCAGGGTGAAGCCTTGCTTTGACACAGGCGTGCCTGTTTTGAAGCAATAGACCGTGTAATCCCCTATATGTCTGTATTCCGGCATGTTTTTACGTTTCTTTTCCAGCATCTTCTGAGCGGCGATGTTCTCCTGCAAAATGGTGGTGTAATAGATGTCCACATCGTCTCGGGTCTGCTCGTGAAGAAAACGATACACATCCAGGATGTAAGGTACCTTTTTGCGATACTCGGGCAACCCCTTCAGGCCGGCCAGATAACCGACATTCTTAACTTCCCCGTTAATATGCGCCTTGCGAATCATGCATGACCCCATTCCGACAATTATGTCGTTTTCCTGATCCACGACAATGGGGATGATGGTCTTCTCCCCTTCGGCCATCAGCGAAACGTAGGGATCTGGCCGTCTGGTAAACAGCACCGAGATGTTCCCGGTGTACTCACCGCACTCATAGATATTCAACAATTGCAGCGCATCCTGGGGCGTGGCCAGACGGATCTCATAGCGATCATTTCGGCTTTTCATCCAGGTTCCTCCCAATGGGCACATTGATTTTTTCATCGATCTCTTCTCCGAGGCGGAGATTCATGTACCAGAACAGCGCCCACATGGGGGGACTGGTCCGGCCCAAGCTGCTGATTCCACGGCTGAAAACCACTAGCATTCGGGAGAATTCTTTGCGGGCCAGCCGGCACAGACTGCTCAGTCGCTCAGGACTCATATTCTTGGGCTGGAAAGCCAGGTCACCGTAATAGTAATCGTCAGCCAGCCACCATTTATCATAGAGGAGCCGCCCTTCAGCCTGCAAGCGCTGATACAAAGGGGTGCCGGGAAAGGGCAGAAGATGGTTGAAGGCGGCAGTATAGAATTTGTGTTTTTTGGCAAACTCCAGGGTTCGCTGAAAGGTTTCTTCCGTGTCCCCATCGTAGCCAAACACAAATGTAGCGTATATGCCGATGCCTGCATCATGGATGCGCTGCACCAGCTCATTCTGCTCACCCATGGCTGTATTCCAAGACTTGTTCATCTGCTCCAGGCTTTTTTGTTCCAGGGATTCAAACCCGATCAGAATCAGATCGCAGCCGCTCCTTTTCATCTTCTGCAAAAGCTGGGGATCCCGGGCCATGGCAAGCGTCCCTTGTCCGGCCCACTTTTTTTGCAAAGGGGTGATCTGATCAAAAAGCAGCTTGGCATTGTCTAGATCAGCCATCAGGTTATCGTCTACGAGAAAATGATACTTATGCTTGGAATTCCTAAGATCGGTGATGATATCCTCATGCTCCCGCTTGTAGTATGTGCAGTTGTAGTAACCAGCAATTGCACAAAACTCACAGGAATGGTTGCAACCCCGGCCTGTTTCCAACAAAGAGACGGGCAGGTATTTCTTGCCGGCAAAAATGCGCTTGTCCGGTGGTATTTTAGCAAAGCCGATTCCGCCCGGATAGACTTTCTTCATTTTTCTTTCCCGAAAGTCTTGAATCAGCTGGCCCCAGACCCCTTCAGCATTGCCTGTGACAATAGCATCGGCATACTGGGCCGCTTCTTCGGGAATCAGGCTGACATGATAACCGCCCATGACAACCAGCACCCCGCGTTTCTTAAATTCTGCCGCAATCTGATAGCTCCGCTTTGCCGTATATGTTTCCACTGTAATGGCCACCAGATCCGTCTTCGTATCATAATCAATCAACTCAATGCGATCATCAAATAGCTCGGTTTCAATATCCTCGGGCGTCAGTGACTGCAAGACCGCAATGGTCAGGGGCTCCATCTTCCAGGTGCCAATGTATTTTTGTCCGGGTTTTTTGCCGACGGCGGGTAAAATATAGGTGATTTTCATGACCGCACCTGGGGGATATCACTGTTGTCGGTCATAACTTCACGGGTGAATTTTGCGAATTTATTGGCATAACCCCGGTAGCCCATATTGGCGAAAAGCGCAATCAGAGGACTGGTTTTAAATGGTGCCAGGCGTTTGAAAATGGAGCTGAAGGTATAAGTCTCTCGCCAGGCCCATTCAATCCCTTTTTCCAATTCATCTTTGGTCATGAGTTTGGGGATGTAGACACAGTGTTCCACATCGTACATTGCCCAATCCCGTTCAATGATCCGTCCTTCTGCTTCCAGCTGCCGGTAGTACTCAGTGCCCGGGAAAGGCGTGAGGATGGAATAGCGTGGCAGGTCGATTTTGGTTTTGAGTACCATATCCACCGTGCTGGCAAAGATCGATGGATCCTCATCGTCGGCGCCAAAAGCAAAACAGCCTTGGACAGCGATACCGGCATCATGAAGTTTTTTCATCAGTTCACCGTATTCGGAGACCTGGTTGGACCCTTTGTTGATTAGTTTCTGGGATGACTGGTTGATGGACTCAAAACCGATGAGCAGCCCCCGGCAGCCGCTCTTTCTGAATACACCGATCAGTTCATCATCCAGACCGATGGTGGAGGTCACCAGGCCGAACCACATTTTCTTCAAGGGGATCATGGCGGTAAAGAGTTCCAGAGCAAAAGCCCGTTCAGCGATGAGATTCACATCCGGGAAAAGCACTTCCCGGGAATGAAGTGCTTCAATTTCGGCAATAATTTCTGGCACAGGCCTTTTGTATACGGTCCTGCCAAAGGCGGCCGGATAGGCGCAGAAAGTGCAGGGCAGGGAACAGCCGCGCACGGCTTCGACCGTATTCATGGTAATGTATTTCTTCCGGTCCAGAAGGTCCCGGCGGGGGATCACCCGGTTGGTGATTGTGTAGTTTTCATCCTGGGTGTATAGCGGTTTGAGTGTCTTGTTTTTGTAGTCCAGCAGCAATTGAGGAAAGCTCTGTTCAGCAAAGCCTGTCACAACCGCATCCGCATGAGCGGCAGCCTCAGTGGGCATTAAGGTAGGATGGACACCGCCCAGCACAACGGTTTTGCCGATGCTCCGGAAATAGTCGGCAAAGGCATAGCAGCGGGATGAAGTACCGCTGATGCAGGTAATGCAGATGAGATCCGCATCCAGGTCCAATGGAATTTCCCCCGCTGTTTCGTCATAGATCACCATCTTGGCCTCGAATTCTTCCGGCACAAGAGCCGCCAGGGTAGTGAGTGTCAGGGGAGCATAATGGAGCGATTTTCCGAAACTACCGTTGTGGCGATGCATGGCACCCGCCGGTGCCAGAAAGGCGATGTTCACATGGACTCCTCCTAAGTTTGCTTCCACACCTGATTGAGATCCAAAAAATTAGCTTTGGCCGTACAATTGCCTGCATTCTTGCATCGGGCAAGCAACTGAAACTAAAACAGGAGCCTAACCTGGCCATTGATCATAAAATGAGATATCTGCAACCTTTTTTAATCGCTTATCTCCCGCCTCTCCGTCCGGATACCCCACTGGCAGCAAAAACAGGCAAGTTAGATGCTCGGGTAAATTGAGAATCTCGTCGGCTCTGGGAATATCGAGGTAGCCGATAAAACAGGCACTTAGCCCATGGGCTACCCCTGTGAGGACCATGTGTTCTGCCGGAATCAGCGGTGTGGCATTCGCAAAGAGTGTCATGCAGGCTTTGCGATCCGGATACTGGTTCAGATATGCAATGAACTCTTTGCTAAAACGCAACTGGTTGACGATCAGACCAAAGTCATCGGCTGGCTGCAAAGCCAGATCCCAGCTGATTTCGGCACAGCAGGCAAATACCACCGGTGCTGTGGCAATCCACATTTGATTTCCGGCAGCTTCTGCCAATTTGGTTTTAATCGTTGGATTTTTAATCACTCCGAAACAATAGGGTTGCACATTCCCCCCAGAGGGAGACAGTCGGGCCGCCTCCAGCATTTCAGCGATGATCTCATCGGCTACAGGGATATCTTTGAATTTACGTACTGATCGCCTTTTCTGAATCGCATCGAAAACTTCCACTGTACCGACCTCCCGGGTGCCAATCTCGTACTATCACCCGACAGATCATGGGAGCATCCCTTACCTTTGGATGATGGTTCCCTGATAATTCTCCAGTCTGTCCCCTTTATCCTTCCATCACATCCTGCCCCCCAACGCTGGAAATTTCCTGCCAGCTGTATGGCCTGTTTGATTGGATAAAAAGAGAGAAAGCCCTTATGACAAGGGCTTCACATTAAGCAAAACGATCGCTACAGCTAAATCGTGCGCATCATTAGGATGAATAGGGCTGATCCAAACGGCGTTCATATGCGCCGTTTTCTTTCAACTGCCGATCCCAAAAGGAATTCAT
>CAZDAI010000135.1:0-4434 GCA_964503545.1 uncultured Candidatus Sumerlaeota bacterium
GGCGGCGGTCAGATTATCGAATTTGCTTCAGCTGCAGAAGTTGGCTCAGACAAAATGGACAGTTTTCCGCGGCTGGGGCCCCATATGCCGAAACTGGACATTCTCAGCGGGGAAACCACAGAAATCGACATTAAAATGCAGGTCCCTTATCGATGGGCAAGTTATCAGGTAACGAATCTGGATCAGGCACTGGCAGCTGTTCGTGTTGTAGTTTTGGAGCAAGCAGGCGTATGGGAAGATATTGCCCAGGTGCATGTTAACGGGCAGCCCGTGCGTCTTAACTTGACTGTATATTTTCCAAGTGCTCATTTCAGTACAGCCATGCAGCAGCTGAATAAAATCGGCAACGTGTATGATATAGAGGAGACTTTATTTGACCGCAGCCGAGAGTATGCTGGTATGATGGAAATGATTCAGCAGATAAGCAATGAAATCGTGGAACAGGAAAAAATGCTGGCAAATGAGACAGATCCTTCAGAAAAAGAGCTGCTGGAAAAGACGATTCAAAACAACCGCATTACCTTGGGCAGTTGGGAACAGTCCAAAGAGAAACTGGAAAAGGGTGTTGCTGAAATAAGTCTTGTTCTGGCACACTGATTTATGCCGGATAAATTGACGAAGTGCATGATAAGTGCACTTCGTCTTTTTTCTTTCCAAAGTGCACTACATATCTCAGGATCTTCGAACTTCAATCAGCAATGGTTTGTTCTCCCGGTACGGCAGGAAGGGGAATGCACGATGACGAAAAGCAGGTATACTAAGTTTTTTACTGCAAAGGGGTAGAGGCATGAATCTTCACAAAAAGAAAGAACGGGAGAAGAGAATTGTTGCGGACATGATTTCTCTGTTCTGCCGCAGGAAGCATCAGACTGGAAAAGATCTTTGTCCAACATGCACTGCATTGCAATACTATGCTTGGGAGAGGATTGATTCTTGCCCTTATATGGCAACCAAGACTTTCTGTTCGAACTGTCCCGTCCATTGCTACCATAAGGAGCAGCGTGAACAGATTCGCATAGTGATGCGTTTTGCTGGTCCCCGCATGCTGCTGTATCGGCCGCTACCTGCAGTTAGGCATATGATTGAGACGATCCGTGATAAAACGAGATGGTCTTAGCTGTTGCCGACATAATTCACACAGACCGGCCCTTTTCCCGTCCTGACTTCCGAGGGTTTTTTTAGAGCAGGATGTGCCGCACGGGTCCTTTTTCTATCCGGGAAAGGGATTTTCTCTTCCAAGGGGGAATATTATCATATCCTTAGTAAGGGGTGAAAGTTATGTCAGCTGACCGCATGATATTGATTGACGGAAACAGCCTCATCTATCGGGCTTTTTTTGCTTTAAGTTCACTAGCCAGCAGCACAGGACAAAGTACCAATGCCATATATGGTTTTGCCAA
Organism: uncultured Candidatus Sumerlaeota bacterium; assembly: GCA_964503545.1. Taxonomy (GTDB): domain Bacteria; phylum Bacillota; class SLNR01; order SLNR01; family SLNR01; genus JAXGQE01. The sequence continues at coordinate 1,401 of CAZDAI010000135.1, forward strand.
TATGCTGTTTAAGCTCTTGGAGGATGAGGATCCGAGCTATATTGCCGTAGCCATGGATGTCGGGAAAACCACATTCCGGAACGGAGAATATGCACAGTACAAAGCAACACGCCAAGAGACGCCGGAAGATCTGCTCAGCCAGTTTCCCATTATCCGGGAATTCCTTCATGCAATGCGAATCCCAATTATCGAAAAGGATGGCTATGAGGCAGATGATGTGATCGGTACGTTATCTGCTTTGGGGGATCAGAAACAGATGGAGACACTGATTGTCACCGGAGACAGAGATGCATTGCAGCTTGTCTCATCTTCAACAAAAGTACTGCTGACTCGCAAAGGAATTTCCGATATGGAAAAATACACCCAAGAGACCGTATGGGAGAAATATGGCATCCAGCCCTGGCAATTGATCGAAGTAAAGGGTTTAATGGGCGATTCATCGGATAATATTCCCGGGGTCCCGGGAATCGGTGAGAAGACTGCTTTAAAACTGATTAAAGAGTTTGAAACAATCGACGGGGTTTTGGCGCATCTTGATCGACTCAGCGGGAAAAAACTCCAAGAGAATCTCCAGGACTACGCGCCTCAGGCACTCCTGAGCAAAAAACTGGCGACCATTGTCAGGGAAGTCCCGGTCGAAGTGGATTTCCATGAGCTCAAACGCCAAAAACCGGATTATGAGGCTGTATTGGAATTGTTCCGAAGCCTAGGCTTTCGCACCCTTACAGCACGCGTGGAAAAAATGACGGGTGAACCGGCACCATTGTTCGCACAAGACGAACCTGGGGCAGACCGGTCTGTAAGTTTGACCACTGAACATATACAGATACTCAATACCGAAATGCACCCTCTTATTCTCACCATTCAGGATCAGTTTGCCTATTGTAAGGGCCGCGAAGATACCATCTATCGAACGCAGCTAGCAGGAAATGATGCAAAGGTAGCTACCGCTTTCGGCAAACTGTTGTCCAATCCGAATAAAGGGAAATATGTTTGGCAGGCAAAGCCCATATACAAGTGTTTCGCTGATCGGGGTATCGACTTGGAGGGAATTTGCTTTGATCCTTTAGTAGCGGCTTATCTTTTGGATCCTGGTAGAAACCGTTATGATCTGACGGATTTAACTACACAATTTTTGGGCACAGAAGCCATTCCCAACGATATGAGCAGTGTGGAGCAAGATGTACTGATGACTGAAAAACTTGCGGTTCCCATGCTTCAAAAACTGAAGGACTACGATCAAATCCCTCTTTTGGAAGTAATGGAGATGCCACTTGCGATCATTTTAGCTAAAATGGAGCGCACCGGGATCAAAGTTGATCGCGAGCAACTTCAGGAGATGGGGAAAGAGCTCGATTACAGAATTAGTGATCTTGCAGAACAGATCTATTCATTAGCAGGGCAATCATTTAATATTAATTCACCCCGACAGCTGGGTGAGATTCTCTTTGAGAGGTTGAAACTGCCAGCTGGGCGGAAAACAAAAACCGGCTATTCCACCGATGTTGATGTGCTGACCGGATTGGCGAAAAGGCATCCCATTGCTGAACTGATCCTTGAATATCGTCAGTTGGTCAAGCTCAGAGGTACATATGTCGACGGACTGATGGTATTGATCAACCCGGATACGCAACGGATCCATACAACCTTTAATCAAACGGTAACAACCACTGGCAGGATCAGCAGCACAGAACCCAACTTGCAAAATATCCCCATCCGTTCTGAGGTAGGTCGTGAAATCCGCAAGGCATTTACGGCTGGCGAACCAGGCTGGATGATTCTCGCTGCTGACTATTCTCAGATCGAACTGCGGGTACTCGCTCATCTTTCAGGGGATGAAACACTGAGCGAATCTTTCTTTAAAGAAGAAGATATCCATACGCGAACAGCATCTGAAGTTTTTGGTATCCCTATTGCTGAGGTTACCCCTAATCTGAGAGGTAAGGCGAAAGCAGTCAATTTCGGAATTATTTACGGAATCAGTGATTTTGGCCTATCTGTGAACCTAGGTATCAGTCGGGAAGAGGCCCGCACATACATCGACAATTACTTTTCGCGCTATCCCAAGGTAAAAGAGTACATGGACAGAACCATAGAAGAAGCCCGGAAGCAAGGTTTTGTCAGAACTATTTTTCAACGCCGCCGTTATCTGCCTGATCTGCACAGCCGCAATTTCAATGTTCGCGCGTTTGCCGAAAGAACAGCAATGAATACGCCCATTCAGGGCAGTGCAGCTGATATCATCAAGATGGCCATGGTTAAGGTGCAAAACCGACTGGAACTTGAAAAAAGGGAAGGACGTATGCTGCTTCAGGTCCATGATGAACTGATTTTCGAGGTACCTCAGGCAGAGATTGATGCAGTAACCATGCTGGTAAAAGAAGAAATGGAGAATGCATTTCCTCTGCATGTTCCATTAAAAGTGGATATCGGGATCGGTCCCAACTGGTACGATGTGAAAAAAATGTGATTAAATCGAGGGGGTAATATGATGCTGGATCAGATTCAAAAAAGAGCACAGGAACTCAAACAAGAAATGATTGATGTACGCCGTGACTTTCACATGCATCCTGAAGCAGGTTTTGAGGAAATACGCACGGGAGGAATTGTGGCCAAAGCACTGCAAGATTTGGGTATCGAAGTTCAGACCGGTATCGCACGAACGGGTGTGGTAGGGCTGCTCAGGGGTGCCCATCCTGGCAAGACAATTGCCTTGCGTGCAGACATGGATGCACTGAAAATGGATGAAGATAATCCAGATCTGCCATATGCGTCATGTACCCCGGGTGTCATGCATGCCTGCGGACATGATGGGCATGTTTCGATGCTAATGGCGGCAGCAAAAATACTCTGTGAAATGAAAGATCATCTGCACGGTAATGTAAAATTCGTTTTTCAGCCAGCTGAAGAAGGCGTGGATGGAGGGGGCGCCAAGGTCATGGTTCAGGAGGGTGTTTTGGATAACCCGACCGTAGACGCGATTGTCGGCCTGCATATTTGGGCAAGCATGCCCATTGGCAGCATTGCTTTGCGC
>CAZDAI010000136.1:0-4379 GCA_964503545.1 uncultured Candidatus Sumerlaeota bacterium
AGAGAAGCTTTCGCTTCTCCACCGTTTGGTCCATCTATTTCATCATTGGGCGCTGCCATCAAAAGAGTCGAATCGGTCAATAGGTCGGAAATGGATATGAGCTGCAAGCAATTTACGCAGCCATTTAACCAACAAAAACCTCGTACCGGGCAACAGGCAGGCAAATCCAAGTGTGTCTGTAATCAAGCCTGGCGTTAGAAGCAAGAGTGCCCCGCCGAGGATGACCACACCAGCAATCAACTCCTCTTCCGGGAAATATCCCATTTCCATTTGCCTTCTCAAACGCGTAACAACAGCAAATCCTTGGGATCGAGCCAATGAAAGGCCGATAATACCAGTCAGGACCACCAGTCCGATGGTCGGCCAGGTGCCAATCCGCTTTCCTACCTCGATGAGCACCACCATTTCCAATACTGGGACTGCCAGAAATACTGCCAGTAATTTCATGAACATCGAGGTACCCCCTTACTACAATACTTTTGCCTGTCCCTGATAGATCAACCCTCGTGGGCTGTCGACGGTAACAGTCATTCCATCTTGAAGTATCGAAGTGGCTCCTTCCACACCGACAATGACTGGAATACCCAAATTCAGTCCAACGATAGCAGCATGGGATGTTAATCCGCCTTCTTCTGTGATAACAGCTGCTGCTTTTTCCATCAATGGAATAAAGTCCCGATCCGTTGCGGGCACCACTAGGATCTGTCCTGCTTGAAAACGGGACAACCCATCCTGAAGGCGGCGTACAACGCACAGGGTTCCTGTGACACCCTGGCTGCCGATGCCGGTGCCTCTGGCGATTACATTACCCACAGTGTGAACCTTCAATAAGTTGGTGGTTCCTGTGATGCCAAGGGGGACACCCGCTGTTATGACAACCAGATCACCGGGTCGAACCAGCTGGGTGGTTAAAGCCCCTGCGACTGCCGTTTCAATCATTTCATCGGTATTTTCCATTGATTCAACCTGCATAGGCATGACTCCCCATACCAGAGAAAGCTTTCGAACAACCGCCTCGTACGGGGTCACCGCAATAATAGGCGCTCCAGGCCGATATTTGGAAATCATCCGCGCAGTATGTCCTGAAGTCGTTGCTGTGATAATCGCGGAGGCACCCAAATCATGCGCAGCTTGAAAAGTGGCAAAGCTGATGGAGTCTGTCACAGTTCGCTGGGCAGCACGATCCTTACCCCTTATGGAAGCATTGACTCGCACTGCTTCTTCAGTCCGCAGTGCAATGCGATCCATCGTCTGTACTGCCTCGACGGGATACTTCCCGGCTGCCGTCTCAGCTGAAAGCATAATGGCATCCGTTCCATCGAAAATCGCATTGGCAACATCACTCGTTTCCGCCCGGGTTGGTCGGGGATTGGCTGTCATGGATTCCAGCATCTGGGTGGCTGTGATGACCGGTTTTCCCGCCCGATTGCATTTTTCGATCATTGTTTTTTGCACCAAAGGCACTTCTTCCGGTTGCAGTTCAACACCCAAATCTCCTCGCGCAACCATAACGCCATCCGAAACCCGAATAATCTCATCTAGATTCTGCACAGCATCATAACGCTCCACTTTGGAGATTATATCCACATTAGCCCCCGCGTCTTCCAGAATCCGTCGGATGCCATGTACATCCCCAGCTTGGGATACAAATGACGCAGCAATAAAATCCACGCCATGGCGGATACCAAATTGAATATCCTCAATATCTTGAGGAGTTATCGCCGGCAGCCGAACACTGACACCGGGAACATTCACTCCCTTACGATCAGTCAGCACTCCTCCATTAACAACCCGGCAGATGATATCACCATCGTCCACTTCCTCAACGCACAGCTCAATGGTCCCATCTGCCAGAAGGATACGGGAACGCAGTTGTACATCTTCCGGGAGCTCCTTGTATGAAATGGACACACGTTCCTGATTTCCAAGAACATCGCGCGTGGTCAAAATGAATCGATCACCTGCCTGCAGCAGGATTTTTCCTTCTTCGAAAGTTCCGATCCGAATCTCAGGCCCTTTCGTATCCAGCATGATGGCCAAATCCTTATGAAGTTCAGCGGCTGTCTCCCGCAGACGTTGAATCCGCAGCTGGTGTTCCTGGTGAGTACCATGGGAGAAATTCAATCGGGCTACATCCATTCCCGCTCGCAATAAGGCAGCCATTACTTGCTTGCTATCTGATGCAGGGCCGATGGTACATACAATTTTTGTTCTACGCATCCTGTCATCCCCTTCCCGTTACTTACGGCATGAACGACAATATTCTTCCACATCCAGGCAAACCTGATTAAAAATCTCCTCCGGGTCTTTCTCCAAACGGGCAATCCCGGTGGCCATAGCTGCACGAGCAACTGCAGCAGCAACAGTTGGCGCAACCCGCTGATCAAAAGCTCCCGGCATAATATGATTCTCATGAAGCTGGTCTGGACTGATGAGCCCAGCGATTGCATAAGCTGCTGCCTTCTTCATTTCTTCGTTTATTGTTGATGCTCGTACGGCCAAGGCTCCACGGAATACCCCGGGAAAAGCCAGGACATTGTTCACTTGGTTTGGAAAATCGGAACGACCTGTACCTACAATCCGGGCACCACCTGCGAGAGCATCGGCCGGCCATATTTCCGGCACAGGGTTGGCCATGGCCAACACGACTGAGTCAGGTGCCATTTTGGCTACCATGTTATCAGTAAGCACCTGGGGTGCAGAAACTCCAATAAATACATCAGTCCCCGTGATTACATCTCCCAGCGCCCCTTGAATCTGCTCCGGATTGGTGTCAGCAGCCAGGCCCGCTTTGGCTTCATTAAGATTGGGGTTGCCTCGGCATAGGGCCCCGTGGCGACCGCAAACCAAAACATTATGGACGCCTACGGACAAGAGCAGCCTGGCGATGGCCGTACCTGCTGCCCCATCCCCATTGATCAGCACGCGAACATTTTGAATTTCCTTCTTAACTACTCTCAGAGCGTTAATCAAAGCAGCCAGTACAACTATGGCTGTACCATGCTGATCATCGTGGAAAACCGGAATACTTAAAGTTTCTTTCAGTCTCTCCTCAATTTGAAAACAGCGAGGTGCTGCAATATCTTCTAGATTAATACCCCCAAAAACGGGTTCCATAAGCTGGATCGTGCGTACGATCTCATCCACGTCTTTAGTATTCAGGCAGACTGGAAATGCGTCAACACCTGCAAAAGCTTTAAACAGAAGGGCTTTTCCCTCCATAACCGGCAGAGCTGCTTCGGGTCCGATATCACCTAGCCCTAAAACAGCGGTACCGTCTGTCACAACCGCTACCATATTTCCTTTGCAGGTATAGTCATATACCTTGTTGCGATCCTCTGCAATGGCTTTGCATGGCTCAGCCACCCCGGGGGTATAGGCAAGACATAAATCTTTCCCATCACACAGTGCTACTTTACTTCCTGTTTCAATTTTCCCCTGCCGGCGCCGGTGCAGCTCCAGAGCCTCATTTTCCAAAGCCATTCTCCCACTTCCTTCATTGTTACTGTCAGTCAAGGACTGCTCTTTCATTATAGCATAAAAGAATTCGCTGGTTGATGGGGAAATAAAAAAAGCTGCCCTCAGACAGCACTCTCTTCACGAAGCAATCGATGATATTTGAGGAAATCCGTAACCCTTTCTGCAGACAGATTCAAGATTCTATCCGGACGGATCCCTGCATCCAGTGCGGTACGCAGCGCGATATCACATTGACCCACATGAGCGTGATAATGGGCGTCGCTGTTGATCGACACATAGATGTCATGCTTGGCGGCCAGGCAAGCCAGAGTCTGGCATCGTGGCCGACTGCCGGGGCGGCTGGTTCGAAATGAACTGTCATTGATCTCCAGAGCTTTGCCGGTGCGTTTTGCAGCAATGACTACTTGCTCCATGTCAATGGGAAACGCTGGGTTGCCCGGGTGAGTGATGATGTGAACAAATGGATTATATAGCGCTGCTACAGTTGCCCGTGTATGGTCTTCCTGAGTTTTTCCCTCATAACCGGTTTCGCCATGCAGTCCCGCAAGAACCAAATCAAGTCGTTCCAGGAGACGGTCCGGCAGATCAAGACTGCCATCACTTGCACAAATATTGGCTTCCACTCCCCGCAAGATCTGTACTCCGTAAAGCTCTCCCGGTATCACGCGGATATTGCCGAAATAGTAGAGATGGGGACCTCCGGGCATGTTTACGCCATGATCTGTAATGCCCAATATTTTTAATCCTTTGTCTTGTGCCGTCCGAGCCAGTTCATCCACCGTGCTGTAAGCATGCCCGCTGGCAATGGTGTGGGTATGCAGATCAGCTTCAAGTCTCATATTCTCACCTCCTCGTATACTAAGTATATCTAACAGGTAAAAAATAGTACTTGGATCCTG
>CAZDAI010000137.1:0-4346 GCA_964503545.1 uncultured Candidatus Sumerlaeota bacterium
CGTATGCCTCCGAGCAAAATGAGCAGAGCCATTGCACGACTCAACTGCCTGACCGGCCTGTGCATATTTGCAGGAATCCATGCCATCAGCAAAACCAGAAGTGCTCGCACATGGACGCCAAGGTGTATCCCGGCCAGCAACAAGGCAAAGTATGCCGCTCCATGATGGAGCCTGAGGATTCCTGGCCTCCCTGCGAACAAAGCAATTTCCGGCAGCGTGCGGCTGATCAGAATCCCAGTCATAGCAGATAGCAGGCAGGAGATCCCGAGAGCCAGACTCAGATAAAACATATGGTTTAACTTCTGACCACTCATGCCCTTGCGCCGCCCCTTAGCAGCTGTCCGCAGCCAGGTTGAGTGCTGAAAAAAGTGGATTAGAAAAATTATCCCTAGTGCGATCCCCAGCCGCTCATGCCAAAGAATCCCCATGAAGCCAAGATCCATGAGCATCAAAAGGCCAATTAGCATCCCAAGATCCAGCAATAACCTGTACTTGAATCGAGTCATCGGAACATCCCCTCTCAGGGTGGTTATGCTTTGCCAGTGTCAATAAAATTATACCCTTGCTCTGGTGAGAAATTTTATCAAATGAGTGTTTGCTGCAAATACATATTAGAAAATTCCCTGACGATCTCCGCCTTTCTAGCATTAGTAAAAATATTGCCTGGCAGCTTATGGCCCATTTCAATCTCGAAAATCCAACTTCTTGCGGTTTCCATTGTCCCTGCAGTGAATCCAATCAACTTCAATTAGAAAGGATGCCTGTTTCATGTTGCGAGGCACCTATTAATGAGTATTTGTGATTGTGAGGGATTGGCCTTTTTGATCCTGAACTTGCCAAATACAAAAGCCTGCCCACGGTAGCCCGGGACAGACCTGATGACATAAATGGTGCGGACGGTGGGACTTGAACCCACACGAGATTGCTCTCACATGCCCCTCAAACATGCCTGTCTGCCAGTTCCAGCACGTCCGCAGATGATCCAAATAATATTATAAGCGTAGATAATAGTAAAGTCAATCCTCATACCGGGTGGCTTTGAAAATTCATCAGAATCCCGTCCACCAGCGGAGCAATAAATAGAAAACTATCAGGACTCCCATTAAAACCAATGCTGCAGGAATCATAATCTGGAAAGCAGCAATCATAAACGCCAGCAGATCCGACCCTTCCAATTTGGGTTTATCTTCTTTTTTCTTGTCTGGTTTATCCATGCTGCATCCTGCTCTCATTTTGACTCGATATTGATTTCCTTGAGTCGCGGATTGGCAGTTATCCCAGGGATCCTGCCACGCTTAGCGATGGCCTTCCCGGCGATCTCCTTTAAATCCATGGTCATATCAATGGGAGTAGCACCGGAAATGTAACTCCCAACGCCGAAAGAATCAGCGCCTGCACTCTTTAACAAGCGGATTCGTTCTGGGTTGATCCCCCCGGAAACAAAAACTTTCACATGCTCAAATCCACCCATATCCAACCGGCTGCGAACTTCCCGCACCAGATCCGGAGTTACCCCTCCCCGTTCGCTTGGTGTGTCTAAACGGATCCCTGCCAGCTTTTTGCCCAACGCCTCGGCAACCCGAAGGGTTTCTTCAGCTTCATCTTTGAAAGTATCTACCAGAATCAGACGTGCGGCATCTGGTGGTAACAGCTCATCATAGGTTTTGGCTACTTCAACTGTGTCCCCCACAATCAGAAAAACGGCGTGAGGCAGTGTTCCCATCGGCTCACGATCCATGAGTTTTGCACCCAAAATGCAGCTGGCACCATCGGCTCCACCGATGATCGCGGCTCTTTCCATCACAGGAGCTACAGCTGGGTGGACATGACGCGCACCAAAAGAGAGGAGCCCAGCGCCATCAGCAGCTTCTTTGCATTCTGCAGCTGCTGTCGCCCAGCCACAAGAGCTGGCTAAAATACCCAAGATAGCTGTTTCATGAATTCCAAATTCCTGATAGGGTCCCTGAATGCGCATCACTACTTCTTTTGCGGAAAATCGTTCACCTTCTGCAAGTGCCCAAATGCGCAATGGTTTCCCTTTCAGCAGAGCAAAAACTTCTCCTGTGCCGGCCAATACCCCGTCGCGTCTTGCGAAGATCTCCGCCGTTACAATCGTTGCTTCTTTGTTTCTGCCGCGCAGTACTTCGTTGGCTTTTACAAAATATACATCTGCTGTCAATCCGGCCAGGATTTCTTCATGGCTAGCCGAGTAAAAAGTACGTTTTTTATCAACTTGAAAATCTGCTACATCCTGGAGCGTTTGAACATCTCTGATTTTATCAACCATACCGCTTCATCCTTCCTGTCAAGACATCTACCTCTGCTGCGTCTGAGCCTAAGATTCGCCGAGGAGGAATAAAACCCTTTTCTCATTCCACATAGAGTCTGTGATAGATATCATAGTCTTTTAATACCTGCTGCACGAATTTTCTTGTTTCAGAAAAGGGCACACTCTCCAAGTCATCCAGTGAACCATCCCACAATCCACTGTCCAACCACTGACGTACATTTCCTCTGCCAGCATTGTATGCCGCTAGCACAGCAGGCAAGCTGGCAGAAAATTGCTTCTGGAGGCTCTGTACATACCAGGTGCCCAAACGGATATTCATATCAGGATCGGGCAGCATTTGTGCATCATAATCCATAAGGCCCATCTGTTCTGCGATCCACATCCCTGTATCCGGCATGATCTGCATCAATCCAACTGCACCTTTTGCCGATACTACCTGGGGCCTGAAGCGGCTTTCTGTACGGATTATGGCAGCTATCAGCATGGGATCCACATCATTCTCCCTGCTGTGCCGTTCAATTTTGTCCCGAAAATGTATTGGGTAGAATATTCGCAGCACAAAATTAGCTTGCAGCGCAACAACCAAAGCGATGAACAGGATTATACTCCGTTTAAGCCAACGAATGATCCTGCTTCTATTCTTGTTCACTGGTATTCTCTCCCTTGCTGGTAGAGGCCGCAGCGATTCTGTCTGCCAGAAGCTGTCTGATTGATGCAACCATATTTCGAACCTGCATCTCCAGCTCGGCAAAGGATCCATTGTTATCGATGACGCGATCCGCCAACGCCGCTTTTTCCGCCAGCGGCATCTGAGAATGAATTCGCTCCATAGCTTCCTGCTCCGTCAAATTATTTCGCAGCTTAAGCCGCTGCAACTGCTCTTCTTCTTTTGCATAAACTACCCAGACCTCGTCAACTGGATAGGCAATCCCGCCTTCAATAAGCAGAGGAATCTCCAAAAAAACCAGATCATGCTTCTCCCTGGCCACTTCCATCTGTTTGCGAATCTCCGTTCGAATCCGTGGGTGAGTTATGTCATTCAACTGTTTACGTGCCTGTGCATCGGCAAAGATAATCCGGCCCAGTTCCTTGCGGTCGATCCTGCCATCCTCAAGTAGGACAGTTGGGCCAAAGACAGTCACAATCTCCTGCCAGGCAGGCTGCCCCGGCTCCACAATCTGCCTGGCTACCTGATCCGCATCAATGACAATAATATTCATCTCCTGTAAGATCTTTGCCACGGCACTCTTACCGGAAGCAATTCCACCGGTAAGTCCGATCACCAGTCCATTATTCAATCCTGTCATCCCTTTCCCCTTGTCAGTCCTTCTTGCTCAAATAGCGAAATGCAGACTGCACCAATATTTCACACCCTAGTGGCAAAACATCTTCATCAAAATTATACTTTGGATGGTGTGCCTGCCCGGTTTTCTTATCCGGATTTCCTGCCCCTAAAAAAGCAAACGAACCGGGAACCTTCTCCTGATAATAGGCAAAATCTTCACTGCCCATCACAGGATAAGGTGGGTAGACAATATTCGACTCACCCAAAACGTGAGAGGATACTGTATGCAAAAGCTCAGTCACTTCAGGTGCATTCATAACGATGGGGTAGCCAAAGCGATATTCCAGTTCGTATGTGGCACGCATTGCTTCTGTTATTCCTTTGATAATGCCTTCGATTCTTTTCGGCAGCATTTTGCGGATTTCCGGATCCAAGCTGCGCACTGTTGCCCCAAGTTCAGCTTTCTGAGCAATGATATTGTTGGCAGTTCCCGCATGGAATGTACCCACCGTAACGACTGCAGAATCCACAGGGCGTATTTCGCGACTGATAATGGACTGGAGCGCTGTGACAACATGGGAAGCGGTTAAAATAGGGTCAATGCAGTCTTGAGGCGATGCCCCATGGCCGCCCCGACCGATTATTCTTGCTGAAAAGCTGTCTGAGGATGCCATCATGGGTCCATTGCGCAAAGCAATACTGCCAATGGGCATGCTTGCCCAAATATGCAGGCCGACAATCGCGTCCACAGTCGGGTTATCCAAAACACCC
>CAZDAI010000138.1:0-4334 GCA_964503545.1 uncultured Candidatus Sumerlaeota bacterium
CTCAGGTGAACACACCCTCCTGCTGACGGCGCTAGATGGTCTGGCGGCGGAAATTGATGGTGCCTTTCTGGAATCAAGTTATATTGCATTTAGTGCTGACAATGGCTGGGAAGCCGTTCATCTGAACCATCCTCCCAGTGCGGCTGTAAAGCATTTGGAACGGATTGTTGTGGTCAGCAAAGCGCCCACCTGGGATGAAAGCATTAATATTATCCAACCCGACCGGAATCTTCGCCGGCTAACACCCGGGAAACTCTTTGCAGCGGGACTGAGACAGATCCCTGTGACAGAAGGTTCTTCCCGGCAACAAGCAGAGGGACGGGATTATACGGTATCTGTTTATACACGGCGTTTGGGAATCCCGATCACTGAAGTATTGGGCAATCAGATTGATGATGGATTTCTGGTGGTAGGTGGCAACGGCAAAGTACTGGCAGGTAAGAAAGATGGGTTTATTCAATGGCGCGGACACGAGCTCCGCTATGTATCTTCTGACGGGCGTAATACAGTAGATGCTGTGGTTGGCATTATGCAGAATCCCCCTGCAGCCGGGATCACGGGCTTGCACGATCGGGTCGTAGCGGATTTGGATAATGACAAAAGAGTGCTGGTTATCCTTCTGGATGGCTTTGGCTACCACCAGTATCAAGTAGCTAAGGAGCAGAGCTATCTTCCTTTTATGGGAAGTTTGGCCAATGTACATCCAGCGATCAGTGTCTACCGACCAGTCACCAACGCTGGGATGGCGGCCATGCTTACAGGACAGCACCCGGATGTGAATGGTGTAAACTTTCGGGAGCGAGAACTGACAGTCCCGACATTTTTCCAGCGTGCACTAGACATGAATAAGGAGGTCATCTTGCTAGAGGGCGATATGGGTATTCTGTTGACGGAAGTTACGCCGATTCTCCATCTTGATCTCGATGAAAGCGGGGACTCCGATGATGAAATTTTTGCTGGGGCAATGTCCCGCATTGGGGATGATCTGGATCTGATGATGGTCCATTTCCACAGCATCGATGATGCTGGGCATGAGTACGGCGATCAACATCCGAATGTGCTGTCTGTGATTCGCAGAAATGATGATTATGTCAAGGCTCTGGTAGGAAGCTGGAGCGGACCAGTATATATTCTGGCAGATCACGGCATGCATGCAAAAGGAGATGGGGGTTCCCATGGCGTATTCCGTTACGAGGACATGACCGTTCCATTCATCATCACTGAAGGGGGACAGATGCGATGAAAAAAATCTACATCATCGTACTTATTTTAGCAGTGGCTGTGGGAATAACCGCATGGCTGAACCGGGGGGATCTGGAGGAGAAGAAACGGAGCCAGGAAGATGCGATTTTATTACTGGCTGATGCTGATGAAGAGATTGAGATTAAATTCGAGGATATTCTAGAATTACCGCAAAATGAGTTTGATGCAGTCCTGCGCAGCAGCGGCAAAGCACCGGTGGACACATCCTTTAAGGGAGTCGAATTGCACAGCATTATGTCCGCCAATGGAATTGATCTAACCACTGTTACCCAGGTTGTTACAATCTCTGTGGATGGGTATACTGTAGCACTATCCGGTGATGAAGTGCGAGCCTTGGATAATGTTTATATTGTTTTCGAACGGGATGGGGAAGATCTCGGAACACGAGAAGCAGGCGGCAGCGGCCCTTACCAGCTAGTGATCCGACAGGATGAATTCGGACAGCGCTGGAATAAATATCTGATGAGGATTGAAGTGCAGTGATGCTCTCGGTCCATGTGCAGGATCTTAGTTTTTCATACCAAAAAGATGGGCGGCAGATTCTAACGAATGTTAATCTGGACGCCCAAGCAGGTGAAGTCGTTGCCATTGTCGGGTTGAGCGGTATCGGTAAATCAACCCTCTGCTATTGCATTAGCGGAATTATTCCTCACGTATACAGCGGTCATATGACCGGGCAAGTATATATTCTGGGCGAAGATACCCAAAAGCTATCTCTCCCGCAGATTGCCACCCGTTTGGGCGTGGTTTTTCAGAATCCGGACAATCAGCTATTCTCACCCACAGTTGAGGATGAGATAGCTTTTGGTCCGGAGAACCTTTGTCTGCCCCCGGCGGAAATCGGCGAGCGGGTGGATGAGGCCCTGGCAATGGCAGGCATTGAGCACTTGCGCTTTGCGTCTCCCCATCGCCTATCCGGCGGGCAGAAACAGCTGGTGGCACTGGCTTCGGTTTTGAGCCTGAAGCCTCAGGTTCTCATATTCGATGAAGCCATGTCACAATTGGATGAGCAAGGGCGGGATAGTGTAAAAAATCTGATTCGAAAGCTCAAAAATGACGGGCGAACAGTTTTAATGGTGGAACACGACTTGGCAAACCTGTCTGTTGCGGATCGGGTCATGATTCTGGCAGACGGAAATCTGGCGGAGTGTTCCGGTCCGGTGACCCTCGCAAAGGGGGAGTTGAAATGATCACAGTCGACCATGTGAATTTTGCCTACAGCCGGAAAAGCCCAACTGTACTGCACCAGATCAGCATGACTTTACAACCCCACGAAGTAACGGCCCTGGTCGGGCCCAATGGCTGCGGGAAAACAACGTTGGGGAAGCTGATGGCTGGAATTCTAAAGCCTGACCGTGGCCAGGTACACGTGAACGGATTGGATACTCGCACGACGGACCTCAGTGTTTTAGGACAGCACATTGGATATCTGTTCCAGGAACCTGAACGGCAGCTGTTTGCATCATCAGTGCGGGATGAGCTATCGTTTGTTTTTGATCTGATGGGTGAGGCTGCAGCAGCATATGCTCAAAAGGTTGATGAAATGCTTACTCGCTTCCATCTCCAGCATCTGGCGGAGAATTTTCCCTTCCAGCTGAGCAGAGGAGAAAAGCAAAGACTGGCCATCGCCACGGTTATGATCAATGACCCGGCCTATTATATTTTTGACGAACCGACGACAGGGCTGGATGAAGTACGACGCCAGGAGCTGTCGGATATCCTAAAGGGCTTGTGTAGCAACGGTACGGGAATGATGATTATCAGTCATGACCGTCCGTTTATTGAGCGTCATGCCCAAAGGATTATCCGCATGGAAGGGGGAATAGTGATTGAAGACCGGCGAATCTCTTGATCCCCGTACAAAACTGGTGCTGGTGCTGGTGGTTTCCAGTTTAGCCGTCTGGAGCCGCGACATTCGCATTTTGAGTTTTCTGTTTCTCGTTTCGCTGTTGGCCTGTTTTTGGGTGGGCAGTGACATGGGGGGCCTGTTTAAGAAATTGAAGCGTTTCTTATGGATCTTTGCTGCCATGGCGATCATTCAGAGTATTTTTATCTCTGGCGGCACACCACTGCTGTCGGTGGGCCGTGTGGTCCTTGTCTCTGATTTGGGGCTGCTGCGCGGCGTGCAGATTGTCTTACGTTTTCTGATCATTGTATCATCAGCTCTGGTGATGACTTCGTCCCATGCTCGCGAGATTATTCAAGGGCTGGTGCAGTGGCGTATTCCCTATGAACTGGCTTTTATGGTGTCGGTTGCGATCCGTTTTCTGCCCTTGCTACAGGAAGAAATTACAGACATGTTGACGGCTATTCAACTACGTGGGGTGAATCTCAAACAGATTCCCATCCCCCGGCGTTTGAAAACATACTCATATCTGCTCATGCCGATGATTGCCAGTGTGCTGATGAAATCCCGGGATCTGTCCATGGCCATGGAAATGCGGGCATTCCGGGCCTATCCCACCCGTACCAGTCTTCGCCTGCTCACATTTCGCAATCTTGATTATGGGATCATGGCAATCAGCGGACTGGTACTGGTACTGACAGTCTGGCTGATGCAGATCTTTTAGCCGCGTGAGAGAAAGTCAGGAAGTCAGCAGTAGAAAGATGCAAATAGAGAAAAATAGGGAAATGAGCACATATAGGAAGTGTATCGGTACGTGAGCGTGCCTGCGGGATTCAATGGTTCCTTTTATAGATAAAGCGCACGATTTTGGGTAAATGATTTATTTAAAGTCCCAATGATGATTGGATAGAGCTTATTTATTACGAGAGGTGATACAGATGCGGATTTTTTCGGTGTTTGGCATCACAAAGTCCGGCAAAACCACCACAGTGGAGAACCTGATCCGGGAACTGCGGCGGCGCCGGTATACGGTCGGATCGATTAAGGATATCCATTTTGAGGCTTTTGCCATTGATAAAGAAGGCACAAATACCGATCGGCACAAAAAAGCCGGTGCCTCACTGGTTACCGCCCGGGGGATGTTTGAAACGGATTTCCTTTTTCTTGAAGCGCTACCGCTGGAGCGGATCTTACATTTTTACGACCATGATTTTGTTGTGATGGA
>CAZDAI010000139.1:0-4318 GCA_964503545.1 uncultured Candidatus Sumerlaeota bacterium
CATATGCACCGGTATGCGAATGGTTCTGGCCTGGTCGGCAATGGCGCGGGTGATGGCCTGACGTATCCACCAGGTGGCATAGGTGCTGAACTTGTAGCCCTTATGGTAGTCAAACTTTTCCACGGCTTTAATCAGGCCCATGTTACCCTCCTGTATCAGATCCAGAAACAGCATGCCTCGTCCTACATATCGTTTGGCAATGCTGACTACCAGTCGCAGATTGGCTTCAACGAGTCTTCTTTTTGCTTCTTCATCCCCATTTTCCATACGCTGAGCCAGACTCACTTCATCCTCGGCAGTCAGCAGAGGAATCCGACCGATTTCCTTCAGATACATCCGTACCGGGTCATCAATACTGATTCCATCCGGTACACTCAGATCCAGTTCTTCATCTTCTTCTTCCTCGGCAGCGACTTCTACGATATCGATCCCCATATCCGTCAGAGCTTCATAAATTCCGTCAATCTGTTCCGGTGTCAACGGAATCTCCTGCAGAGCGTCCATAATTTCTGAATAGGTAAGAACACCCTTCTTTTTGCCCTGGGTTATGAGATCTTTGATACTCTCGAGTGTCTCAATTTTTTTGTCCACAACATTCAACCCCCTCCGAAGATCCGGCTGCCGAACCCGAATCTTCCCTTTCATCAGCTCTGTCCACCCTTTGCCCCCCGCATCAGAGACTGGTAGCGGGCCAGGAGTTCCTCGACTTTCGCCCGCTCCCCTTTGCTTTCCCACTCGCGAATCTCTGCCTCGATGCGGCGCATTTCCTCTTTTCGCTGATACTCTTTGATCACTCGTATATAATCATGCACGGCTGTTTTCAGCCGGTGGACATCCGTTTCATCAATGTAGAGGCGTGCTGCCTCAGAATAGTTTTCCGGATCTGTATCATGAATGTAGTCCAATAAGCGTCCCACGGTAAGACGGGCGCCGCTGGCATCCAGATCATAGCAAGCTTGAGCGATCCGCCGCAATCCTTCAGTTGAAAAGAGCTCTGGCTGGAGTGAATCCTTGACTGTCAGCCAGGTATCCGGATCCTCTGGAATCAAACGCAAAAGCGCCATCTCTGCTTTTTCATGTGCTGGCAGCAATGACTGCTGCCCGGCATCCCGATTCTGAGGCCGTACGGCACTAGGTGCTGCACTACGATTGCTGCCTCGGCGCAGATAGCGCTGGACATCGGTCCGCAGGCTGTCCTCCCGGATGCCCAATGTACGAGCCAGATTGCGGATGTACACATCACGCTCGCTGACCGTTTGCACTGCAGCAATCACCGGAATGGCCCTGCGGATGGCTTCCGCCTGACCGTCTGCTGTATCATTTCTGCTTTTATCGAGAATATCCTGCAGCTGATACGCCGTCACTGACTGTGCACGCTGAATGATTTCCATAAATGCATCCGGGCCGTTGCTGCGAATAAAGCTATCCGGATCTTCATCTGCGGGTAAACGGGCAATGCG
The DNA here is from genome assembly GCA_964503545.1 of uncultured Candidatus Sumerlaeota bacterium. GTDB lineage: Bacteria > Bacillota > SLNR01 > SLNR01 > SLNR01 > JAXGQE01. The sequence goes on from CAZDAI010000139.1 coordinate 1,461, forward strand.
CACTGAACAGCCGGCTTTCTCCAGAAGCGTTGCTCCCCGCAGCGCTGCGGCTTGCCCCGCATTGTCCCCGTCGTAGGCTACTACGATGTCGGTGCCAAACTGGGAGAGAATCCGTCCGTGGCTTTCTGCCAGAGCAGTTCCCAATGTGGCTCCTACATGGTGAATACCTGCCTGATACACACCAATGACATCCATATAGCCTTCTACCAGAATCACCTGATCCTTTTCCCGCATGGCCTGCCGGGTTAGATGAATTCCATAGATGTTTCTGCTTTTATCAAATGCCGGAGTTTCCGGCGAGTTGAGATACTTCGGTTGTGAATCATCCAGGACGCGGCCGCCAAATCCGGTAACTCGGTTTGCCATGTCCAGGATGGGAAAAATGATCCGATTGCGAAACCGGTCATAATATCCGGAGCCGCCCTGGCGCTGGATGACCAAACCTGCTTTGGCCAGGTCTTCTGCCCCAATTCCTTTGCGAGTCAAATGATTCAGTAAACCATCCCAGTCTGGACCGGCCACACCGATACTGAATCCCCGAATGGTTTCCGGTTGGATCCCGCGGTTGGCCAGATACGCCGCTGCCTGACGACCGGCTGTGCTGCTCTTATAGAGGTTCGAAAAATATTCCAGGGCCATTTTGTTTATCTCAAAGACCATTTCCTTTTCCCGATACCGGGTCTTGTCTTCCTCAGACTGAATATCATCGGGCAAGGTTACGCCACAGCGCTGGGCCAGCATTTTCAGCGCTTCCATGAAATTTGATCCTCGCTGCTTCATGATATATGAGTAGACATCGCCACCAGTTCCACAGCCAAAACAGTAAAAAATCTGTTTGTCTGCCGACACGGTAAAGGAAGGTGTTTTTTCACCGTGAAAAGGGCATAGGCCCACATAATTCCGCCCCTTTTTTTTCAGCACAACATCTTCTGAAATCAGGGGTACAATATCTGTACGGCTGCGGACATCCTCAATCACACTATCCGATACGGATCTACTCATTTCCTTCACCTGCTGTTCTCCCGTATCCGGTTTGTCCGGATCTTCATCCAAGCACACTTACAAAGATTCGCTCTCAGGGTGGAATTTCCTTTTTTTGTGCAGCGGTCATGTCATGACTCTGTGCCATCCTCAGCTTGCTTACTGAGGAGCGCAGTGAAAGACTTGCGAAAGCATTGCCGATCACCTTCAGTCATTTTGGCCGGTCCTCGGGTGCGTCCACCGGCACAACGAATTTTCGCACCAATGTATCGTTCTGTAAGCAACCGGTCCATGTCGGCTCTGCGATAAATGCGGCCGCGCGGTGAAATGGCCAAGGCCCGTCGATTAAGTGCCATATCGGCCAGTCCATAGTCTTGGGTTACAACCAAATCCCCTGGTTTTGCTCGGTTGATGAGAGCCAGATCCACGGCTTCTGGGCCACTGTCCACCCGGACAACCTCAGCCGGACCGGGGAAATCCGTGATATGGGCCAGGCTAACTACCCAGATTACCGGAATACCATAGTGTAATGCTTCTGTCCAGATAATGTCCTTTACAGGACAAGCGTCACTGTCTACGAGGATGCGCAACACTGTCACCACCTCATGCCGACATACCCAATGGATATTCGCTGAGCTTGAAAAATATCCTGCCTGTAAACTGGTTTTTTTTCATATTTCTGTCTCATTCGGTCTGATTCTGAGCTTTACCGACGAAAAAGATGCTTCTCAAGAATACGCAGGGACTGATGCAGCCTGGGTAGTTCTTCGGTGATCCCTTCACGGGTACGGCAAGCCTGGATGATCATCTGCCAGGTCAGCCAGTCTTTCTCGAAGATCTTTTCCCCGCGATAGTAGTAGCGAAAATACTGTTCAGCCAACACAGGACGGATACGCAACAGTATTTTCTCAAAGAAGCTCATTTTGGGGTTGGGTGATGTGCCCCGGGAAAGAAGATAATAAGTGCGGGCAACATCCCCCATAGGATCCCCGCGATAGGCATCCAGCCAGTCAATGACCCGATACTGGCCATCTTTGGTCACGATGATGTTCTCCGGATGAAAGTCACCATGGCACAAAGTATCCTGCACTTCCCGCTCTGCCAAAAATATGCGCAATGCCGCTTGCGTGGCTGCTGTGAGGTAGGGACATTCTGCAATGCCTGCTTCATACTTTTCTGCCTGCCCTGGCAGTGCCGGAGCGATAATCTGATGCATGTCTTTGTGTACATGAGCAAACTGAGTGAGAATCTGACGAATAGCCAGCGGCTTTTGCATCAGATAATCCGTGCCCATCTGCCCCTCAATGTACTCCATTTCTAGTCCCTGACGGCCATCCCACTCACCTGTGGCAATACAACGTGGAGCTTGGGGATAAATCTCGCCGATCATCGCAGCCCTTTCTCGCTCATTGCGGATATGCTCCGGGCTGACCCAGGTAAAAAACAATTTCACCACGGTCATATTCTCTGTCAGGTAAACCTCAGCAGTGCGTCCAGTACCGATTTTTTTCATAATCTCGCCTGCTCTCTCCATCACTGCCATAGTGGGATCACTCAGCTACACACCAAAACCAGTTTCTCTCTCAAAAAAATGTCTATCTCTACAATACTTTCCCCAAAGAAAAAATCCTTCTGACATTATCTAGTTTAGAGAACATAAAAGATCAGCTTCAGAATGAAAATCCTATCATAGTTTGCCCTAGGATCATCAACACGCTGATAAAAAAGGTACTGGCACCATTGAATTCTGATGTCAGTACCCTGTTTCTATACAAAGCTAGGTCATCAAGCGCTATTTTTCTCCCTCTGCCGCGTGAATCCTATCTCATTCTCCATTTTTAAGTTGGGCATGAGCCGCAGCCAGACGCGCTACCGGT
>CAZDAI010000140.1:0-4290 GCA_964503545.1 uncultured Candidatus Sumerlaeota bacterium
TACATTGAATATCTGCCAGTGCCTACCATTATTGTCTAATCGTTGAAATCTTTATTCGGCATACCTTCTTTTCTCATTTCTGTTGAAATACACAACAGCTACTCGCTTGTGTCCGGTTCTTTCCAGTGCCGATTTTCACCACTGCTCCCCACTTTGGACAAGGCATCTGCCCGGATATTGCGCTCCCGGGGAATATGAATGAATTCTGAATGGTCAAATTCCTTGCGCAGGGCTACAACTTGCTGAAATAAAGGCTGCAGCCCGGCATTTTTCACTTTGTACAGTCCCTGGATCTGGCGGACCAGTAGCTGACTGTCTGTAGCCACCACAACCCGTTTTGCCTGATACGCCAAGGCTTCCTCCAGACCACGAATTACGGCCCGGTACTCAGCTACATTGTTAGTAGTCTCGCCGATGTATTCAGCGATCTCGCCCAGGATCTTACCCTGTCGGGTACACAACATAATGCCTATCCCTGCTGGCCCCGGATTGCCCCGGGACGCTCCGTCTGTGTAAACAATGATTTCTTCCATACCTGCTCCTTATGCAAGCGAAATGACCAGCATCCGCCCGTGTCATATCCTGTCTTTTCCCAGCCCATATTCCCCCTATTCGGCCTCCCAATGCAGAATCCTGCCGCAGCTCTCACATTGAACAATTCGATCGCCCTTGCGTACTTCTCGCATCACAGTTGCCGAGATGCTCATCCGGCAACCGCTGCAGATCTGCCTGTCAACCCGCGCGAGTGGCCGGGTACCCATGCGCCCGCGGACATTCTCGTAACGCTGCACCAGATCACCCGGGATCTCTGCTAGCAGCGCTGCCCGTTGCTCGGGTATCGTGGCCAGCTGCAAATCAATAGTTTTCAGATCCCTGGTCCGGGACTGCTCCAGATCTGCAAAGCGTGCATGTCCCTCGCTGAGTTCGCGCTCCAGACGATCAATGGCATCCTCAAGCTCTTCATCCCGGCCCATCAATTCCAGGATCCGGTCTTCCAATCGGCTCAGCGCCGCATCCATTTCTTCGACCATATGGGTCATCTTCTCCAGCTCTTTCATGTTGGTAACCGTGCCGTCGTACATCCGCCCCCGCACCTCGGTGCGGCGTGCACTTGTCAGTTTGAGATCCAGTTCCAGGCGATGCTGCTCCCGGCTGGCAGCCTTCAGCGTCTCCTTTGCAGCAGCAAGTTCTGCTTCCAGCACTTTGAGCTGTTCTTTTGCGGTTTCATAATCAGGATCACCTATTGTACTGTCGCGCTTTGCACGCAATTTCTCCTCCTCACAATCCAGTTCTTGCAGCCGATAGAGCATGTCCGTCATGGCCATCAAAGATTCTCCTTTCAAGAGAACAGTATGGGAAAACTAAAAAAAGGACAGACTCAGTCTATCCTTTGTCATCCAAGTGGTACCAGCTAGGAGAAGGAACCCGGGATACCAGGCAACTGACGCATAACCCGTTTTCTTGTGCATCATTTGTTATGCATTGGGCCAGGGCTGAGACCACCGGTGTTTCAGTTTCGGCATGGCCGGCGTCAATAAGCAGCAGCCCGCGATCCCTGGCCTCCAGCAGATCATGATAGCCAATATCACCGGTAATCAGTACCTGCGCCCCGGATCGCACCGCGTTTACCACCAGATCTCCGCCACTGCCACCGCAGACAGCCACCCGCTGGATTTGTGCCGTAAGATCCCCAAAAACCCGCACTGCTCTGGCTTCCAGGGCTGCTTCAGTCGCTTTTGCCAGTTCCCCAAGTGTAGCTGGCTGAGGCAGCAAACCAATTCGCCCCAGTTCGCTTGCAGCAAGATTGCGCACCTCCACCAGTCCCAGGGTTTTTGCCAAAACATGACTGACTCCCCAAGGGGCTGCATCCAGATTGGTGTGCGCAGCATACACAGCAAGCTCCGCCTGCATGGCTGCCGACAGCAGCTTCACCAGTGGTTCGCCAGTGTGAAGTGCCTGGAGCGGTCGAAACAGCACCGGATGATGCACAACAATCATTTGCGCATTTTGTGCCAGGGCTTCCTCTAAAACCGCCATGCTCAAGTCAAGGGCGACCAGAATTGTTTCTGCAGGCTGTTCTGGACGGCCGACCTGAAGCCCCACATTATCCCAGTCACTGGCCAGCTCTTTGGGGGCAAAGTTTTCGATGATTTCTACGATATCCCGGACGGAGACAGCCATCCCAGCACCTCCTTCAACTCCTGAATGCGGCTGTTTATGGCCGTCAGTCGTTCCTCTTTGTCCCCGGAGCGACTCTGTTCCACCTGATTTGCTATCTTTTCCCAGTGATTTTTCTGTTCGGTCAGGTAAGGTGCCAATAAGGGATGTGGCCCATCCAACAGGCGGGGGCCAATCCTATGTCGCAGCATCTGCCAGGAGTCATCCTGTCCCGGTTCTGCAGCAATAATTTCGTAGAACTTCCCGTCATCAAGGACCAAATCTTCTCGAGCAGGGTGCCAGCCGTGGCTATCTAGCCACTGGCGCAGTTTTTCCTGGCCGCTCATAGGCTGCAGTACCATGACCTTGAGAAACGGTAAGTGCGCAATACCCCGGGTTAGGATGTCCACCATGGTTCCCCCGCCCATGCCAGCCATAACCACGGCATCCACTTCACCGGGTTTTACCACTGCCAGCCCATCCCCTAGACGTAATTCAACCCGGTCCTCTATCCCGTGTTCGCAGACACAGGAGAAAGCCCGGGCAAAGGGGCCGGCGCTGAGTTCCGTCGCAATAACCGCCGGATGCGTGCCACGCATGGCAAGAAAAATCGGCAGGTACGCATGGTCGGTACCAATATCCGCCACACGAACATCTTTGGGCAGCAGTGTCGCCATGGCGTTCAGTCGAGGTGACAATTGCACTTTACAGACCTCCTTCACAAACCATCGTATATATTATTCCCTGTCTCTGGGAAAATTCCTGTTTTTCCGGAGGCAGGGAGAATATTAAGCCAAGTTGCTGTTTCCCCGCTCTTGTGCAATTAAAAATTCTTTGCAGAGTATACCAGCAGATGGTATGATGATGGTAAGGGTCACCTACACTGTGGATAAAGGGGGGGTTGTATTATGTTGATCGTCCTGGCTTCACTGTATCCCCGCATCTTACGCTTTTGGCTGCTGCATCTTTTCATGGGCCTGGTGGGAGCACTGATTATGCAGGTAGGGGCCATTCTCCAACGTGCTGGCGCCAATTTTTTAGGGCCGGTGGTAGTGCTGGCCTTAAGTCTGGGGTCAACCCTGCTCTACTTCTTATTTATGAAACAACTGTCCCGCCGCCTGTTAAAAAATCGCCGGGAAGGGTGGGCTTTTGCTTTCGGCGGAATTGTGCCCATGGCTCTTTTGATCATGGCTGCGTTGTACGCGCGTTCCCTAACTCCATACAATACGATTACTTACGGCTTCCTGCTGCTTCCTGTAACACTGCCCTTCCAAGGCTGGATTGAGACAGTCTTTCCACTGGTAGCTATGCATATCCTGGCTCTGTCCGTACCTTTGGTTTTTATGGCCGGCGTTGTAGCCGGCACCGCAATGAAAGAGGATTGAGAATAATGGCCCGGCGGCACAAGCCGGGTTTTCTTTTTGATTCCCTAGATGTGAAAAGAACCTCCCACAGATCGAGGAGGTTTTTGCCGGGGGTTCCGGCATTAAAAATATTTGGTGACCCCACCGGGATTCGAACCCGGGTTACCGCCGTGAAAGGGCGGTGTCTTAAACCGCTTGACCATGGGGCCGATATTTCGATGAAATTGGTGGGCCCACCAGGACTCGAACCTGGGACCAACCGGTTATGAGCCGGGAGCTCTACCAACTGAGCTATGGGCCCTGAAATGGCTCCCCGAGTTGGACTCGAACCAACAACAACTCGGTTAACAGCCGAGTGCTCTACCATTGAGCTATCGGGGAACGCCAGTCAATGCAATGCCTATTATACGATAAGTTAACAGGTGAGTCAATACTGATATTTTAATCAAGATAATCTTTCAGTTTCTTGCTGCGGCTGGGATGACGCAGCTTGCGCAAGGCTTTGGCTTCGATTTGCCGGATCCGCTCCCGGGTCACCCCGAATTCGTGTCCTACCTCTTCGAGGGTGCGGGCTCGCCCATCGTCTAAACCGAACCGCAGGCGCAGCACTTTTTTCTCTCGGGCAGTTAAAGTTTCCAAAACATCTTCTAACTGCTCTTTCAGCAATGTAAATGATGCGGCATCTGCCGGGGCTTGCGCGTCTTCATCCTCTATAAAATCACCCAGATGGCTATCTTCCTCTTCCCCGATGGGAGTCTCCAGGGAAACC
>CAZDAI010000141.1:0-4252 GCA_964503545.1 uncultured Candidatus Sumerlaeota bacterium
TTTACATGGGGTTTCGTTCTTTCAAATTTCTTCTTTGCCATTTTTTTCTTCCTCCCTTTGCACTTTGTTTAATTTTATATGTTAGATCAATACCCGCGGTTTTTCGCGATGATACTTTCTGCAATGCCCTGTGGCACTGTTTCAAAATGGGAGAATTCCATGGAGTAAGTTGCCCTGCCCTGGGTTCTGGAACGGAGTACGGTGGAATACCCGAACATTTCTGCCAACGGGACATTGGCTTTGACGATATGCGTTCCCACTTCCATATCCATTCCCAGCACATGGCCCCTACGTGAATTGAGATCCCCCATCACATCACCCATATACTCTTCGGGCACAATCACTTCTACCTTCATAATAGGTTCTACCAAAATCGGAGTGGCTTTTAAAATCCCGTTTTTAAAAGCGATAGACGCTGCGACCTTAAATGCCATTTCCGAAGAGTCCACTTCGTGGTATGAACCATCATACAAGGATACTTCAACATCCACCACAGGATAGCCGGCCAGAACACCATTGGACATGGCTTCTCGGACACCTGATTCAACAGCTGAGATATATTCTCTCGGAATAACGCCTCCGACAATTTTGTTGTTGAACACAAATCCTTTGCCGCGCTCCAGAGGTTGAATCTCCAGCCAAACATGACCGTATTGCCCTCTCCCACCCGACTGCCGGATGAATTTGCCTTCAATCTTTGTTGAGCCCTGGATGGACTCTTTATAAGCAACCTGGGGCTTACCGATCGCTGCATCCACTTTAAATTCTCGGAGGAGTCGGTCAACAATGATCTCCAAATGGAGCTCGCCCATTCCGGAAATGATGGTCTGTCCTGTATCAGGATCAGTTTGCATTCGGAATGTGGGATCTTCTTCGCCCATCTTATTCAGGGATATGGCCATTTTGTCAAAATCCGCTTTTGTCTTTGGTTCGATGGCAATATCAATGACTGGGTCCGCAAAACTAATGGATTCTAATATGATCGGTGCATTTTCGACTGTCAGTGTATCCCCTGTGCCTGTATCCCGCAGACCGACTGCAGCTGCAATATCGCCTGCGTATGCAGTGGTGATCTCTTCACGGTGATTTGCGTGCAGCTGAAGCAAACGACCAATTCGTTCCCTTTTTCCTTTTGTGGCGTTGTAGACATATGAACCGGATTCCAATACTCCGGAGTACACCCTGAAGAAACATAGCTTGCCTACATAGGGATCGGTCATAATCTTAAATGCCAGAGCGGAAAAAGGTTCATTATCATCAGATTTGCGATGTTCAATCTCTTCGGTATTCGGATGGATTCCTTGAATCGGTGGAGTATCTACCGGTGCCGGCAAATAATGAACAACTGCATCGAGGAGAGGTTGAACACCTTTATTTCTGTAGGATGAACCGCAGACAACCGGGATAATGTGCAGGCCGATCGTGGCTTTGCGAATGCCTTTGCGGATTTCATCTGCTGATAACTCTTCATCGTTAAGGTACTTCTCCATCAGTTCTTCATCAAATTCTGAAATCGATTCAATCAGTTTCAAACGATGCTCCTGGCAAACAGCCAACATATCATCCGGGATTTCAGTTTCTTTAGACTGAGTACCAAGATTGTCTGTATAAATGAGAGCTTTCATGGAAACGAGATCCACGGCGCCTTGGAAAGTGTCCTCTGCCCCCACCGGGATCTGGATCGGAACCGGATTCGCACCAAGTTTATTGCGCATGGCATCGACGACTCTAAAGAAATCTGCTCCGGTAATATCCATCTTATTAATGTAGGCAATACGAGGAACACGATAACGGTCCGCTTGCCGCCAAACAGTCTCTGATTGAGGTTCGACGCCGCCTTTTGCGCAGAAAATAACAACGGCACCGTCTAATACTCGCAATGAACGCTCAACTTCCACCGTAAAATCCACGTGCCCGGGCGTGTCGATAATGTTGATGCGATGATCTTTCCATTCGCAGGTAGTAGCTGCAGACGTGATGGTAATTCCACGTTCCTGCTCCTGAATCATCCAGTCCATCGTTGCTGCTCCATCGTGCACCTCGCCGAGCTTGTGTACGCGACCGGTATAGTATAGAATTCTTTCAGATGTTGTGGTTTTTCCGGCGTCAATGTGGGCGATTATCCCAATATTGCGCGTTCTTTCCAATGAAAACTTCCTAGCCATGTTAAATCCTCCTTGTGTACGAGAACTGCTTCTGTCACAGACAGTCGCTTCTGACGACCCGGTACTCATTACAGGTACAGAAAGTGCCATCGGGTGTCCTCATCACCGATCTCCCATACTACCAGCGATAATGAGCAAATGCTCTGTTTGCTTCGGCCATTTTGTGGGTATCTTCTCTTTTCTTCACTGAAGCGCCAGCACCATTGGCTGCATCCATAATCTCGCCAGCCAGCCTTTCAACCATGGTTTTTTCATTTCGTGCGCGGCTGTAATTCACAATCCAGCGAATGGCAAGTGCCATTTTTCTTTCCGGCCGAACTTCTGCGGGCACCTGATAAGTTGCGCCGCCCACCCGACGGGCTTTTACTTCCAGTACAGGCATAACGTTTTTTATCGCTTGTTCAAAAACTTCAATAGCGTCTTTATTGGTCTTTTCCTGTACCTTTTCCATTGCCCCGTAGAAAATGTTTTCAGCGGTGCTGCGTTTGCCCTGCAACATGATTTTATTGATAAACTTCGTCACGGTCTTGCTGCTGTAGATTGGGTCCGCAAGAACAGAACGCTTTGGTGTATTTCCTCTTCTCGGCATGCATTATCCCTCCTTGTTCCAGGCATTCTATCGGTCTTGATTAGTTTTTCTTCTGCCTCTTGGTTCCATATTTGGAACGTCCCTGGCCGCGATCCTGAACTCCTGAAGAATCCAAAGTTCCACGTACGATATGGTATCTTACCCCAGGGAGGTCCTTGATTCTCCCGCCACGTACCAGTACCACTGAGTGCTCCTGAAGATTATGTCCAATACCGGGAATGTAAGCGGTAACCTCAATGGAATTGGTCAATCTTACACGGGCCACCTTCCGCAGAGCGGAGTTGGGTTTCTTTGGTGTGGTTGTGTATACCCGAGTACAGACTCCTCTTTTCTGGGGATTATTCTTTAGCGCAGGCGCGTCAGACTTTTTCTTTGCTGATTCTCTACCTTCTCTGACTAACTGATTGATAGTCGGCACACGATCCACCTCCTTTCTCAAGCATTGCTTCATAATATTAAACTGCAAGACCGAAATTTTGCCCCTGTTATCCGTCTCCGGTGAAGGGGCAAAATTTCGACCAAATCATGCCTTACATTTCTCCGCAGGCTGCTGCTGCTCCAATCTGAATACCACAGATTTGTCCTAGCTGCTGCATTGTATCTACATATACTATTTCCAGCCCCTTATCCTGGCAAGCTTTAACTAGGGGGCGTACGACGTGCTCTTCAGCATCTTTAGCAATGAAAACAACCCGAACCCTGTCTTTTTCAACGGCCTTCAATGTCTGTTTCATTCCGACAATCTTCTTCCTGGCTTGCTTCAGTCTATCAGGCATACCCATCTCCTCCTTGCATTGCAACGCAAAACGAAGGGGCCCATTAAGACACTTTTATATTTTAACACCATTCAATTCCAGTGTCAACAACCATTTCACGACTGTTGCGTCTCTTCGGGCTTTGCTTCTTCGAGTCTGATATTCCTGTATCGGGACATACCCGTTCCAGCCGGAATCAGTTTGCCGATGATGACGTTTTCTTTCAGCCCCAGCAATGGATCTTTCTTGCCCTTGATCGCTGCTTCTGTCAGCACCCGAGTCGTTTCCTGGAATGAAGCTGCAGACAGGAAGGAGTCCGTAGCCAGGGATGCTTTGGTAATGCCCAGCAGAATGGGCTTCGCTGCCGCAGGCTGTCCATCATCCGCAATAATCTTCGCATTCTCTTCCTCAAAGTCGAAGATATCTACCAGACCGCCGGGCAACAGATCCGTGTCCCCGGGATCTTCTACCTTGACTTTGCGAAGCATCTGGCGAATCATAACTTCTATGTGCTTATCGTTGATGTCTACCCCCTGGAGCCGGTACACTTTCTGCACCTCGTTCAGCAGGTACATCTGCACACCCCGCAGTCCTTTAACCTTCAAAATATCATGGGGATTAACCGATCCTTCGGTCAATTCCTCACCTGCTTCAATATAGGCTCCTTCATAGACTGGTGGAGTCAGGCGGGCACCGTAGGGGATAATGTAAGCCTTGTTGTTCTCTCCGCCTTCTGTGAGTAC
>CAZDAI010000142.1:0-4141 GCA_964503545.1 uncultured Candidatus Sumerlaeota bacterium
GTGCGGGAACCCCCATGATGGCCGCGGTACCGTATTGCATAAGCACATAATCGGCAACCCAGACAGGAATTTCCTCCCCAGTAGCCGGATTAACCGCCATGGCACCGGTAAACACGCCTTCTTTGGGTTTGTCTGCTGCCGTGCGGTCCACATCATCCAACCGGCGCATCTGTTCTTGAAAAGCTGCCACTGAAGGTGCAAAATCTGTTCCCGCAACCAAGCGCTCCACCAGGGGATGTTCCGGTGACAGAACCATAAATGTGGCCCCGTAAATCGTGTCCGGTCGGGTAGTAAACACTTCGATGCTCTCATCCATACCGGCCAGAGGAAAACGCATCCGTAAACCCTCACTACGGCCGATCCAGTTTTCTTGCATCACACGCACCCGTTCCGGCCAGCCGGACAATAGGGCTAGATCATCGAGCAGGCGCTCGGCATAATCGGTAATCCGGAAAAACCACTGCTCCAGTTCTTTTTGCGTCACTTCGCTGTCGCAGCGCCAGCAACGATTCTCTTTTACGACCTGTTCATTGGCCAGCACAGTTGCACAATCCGGACACCAGTTTACCCCAGCCTTCTTTTTATAGGCCAGACCCCTCTCATACATCAGCAGGAACAGCCACTGGGTCCAGCGATAATAGTCAGGCAGACAGGAGGTTACTTCACGCTCCCAGTCATAGCTAAAGCCCAGTTGATCCATCTGTTCCCGCATAGCCTGGGTATTGTTCTGAGTCCATTCAGAAGGATGCACACCCCGATCAATGGCCGCATTTTCCGCGGGCAGACCAAAGGCATCCCACCCCATGGGGTGCAGCACATTAAAGCCCCGCATCGTTTTAAACCGGGCGAGGACATCCCCCATGGAGTAATTGCGCACATGACCCATGTGCAGTTTGCCTGAAGGGTAAGGGAACATTTCCAGGCAATAGTATTTGGGCTTATCAGGATTTTCCAAAGTCCGGTACTGTCCCTTTTCTGCCCAGATCTTCTGCCATTTCTTTTCGGTGACCTCAAAAGGATATCGCTCTTCCATCTCACATTCCTCCATTTATCAGATAAAAACAAAACCTTCCGTCCCCCGAGGGACGAAAGGCAATCTTCCGCGGTACCACCCTGATTGGCTGTCTACAGCCCACTTTCGAAAACCCATAACGGGGTTCAGCCGGAGCCGACTTTCGCCGTCCCGTCTCCCGGACGAGTTCAGAGCTTTCCCGGACTGCCTCGCACCTGCCGGCAGTTCTCTGTACCAGGATTCCCTCTTACTGCTTCCGTTCCTAGACATCTTTCATATATATCGGTATTTTACATCAATTGCCTTGTTTTTGTCAATTCAGACTCGTCCGGTGCCGAGCAGCTGTACTTCAAGAAGCCGGTGTTTCCTGCTCTGCATCACACTGCTGCAGATAGCGGCGTACCAGCATCCGATTGAGAAAAAATGCCGCTACCATCATCAAAATGCTGATCCCTACCAGGATGGCAATACCATTGGTTTCAGGATTGGATATGGCATTGCCGATCAGCACCACAGGCACCATCAGGGGCAGCAGCCCCAAAAGGGAGGCTAGAAGAAAATCACGAAACTCCACCCGGGCTGCTCCCATGAGCATACTGACCAGATCCGGTGGTGGCCCAGGCACCAGCCGCACAGCAAAAACACTCAAAAAACTGTTGTCCCGAATGTATTCGGTAACCTGGCCAGCCAGTTGATAGCGCTCCAGCAGATCCTGAACTGGATGCCGGCCTAGCTTGCGCCCGATCCAGTAGCCGATGCTCATCTCCACGGCCAGGCAGACCGCGGTGAAAAGAATCGCCATTCCTGGAGGAAAAAGAATCCCGGCACCCAGATATAAAAGCGTGATGGGAATAATCACAACCACAGCTTTGGTACAGAAAAGCAGAAAAAGAACCAAGCCGGCTGCTCCTCGGCTATCCGGTAGGATCAGCATCAGGTCGGCCAAAGATGCGCTGCTGAGATAGGGTGCTAGCAGCAGAATACCGATGACGATCAGTCCAATCAGGACCATCTGCAGTGTTTTGTAGGTTGCGTTCAATGAATCCACCTCGGTAGCCTGAGGCATAATCAGGGCAATAATATCCTTTTCCCCAAAAAAGCTGTCAGAAAACTCTAACAGTATACTACCACGAGTCACTCCCCACCGCAAACCTTTTTCCGTTCAAGCGGCGGATTTTTGTTGACCAGCCATTAGCTACAAAGAAAAAACGACCCAAATTCTTCCTTCAGGCCGCTTGCCAGACCAATTTCTGCCGGTTAATTAATTGTATTCTTTGTTCTTTTCGGAAAAACAGTCATCGCAGGTTCCTTTAAAATACAGGTGAGTCTCATCCACGCGAAACTGCTCCAGTCCTTCAACCCGCATCTCTGTCAGATCCACATGCACATCGTAGATCTCGCCGCATACTGTGCATTTAAAATGACCATGGGCACTGATGTCTGCATCATACCGAGTCTCTGTATCTTCAATACTAATGAGCTGCACGATTTTCTTCTCGATAAACAGCTTCATGGTATTGTAGACTGTGGTCCGGGATAAGGTAGGAATGTCCTTGGAAAGCTCCTGGTAAATGGCATCCACATTGGGATGGTTTTTGTGCCGGACCAGGTACTCAAAGATTCGGATCCTCTGATAGGAAGGCTTGATTCCATGTTCTTTCAGAAACGCCTCCACATTCATTTTTTCAGTATCCATTTGTGCCCCTCCATTTCAAATCTGAACAGCATAATCAGAAAATATAATTATGGAATAATTACAATAATAGTATAAATGCACATGGATACTTTGTCAAACTCAAATATTTCCTGTCGCCATGTTCAGCAGCTGCTCTAAAAAATCATGAATCAGAGGCAGATTCAGCAGAATCAGCCGCCGCAAAAACATGATAAACGCTGCCGCCAGCACAGAGAAACCAATGGCCATCCCAAAGCCACGAGCCAGACCAGCCAGAAAATTAGTGTAGATGATTCTGCGCGGATTATTGGTGTATTCCACATATTCAGCAAAACGAATCCGTTCCATCTCTCGTCCGAAGCGCTCCAGACGTGACATGGTTTCTTCATCCAAAATCGGCTCTTCCACAGATACCACCTCCCAGTTCAGATATGTTCCTCAAATTTTTGCCGCATGCTGCCTGTCCGTGGATCTCACCGCCCGGTCGGCCGCCTGGGCTGCCAGAATAATCGGGTCCCACACCGGTGCAAAAGGCGGTGCGTAGGACAGATCCAAATCCCCCACCTGGGCTGCCGTCATCCCAGCTGAAATGGCCGCTGCCAGAACATCGATCCGTTTGGCCACTCCAATTTCTCCCACCATCTGACCGCCCAGCAGCCTGCCACTGCCCTTCTCCACTACCAGGCGGACATCCATAGGGGCCGGTGGCGGATCAGGGAAAGAAGACTCATGTGACATTTGAGTAATCTGCACCGTCAGATAGTCAAAGCCAGCCGCAGCCGCTGCTCTTTCATTGAAACCGGTGCTGGCCACTTCCAGATCGAAGATTTTGCAGACAGCTGTGCCCAATACTCCGGCAAAACTTTCATTGTACCCGGCGGCATTGGCCCCGGCAATACTGCCCTGCTTGCTGGCCGTGCTGCCTCGTGTCATATAGACAGATTTCCCAGTTACCCGATGCACCTGGCCCACACAGTCCCCTGCGGCCAGAATGTTGGGGTCACTGGTCATCATCTGATCATCAACTACAATGTCGCCAAAAGGACCGATCCGCAGTCCGGCGTTTTTTGCCAATTCTGTCTGAGGGACGGTGCCCGTTGCCAGTAGCACAAAATCCGCAGGATACTCCTGGCCAGAGCATGTCACAGACACCACATGACCATCCCGGCCATTGATCTTTTGGATATCCAGGTCCAGACACACCTGCACGCCCTGACGCTGGAGTTCTGTTTCGACCCGCTTTGTCAGGACATCATCCAACATACGCAAAATGCTGCCCGGACGTTTGAGAATGGTAACCTCAAGGCCCTGACGCCGAAAAGCCTCGGCCATTTCCAGGCCGATGACACCGGCACCAATGATGGCCACCCGGCGAGGATTTTTGGTGTCAATGAAGTTGCGGATCGCCATCCCGTCTTCTAAGGTTTTCAGGACAAATACTTCTGGCAAATCCT
>CAZDAI010000143.1:0-4135 GCA_964503545.1 uncultured Candidatus Sumerlaeota bacterium
GCTTCTGGCCTCTTGTAGAGTCCATGACCGTTCAAACTCCTCCTTGTCATCTTCTATGCCTTCTTTTGGGATACCCCCACCATCAGGAAGCAAACCCATTTCCTCTGGGCGATTCCGTATCAGCAAACCAGCTGTTGGAAGCATAATCGCCAAAAGCGCAGCAGCCCAAAAGATCCACGTTGCTGAAGCTCCGAAATTTTCCACCAAATAATTGTTCAAGGGTGGGATGAAGGCATAACCCATGACCCCGCCAATGGTAGCCATACTCAAAGCTTTTCCCCTTTTTTGGATAAACCACTGGGGAACAAGCACCGCAGGGATCAGGGACATGGATCCGTGCCCGAATAATCGGATCAGCAGAAAACCTATGAAAATCATCCAAGGGGCGGAGACCAAACTCATCCAAATACATGATACAGCAAACATCGTACTGATCATCATTAATGATTTCCTGTGTCCTGTCTGGTCGATCATCCTGCCCACAAAGGGCATGGCCATACCAGAAAACAGGGTAGCAATGGAATAGAAAGTTGATATGGCTGTTCTGCTCCAACCATACCGCTGAATGTAGTAGTCGATGAAAACTGAAACAGAATACGTTTGTCCGGGGCCTGAGAAAAATAGTGTCAGAGCCCCAGCGGCTACAATAACCCATCCATAAAAAAATGAAAACTGTCTGCCTTTCATACAATTCTCTCCTTCGATTGCGAGTAAAATATAAATGACTGCCGCTATCTGATCAGCAGTCCTCCCTCACTTCTAGCGATTATTCCCTTTCCTTCATTGCTGATCTAATCGTCGCAGATGAAATCGTGCGCACCCGGTTTTAACCATTCACCGATCGTTTTTGCTGCCAGTGCGGCCACAAAAGCAATCGTCCCAAGTTTCCCACCGTAAAGATGATATGCTGGCCCAGTTGCCAGAAAAAGAAAACCGCTGAGCAACCCCACCAGTACGAACATCCACGGCCCCCTCAGACGATTTCTGTTGCACATACCGGCAAATGATGCACAATATACAGCTGCGGTGAGTAGATGAATATGCTCAAAGCCAGACAAATTCAGTACAAGTCCGCTGATCAGCCCGACGAGACCCGCACTGGTGACAATGTGAATCTGCCAGCGTCGGTTGAGCAGATAAGTAGTAAATGATGCGATCCCGCACAAGAAAACGGTAATCAACTGAAAACTGTATTCAGGTAAGTCCGGGGCGATCAGGGATGAATCTGCTGGAGCTGTTAATTGAATGGCTGCCCATACCCCAATGAAGGCTGTCACACCAAGCTTACCCCCCCATTCCATGGAAACCATGCCGGCCAAACATGAAAACCACGCCGCCAATAAGTGCGGCCAGCAGAATTTGCGAATAATTGAGTAACATGGGCGATGTCATGCCAATAAAAGATCCGCAAAATACGGAAAATGGGTAAACAGGAACTAGAAAGCTTCCCAATATCCCCACCATGCCTGAGGCGGCGACCGGTGAAAAAGAAAAAACACGGATTAAGATTGCCGTACCTAACGCTCCTCCCGCCACGGCGCCGATTTCACGCACATCCAGTGTCAGCCGTGGCAAATGGTCTAATCTTGCCAGTGTCCGTAAAAACAAAGCGCCCTGCAAGACTGTAAAGACGATAAAAGCACCAGTGACGATCATGCCCACCGTTGATAATTCTATCCAATGAAGTAGAAACGCTTTTATGAGAAATATAAGAACAGCACCTACATACAGGAGTGTAGCCAGCATGGCAAGGATCATTTTTTTTCTCCATTTCTAATTGATCTTCTGCTTTATGGATCATTCAGATCAGAACATGCTCCCATAATTGGTCGATAAATCCTTCTATTTTTTTTGTCGATGCAGTTGTTCTGCCATCAGTAAAGCGCCGACTGCAGCGTCCTGATCCGGCAGCACCACTTTAACATTTTTATACTCATCCCTAAAACGCTTGGCAAAAAGCTGAAAATGGAGCGGGCTTCTGGCAATTGCACTGCCCCATGCACCTACGCAGAACGAAGGCTCTTCATCGAGCTTCAGTTTTTTCACAATCGATTTACCAAGTGAAAATGTATGGTATGAGGCATCTTCGATAATCTTGATTGCTGAGGAACATCGATTTTCTGCCGCTTCATCCACCAATTTCGGAATTTTTAGCTGAGACCATAGGGCGATGCTTCCCCGCCCCAGTTTAATCAGTTCTTCCCGTGTTCTCAGGTTAAGTTTCTCCTCCATGGTACGGATCAGTTCATCTTCGGATTCCAGGCCATCAAACCGTGCTCCCACATGCTGAAGTGCCCTCAGGGATATGTAAGTACCGGAGCCTTCATCAGCTCCCATTGAAAACCACCAACCGCCGCTGCGCGTTGTTTTGTTCTCACGATTGCGACCAAAGGCAATTGAGCCGGTTCCAGCAATCACGATCACACCGATACCACCAGTAGCAGCATGTAATGCTACCTCTGCATCATTAACGCACTTGATCGGACATTGAAATCCGCCCAGATTTTCATAAACGGCTCTAATGCGAAGATAATCATCCTCTGAATCAATTGCTGTTGAACCACATACCATGGCAAGACAATTTTCACGCAGACCATCAAACTGATTAAGGCAGTTTTGAATACGCTCATTTACTTCAAGCACTCCCTGCTCAAGATTTGAAAAACGAAATCCTGCCGGTGTACCCTGATACGCGCCAAGTATTTTGCCCGTCATATCAGCTGCCTTCACAAGAAATTTTGATCCCCCGCTGTCGATACCAATCAAGTATTTCAAAAAGTCGCCTCCTCAGCCGAAACCCATCGCTACTCCTTATTTGCTTTAATTCTATGCATAGCTGCATATTCTCTAAAAAAATTCCTGTCCCCTGTACCACGTTTTTGGGGTAGTCGCGCACCGATCAGTTGGCATGGAAAGATCAGCTCGATTCCGCAGGTATAGTCCTCACCCGTGAGCACAAGGGGTAAATCTCTATCATTCTCCCATCCATTTCCCAGGTCGCGGTATACGCTGTACACATTTGCTGATTCAGAAGCATGCAGATTCGCCAATGCCTGCATACGCATTTGATCTTCGTCCTCTGCAATGTAATATATTCCTGCCAGATCTCTGTCGATTTGCAGAATCGGTCCGTGGAGAAACTCTTCAAATTCGTAACCAATGGCAGGGACTCTAACCGTTTCCAGGATTTTGAGTGCACCTTCTGCCGCTACTGCAGCTGCAGTGGCCTTTCCGACCACCACATATTTCTTGGCCATCGCCAGTTGTTCCTCATTTCTGCTGTACCACTTTTCCGTCCGTGCCAGATTCTCTTTTACTGCGGCAACCGCCCGTCTGAAAGCATCATGGATCATCTTGAATCGCGCTTTAGCCATTGCACCAGACTCCATTGCAGCCCATAGTGCCGCCATTTGCAGGTACAAGACGGTAGCAGTGTATCCAATGGTCTTGGGCCCGGCGGTCTCCTTGCCGATGCCCAGATCCAGCTGGAGATGAGTAAGATTATCAAGGGGACTTTCTTTCTCACCCGTCAAGGCAATTATCTGATGTTCTTGCAAAGCCGTTGCTGCTATTAATGTATTGGTCGATGCACCGCTTTGGGAGACCAGCATCAGTGCTGGTCTGGCTCCACGGATTGTGGGTAAACTGGTGGGGCTTGCCACTGTTACCTCAACCCCCAGGAATTCTTCCATCGAGCTCGCTGCTGTTCGTATCCCATGATAGGATGAACCGCTGCCAATCAGATAAAGCCGGTCCGGTTTCTTTTCCTGCCAGTAACGAACCAACGGTTCTGTTCGTTTCTCACTTTCTGTAAAAAGACGCTGCAGCTGCTCAGGCTGCGCGACAAAGAAATCCAGCATCTGATTATTATCCATGGTTCCCTCCTGAGGCAAATCTCGTTTTGTCCATCTCGTTATGCTCTGCTGAGTAATATTGGCGCAAATGGCTCGGTTTTCCTTTAATTATCGGCAACAAACCAATGCCTGGCAGGAAAAAAGCGCTATGCAGCACTGGTCTTACCTCCTGCCTGCTATGGGCTCAGGCCAGATCGAACTGCTTGGTTGGGAATGAATGTATTTACCATCCCTTGCGAATCATGGGATTTCGTGATAGATTCTAGTTAAGGTGGGAAAAT
>CAZDAI010000144.1:0-4115 GCA_964503545.1 uncultured Candidatus Sumerlaeota bacterium
CGCCTGAAGTGTCCGTTCGATCCCAGCCAGGCTCTGATTGTTAGCAGCAATCACACCGATCATCCTGTGATTGGCCGCCAGTTCCCGATATACTGCCAAGGGCGTTACCACCGGTATCTTGCTTTCTTTTTGCAAGTAAGGCAGATCAACTGCCGTACTCATGGAGTTACAATAAATCCAAACCCCATCTACCCCCAAGTCCGTAAGGGTCTGAATCAGGGAAAGCACCCGTGCGGTCAGCTCTTTTGGAGCCAGAACTTGCATTTGTCCCTGTTCATGAGGTGTAGGAGAAGCTGCAAGACCAATTGCGGCCAATCCCCGTACTTGCAAATTATCCACACCCATCTGCGTATCAACAGGCGTTCCGGCAATGACACCGTAAAACGCGTCAATCTCACCTTTTTTGCGTGCAGAAGCAGCCTTATTGCCAGCCGCTTCATTAATCCAGATCCTATCCACACTCGTCCCTCCTTTTATTCGGCACTCTCTGGATCATCGTCCTGGAAACTGCCAGGAATCAATAAGCTACGCCCTAAATACCGATCATATGCGGACCAGACTGCATCCGCTCCTGTTGGTACAGAAACAATGCGATACGCCTGATTAATCCGGGCGCTGAGAAGATCTGCCTGATGCAGGCAGATCGCTTCGATGGTCTTTGGCACAACAGGACTCCCCCATTCAGGAACGCCATGATGGGATAATATCATATGCTCGAGAGCTTGTGCTTTTTCAACAGGGAAATCCGCTACTTGATCAATCCAGCAGCGAATCATATCCCGGCCCATAATGATGTGCCCACCCAGCAATTTAGCACGTTCTGAAAGCCGGAATGTGAGGCTGCTTAAATCGTACTCCTCCACTTTGCCAACATCGTGCAGCATTGCTCCCGTTAAAAGCAAGTCACGGTCCATCCCGGCACCTTGCAAATCATAGGCCAGGCGGCAGTATTCCATTACTTCCACCGTGTGTTCTAAAAGTCCACCGCCATAATTATGGTGCACTTGCCGACCGGCAGGTGCAGCGGCAAAAACACGTTTGAATTCATCCGTCCAGATGATCCGCAACAAATGCGACCACTTTTCTCCTTGAATCTGATCAAGATAATATTCAAAAGCCTGCCATAATTCGGATAACGGTCGATCTGCCACAGGGCGAAAATCAGCCGGGTCCACTGAATCCCAGGATGTTTTACGGCAGGTTGCAATGTTTATCTGCAATCCGTTAAATTCTTGCACTGAACCGGTTACATGCACCAGATCCTCAGCCTTTACATCATGAAATATCTGGTGAGCCAGATCACTCTCCCAAATACGCGCCTCTAATGTCCCGGTTTTGTCTCCCACAATCATCCGTAAATACTGTTCGCCTGCCCGCTTGGGTTTGTTATACCGGGCAAGACTGATTTCATGGACGCCCAATATGGTTTGAACACGATCTCCAGCTGCCATTGCGTTGACCCACTGTTTTTCCAAGGGCGTCACCTTCCTTGCTGATACATTTTTTCAATATATTCAGATACGATGTTCAAGCCTGTGCTAAATACCTGGGTGTCATTGCCGTAGCCAATCCGCAAGTATCCAGGGAGTCTGAAACACTCACCGGGCAAGAGCAGTACTTTTTCTTTATGGTATACTTCCAGGCAAAAGTCCCGGGTACTGACGGGCAAGCTCCGAAAACGGGGAAAGGTAAGCAATCCTGCCTTTGGTGGGACGAATTCCAGCACATCTGCATGCTTTGCAAACCAATCCATCAGGAACTCGCGATTCTTCAGCGCCAAAGGGATATTGCGCTTGAACACGCCTTCTTTGTGTTCCAGGGCAAAGCTGGCCAGATAGTCATTCAGAGGTGAGATGCTGATAGAAGTATAGTCTTTCCAACTCCAGCAGCGCTCCACCACCCACTGCGGAGCAGCAATCCAGCCCAGTCGCAGTCCGGACAATCCAAATGATTTAGAAAAACTGCCGATACTGATGGCCTTAGTGCTGTAACTGCGTGCTTTCTCCGGCAAAACATCAGGTTCCAGAATCATATCATGGTAAACTTCATCACAGATCACCCAGAAATCTCTCTCTTCAGCCCAGCTGATGATGGTTCGCAATTCTTCGCCAGACAGGACTGCACCGGTGGGATTATGGGGCACATTGAGAATCACCGCTTTGGTATTGTTATCCAACAGCAGTGCCAGCTGTTCCAAATTGGGGCGATAACTGTCTTCTAGATTCATGGTCCAGTGTCGCACATTGGCTCCACGTGCCTCAGCAACCGAATACAAAGCCTGATACGCCGGTGACTGGATCACAACCGTATCTCCTGGCTGAATGAGGACATTGGCGAGCAGAAAATTGGCCTCGATAGCGCCCGTGGTAACGAGAATTTCATCAGGGCTGGTATTTGCATACTGGTCTGCCAGCAAAGAGCGCAGTCGATCAGACCCCAGTGTGGGGTTGTAGGAAATTCTCAGATCCAAGAATTCACTAAGATGCCGGTTCTTATCCCCCAATGACAGCAATTCGGCAAGGGTGAACGGTTTTGCATCCGTTTCTGCTAGATTGTAGATAGCATCATTCTCATAGGTGTTCATCCAACGTTCAACCAAAAACTCATCTACCTGAAAGCCTTTGCTCATGGACATCTCCCCATTTTTCTATTTTTCATACAGTTCCAGCAGCTCTCCATCTGGACCATAGAAGAATGCAATTTTTGTGTCGCCGAAAATTTCACGCGGCCCCTGATCGCGTAATTCTACGCCTTCTTCCATGAGGCGGGCCAGGACATCTTCAATGGCATCCACCCGAAATGCTATGTGGGCAATAACGCCTGCAGGCAATGGATCAGAGCCTTGATCTGGGTACTGAAGCAGTTCAATTTCACTGTCCCCCACCTTCAAGAAAGCCATCTTCAGTCCGGTTTCTTTGTTTTCCATCTGGCCACGCACCAAAAAACCCAGCACATTGGAGTAAAAAGCAACGGATTTTTGCAAATCCCGCACTCGAATCCCGACGTGTTCAATTTTTTTAATCATGATTTCACCATCCTTGCTAGGTTGTTAGCAGATGATTGCATCTGCATGCTCTTATATTCATGGCAGAACAGGTAAAATCCTGCCCCAGATGCAAACTCTTCCTTCTAATCAGGCAAAAGAGGTGACTTTGTCGATGGGATGGTGTACAATATATAGCTGTAACGATCCATATATGAAGAATCTGACCATAAGTAAAGCAAAGCACGCGATTGGAGGAATTGCATTGGTACAACCAACGGTTCATGAAGGAAATATCAAAGAATATCTGCTGGGAATTTCGGGTCTTTTCCCGGATAATGCTTCACTCCAGGTTTTCGAAATCGGGGATGGGAATATAAACTTTGTTTATCGGATTGTCGATGAATTATCTGGTAAGAGTGTTATCGTCAAACAAGCTCAACCATATCTTCGTTCATCCGGCAAAGACCGGAATCTAACCACCGACCGCATCCGCATTGAATCAGAAGTAATGAAGATTCAAGGACAGATCTGTCCGGATCTTGTGCCGAAGATCTATCATCAGGACATGGCAGAGGCGCTTTTTATCATGGAAGATCTCTCAGACCATGAAATCATGCGCAAAGGACTTATTCAGGGTAAGCGTTATCCCCACTTTCCAGAACATATCGGTACCTTTATGGCCCATACATTGTATAAAACATCCGACTTCACTCTGGAAGCCAAAGAGAAAAAGGCCATGCAGGCGCGCTTCATCAATCCGGAAATGTGCGAGATAACCGAAAAACTGGTTTTCACTGTTCCGTACTATGACGATCAGACCACCCGATATATGCCTGGCTCAGAAGAAGCGGGCGTTGCACTGCGCAGCAATGAACCATTGAAAAAAGAAGTCGCAAAACTCAAGGAAGCCTTCCTTACTTCTGCCCAGGCCCTTATCCATGGCGATCTGCACACAGGCAGCCTTTTTGTCACAGAAACCAGCACAAAAGCCATTGACCAGGAGTTTGCCTATTACGGCCCCATGGGCTTTGATGTTGGTGCCGTATTGGGGAATCTGGTTTTAAACTATGCTGCCCACGAATACCACAGTCCGGATCCGACAGCCCGGCAGTCGTTTCGAAACTACCTT
>CAZDAI010000145.1:0-3998 GCA_964503545.1 uncultured Candidatus Sumerlaeota bacterium
GTTATGCCGTGTTGGAAAGTGCTGCGAATGGCAACCATTGAAGGGGCGAAAGCGATTGGCCTTGGTGACATCACAGGTTCACTGGAAGTGGGCAAATACGCTGATTTTATTGTCGTAGACACAAAACATCCAGCCTTGGCGCCCATGTACAAAAAACCGATGCGGAACTTCATCCCCAACCTGGTTTACAGTGCCCAGGGTAATGAAGTGGATACGGTGGTCGCAGCTGGTAAGATACTGATTGAAAACAGAAAACCGATGACTTTTAAACTTGACGAAATCTTTGCTGAAGCACAGAAGCACGCAGATATTGCCAGCGCTGCCGCAGAGAAGAACTTCTGGGAAATCAATGGTGTGAATGCCGTGTACATGAAAGAAGACAAGCTGTAGAAGGCAAAAAATATGGTAAGCGCGGGGGGGATTTCTCTGCTTTACAGAGAAATCCCCTAATTACTGTCATCTTGGCGAATGTATTTACTGCATATTCTGCAAAAAGGGAGGCGCATATGGAAATCGTTGATGTTCTGCTCAATGTCGCGGGTGCTTTTCTCATGATCATTTTAATCCTGCTGGTTGGGTTGTGGATCTACCATCGAAGGAAACTGCAGGCAGAGGCCCAAAGATTCCCGCCCCCGGGGAAAATGGTTCAAGTGAATGGAACGAAGATGCATGTTTTTACCTGTGGAACAGGAAAGAAGACATTGATATTTATGGCAGGGCATGGTACCAGCGGCCCCGTATTGGATTTCAAGCCCCTTTGGAGTCATCTAACGGGGGATTACCGGATTGCCGTGATTGAGCGCAAGGGGTATGGATGGAGTGAAGCATCCCACAGTCCGAGGGATTTGGATACAGTTCTGGCGGAGACCCGGCTGGCACTGCATGAAGCGGGTCTGGAAAGCCCATATGTTCTCGTTCCTCACTCGATGGCTGGTTTAGAAGCGATAAAATGGGCACAGAAGTACCCAAAAGAAGTGGAAGCGATTATTGGGCTGGATCCGTTGATTCCAGAAAGTGCACTGGCAATGCCTGAGCCGCCCAGACTGTTTCTGCACATAATGCAGATGATTGCACGATTAGGCATCACCCGACTCATACCGGCAGCGGATCTACCGAAGAATCTGCCTGTAATGGCAGCTGATGAACTCCCTCCTGAGGATAAGGAAGCGGTGCAAGCAATCTTCTATAAGAGTGCATTTACTCAAGATATGATTCAGGAAGTTGCCTACTTAAAAGAAAATGGCGAATCCGTCGGGATCCAGGGAGTATTATCGGTACCGACTCATTTTTTCATTTCCACAGCTCAGGAATCTGAGCTGGCCGGCTGGCAGCAGTATTTGACAGAATTCCTTGATCGAAGTCCTCAGAGCAAAAAGACAGTATTGGATGCAGGTCATTATCTGCATCACGCGAAAGGGAAAATCATTGCTGAGACAATGAAAAGCTACTTAGACAGTCTGAGAGCATCGTCCAATATTTCCAGAGACGGAAAACCCTGATGGAGGTAATCATGAGACTCTTGCACTGGTCGCCGGAAAGGCTAAGAAAAAATCTGGATACGTTTGCTCAGATCGGCACGGATTCTGAAGGAGGAATTACGCGTCTTTCCTTCAGTAACGCATACCGGGAGGCGGCTGAATGTTTCGCCGCATTGCTGTCTGAGGCTGGGCTTCAGGTGCATACTGACCCGATCGGCAATGTGATCGGTCTAAAGAACGGCAGCAGTGGGGAAAAAGTTTTCATGACCGGGTCGCACTTGGATACGGTAGTCAGAGGCGGCAGACTCGATGGGACTTTGGGAGCGCTGGCCGCGCTGGAATACGCAAGCGCCCTGCAGGATAATCACATCGAACTGGAGCAGGGGCTTATGGTGGTCGGATTTGCCGCAGAGGAGGGCGGACCATTTGGCGGCACTTTTGGCAGTCGGGCAATGAGCGGTCAGATTGATCTTGCTGATCCTGAGCTGGAAAGCAAATTGCAGGAGGCGGGGATTAATGCCCATGATATTCAGGCTGCAAAGATCGATTTTACGAAGATCGCTGCATTTTTAGAGTTGCACATCGAACAAGGCGATATTTTGTTCAATCGGCGGATTCCCCTTGGAATTGTCAGCGGCATTGCGGGCATTACCAGAATCGGTATTGAAATCATTGGCGAAAGCAACCATGCCGGGACAACCATGATGGATACTCGCCGGGATGCTGTCACAGGATTTGCGGATTTGGTGCAACGGGCCCAGGCGATTATCCGTGCCGATCCGGCTACGGTGGGAACCTTTGGTGTTGTGAATGTCTTTCCGAATATGGCCAACATCATCCCCGGAAAAGTAGACACTGTCCTTGAACTTAGACATCAAAGCCGTGCTGTGATTCAACGGGTGATTGAAACGCTAGAAAAAGCGGCTGCGCAGATTCCAGCCGTGGAAATTCGATTTAGAATTTTGATTGATAAACCATCCTGCCTGTGCGCTCCGGAGATAATCAGGTGCATCGAATCCGTCAGTGAAGAATTGGAGATTCCCAACATTCTCATGGCGAGCGGTGCAGGCCACGATGCCAATGCCCTTTCAACGCAGATACCCGTGGGAATGATCTTTGTTCCCAGCATCGGCGGGAAGAGTCACTGTCCCGATGAAACAACCGAATGGCGGGACATCATCTTAGGCTGTCAGGTCTATTTTGACACACTGCTGAGGCTTGATCGGAATCAGTGCACATCGGGGAGCAACCCATAGCCAGTCAGCATGATAAACCAAAAACCTCTGGATGCCGGGCAATTTCTAGCTGGGCAGACAGAGGTTTTTTCGATGGGGTTGCAGGTTATGACGTCAGGTGTTCCCTTGTTCCTGGGAGTGGTTCCTTTGCAGGAAGGCATAGATATGGATGGCAATCACACGCATGACGGCAAAGATCGGGATACCGAGTACCAGTCCGAAAATTCCTGCCAGACTTCCTGCTGTCAGCAGTACGAAAATGATCACAACAGGATGAATCGCCATCTTTCTGCCCAGCACCTGGGGGGATATGAACTGACTTTCCAGTTGTTGCACCACAAGAATGATGAGCAGTACCTGGAGCCCGACCCAGGGTGACTGGATTAGACCGACAATCAAGCCTGGTATGGTGCCGAGCATCGGACCAAAATACGGGATGACATTGGTGATTCCGGCAATGACAGCCAGCAGCAGAGCATAATCCAATCCAACGATCCTGTAGCCAAGATAGACAAAACCTGCAACAAAGATACTGACCAAAAGCTGCCCCTGCACATAAGAACGCAGCGTAGCGTTCATTGCTTGAAACATTTTTATACTTTCCTGACGATAGGGCTCAGAAAGAACTTGTGAGACGGCTTCTGGAAAGCGGCGACCATCTTTTAGCATATAAAAAAGGATAAAGGGCGTGGTAAAGACAATCACAGTTGTACTGGCAATAAACTGGGCAACATTGGCTATATTGCCAGCGAGGGATTTGATTAGATTGTCCACGATCATTGCGTAATCAACATCTTGCCAGCCCGCGAAAGGGTCGTAGACTTCAAAACGAGCGAGAAAGCCGGTATCTTGAATTCTAAGGAATTCCTCATACAGGCGAGCGAGCAAGCTTGGTGCGTTGTCAACAAGATCATTCAATTGTCTGGTGAGAACCGGTCCCACAGTGATGACTACCAAGGCAAACAGGCCAAAAAAGACCAGATAGACAAAAATGATGGCAACAGTACGTGGCAATCGCCCTTTGGCAAGAAAATCAACGATTGGATTGATCAGATAGTATAGAAGCCCTGAAAAAAGCACAGGCAAAAAAAGTGTTGTAACCAGTACAACAATGGGCCGAAACACATAGCTGATTTGCTGCCCGATCCAGATGATGGTAAAGAGCAGGAGTATCCAGATAGCCCCACGAAATGCTTTGGATTGTAACAGAATCAACACCGCCTTACATTCATTTTCCCACCTTAACTAGAATCTATCACGAAATCCCATGATTCGCAAGGGATGG
>CAZDAI010000146.1:0-3951 GCA_964503545.1 uncultured Candidatus Sumerlaeota bacterium
ATGCGAAAGAGCGGGCGTACCCGGTGATTATCGACCCGACCATCTGGACATCCATGCAAAACGACAATTACGGCTTCACCATGGTGTCCTCATTGTATCCCACCTACAGCTACTACACCCATGACAGCATGTGGGTGGGGAACACGGCAAGCACGGGGACCAACCGGGGGATAACGCGTTCATAGATTAAATTCAACAATCTGCCGGAGCTCAAGACAGGAGACCAGATTGTGCATGCCGAATTCAGCATGGCATACCGGGACGGGATCAGCGGGAACTACCAGATGAACATTCATCCGGTGAAAAACAGCTGGACGCCCAGTGCCGTGAGCTGGAACAGCCAGCCGTGGAGCGGAAGCACCCAGACGGGCGAGCATCTTGTGCATGACTTTTCTTTGGCCAACGGCGGCTATCAGGAGCGGACATCCTGGATAGTGACGCGGATGGTGAAAGACTGGTATACGGGGACGGAAAACAACGGGATGCTGATCAAGTATGAAAACGAGCAGGAGTATGCCACGCAGTTTTACTCCAGCAATCTGAGCGGCAGCATTCGACCGGCGCTGGCGATTTTCTACATCAACAACTCCGGACTGGAAGGGCACTGGAGCTATCACTCCCAGGCGGTGGGGCGTGCCGGGACAGGGTATGTGAACAACTACAACGGGAACCTGGTGTTTGTGCACAACGATGTCAATCTGACGGGCGCGCGGCTGCCATTGGTGTTAAACCATGTGTTCAACAGCAACGAGAAGGGGGAAAACTCGGTCAACTGCGGATTTGGCTGGCGGCTGAGCCACAGCCAGCGGGTGAAGGCGGAGACGATTGGCGGCGTGAACTACATTGCCTACACGGACGCGGACGGGACGGTGCACTACTTTAAGCAGACCAGCACCGATGCAACTAAATATGAAGATGAAATGGGACAGAACCGGGAGCTGCATGTGAACAGCGGTTCTACCAGCCAGCGCTACATGATCACGGACAAGAAGAACAACCGGCTGTACTTCAACACGGATAACCGTTTGACATTCATTAAGGATGCCAACGATGTGACCCAGACCCTGACCTACACAGGAGGACTGCTGACGGGGATCACCGACGGTGCCGGGCGGAGCACAACGCTGCACTACACAGGCAGTCTATTGAGCAAGATTACTTTGCCGGACGGGCGGGAGATTCTGTATAGCTACAGTTCCAGCCGGCTCACGCAAATCCAGTACCCGGACGGCAAGAAGACTCAATTCACCTACAGCAGCAGCACCGGGAATCTGCAAAAGGCCATCAATCATGACAAGTACACGGTGACCTATGCATACAGCAGTGAAAAGCCCTACCGGGTGGTAAAGGTGAGTGAGTCGGTGACAGAGACCCCGATCTTGAACGGCCAATTTCTGGACATCTCCTACGGTGACAACAGCACCACCTTCAGCGACACCAAGGGAGACCGCATCCGCTACCAGTTCAGCTATTTCGGGAATACCACAGGGGTGCATGACGAGTACGGATATGCCCAGAGCGCGAACTTCATAGAACCGGCGCCGGGGGATGAGAATGTACCGGTGAACTTCAACAAGATGCAGGACCGGTCGCGGCTGCAAAAGAGCGTGATCAATCATTTGAAGAACCATCGGATGCGCTTTGACGAAGTCTGGACGGCGACGGCCTGGGGAAGCTCCCAAGGGAGCGGCGCATACGACGCGACAGTAAAGTATGTGGACAGCCGCTCATTCCGGGTCACCAAGACCAACAGCATCGGCGGTCAGATGGTGCGGCAGTGGCTTACGCATCTGGAAAAGGGCAAAACCTATACTTTCAGCGGCTACATTAAAACAGACGGGATCAGCAGTCAAAACGGCCGGGGTGCAGCCTTGAGCATTGGATACAAAGACAGTAACGATAATTTCCAGTTTGTCTACTCGGATTACATTACAGGGACCAAAGACTGGGAGCGCTATGAAGTAAACTTCACTCTCCCGGCAGATTCTGCTACCAATTCAGTGGAGTTTCGGGGGGTGATCCGGGAAGAGACGGGGACCGCCTACTTTGATGCCATGCAGGTGGAAGAGGGCAGCCGGGCCAGCCGCTACAATCTGGTGGACAATCCGGACTTTTACTATACGGGCGACGCCAGCGGCGCCAGCCGCTGGGTCAAAAGTGCCGACTGCACGGCCAGTGATATGCGGGTCACATTGACAGGAGATAATGCCCCCCCTGCGGGCGTGCTGAATGCGAATGCTTTCCTGATCAATGGCGGCAAAGGAAAGATCCGCACAGTCTATCAGGACATATATATATCCGGGAACGCCGGCGACAGTTTCGTGTTTGGGGGCTGGGGGAAGGCCAATGCCCTGCCGGAAGGCAAGGATGAGCATCCTGACCGGGCGTTTTCCATCCGGTTCAGGCTGTATAACGGATCGACCATCGTCGATACGGTGGGCAAGAGTTTTAACCCCACCACAGCAGAATGGCAGTATGTATCGGAGGGGTATACGGTAAAAGCGGGCGACACCTACACCCGGGTGCGTATCTATGGCAGCTATTATGACAATGCCAATACCGCCTACTTTGACGGGCTGCAGGTGTACAAAGAAGAGTACAAGGGGCAGATTTTTGCATATGATGACAACGGCAACCTGACGGCGGTGAACCGGGCAGACGGCGTGGAAACAACAAATCACTATGTTGCCAACGATCTGGTGGGCTTTACCGACGGAGAAGGCAACACCTTTGAATACGATTACGACAGCAATCACAATCTGATAAAGGCGGAATCGGCACAAAATGTGGTGTATCACTTCAACTACGCAGGCGGGGGGATTCTGGAAAGCGGGGTACTGGGGGACCCGGCCGGACTGCACATGAAGTATGATGCCAACTACATAGCCAACGGGAACTACATGAGCCGCTTCATTGACCCGGCAGGCAATGCGATCCGCAAGGACTGGGATGTGGCGGCGGGGACTTTGCAGTCTGCCTGGGACAGCAACGACCGGCGGCGCTACAATGCACTGGATAATGCCGACTTTGAGGAGACGGCCTACTGGATCGAATCGTCATCCACGGGGACGGGAAGCTATGATACGGCCCAGTCCTACAACGGCAGCCGCTCGTACAAGATCACCAAAACCGGCAGCAGCGGGGAGTACGGCCGCTACAACATCGCCTATCTGGAACGGGGGAAGACCTATACATTGAGCGGCTACATCAAGACGGATGGTGTGAGCACCGGGACGAATCTGGGCGCCCGGATCCGGATCCGCTATGTGAGCAGCAGCGGCGGCAATCTGAATGCTTATTCGGATCATATCACCGGTACCCAGGACTGGACCCGGGTGGAGACGAGCTTTACGGTACCGGCCGATGCCCTGCGGCCGACTGCCGCGGTGACCATTGAGCTGAGAAACGCCAGCGGCACCGCCTGGTTTGACGGGCTGGAGCTGCGGGAGAGCATGCCGGCGAACCTGCTGCACAACCATGATCTGGAAAACGGGCACCACTGGTACCTGCCCAGCGGCAACACCGGCACAGGCGAATACATAGACGGGGCACGGCATACCGGCCGGCGGTCTTACAAGATCACAAGACCGAGTGCGGGGACCAACTATTACCGGATTGCCCAGGACATTAATCTGACCAAGGGCGAGCAGTACACCTTTTCGGCGTATGTGAAGACGGAGAATGTGTCGAACCAGTACACCGAAGGTGCGGTGCTGCAGATTCGCTTTAAGAACAGCAGCGGGAACAGTCAGTATGTGACCTCCTCCAGGATTCGGGGGACCAACGACTGGCAGCGGTTGGCTGTGACCTTTACCCTGCCGGCGGATGCCGCAGAAGAGACGGTGCAGTTTGCTTTGTTTTTGAACCGGGAATCGGGGACCGTGTGGTACGACAGCGTGCAGGTGGCCGCCGGAGCAGAGGCGCATACATATCGGGGATCGGGTTTTGGCT
>CAZDAI010000147.1:0-3942 GCA_964503545.1 uncultured Candidatus Sumerlaeota bacterium
CCAATGGGGCAATCAATTCCACAGTGGCTTCGTCTTCTCCTTGGGAGTTTCTGGCCACAGCTGTCAGGACAAAACTTGCACCGGGATCGAGCAGAATCATCGCGTGATTCTCTCCTGCCTCTCCGAGACTGTCATCCCGGTTGAATGTCACCTCCGGTGCCGGA
This sequence comes from uncultured Candidatus Sumerlaeota bacterium, assembly GCA_964503545.1. Lineage (GTDB taxonomy): Bacteria > Bacillota > SLNR01 > SLNR01 > SLNR01 > JAXGQE01. The sequence continues at coordinate 165 of CAZDAI010000147.1, forward strand.
TTTCCGGCAACGATAGCCTTCACCGTGAAGGAGTAATGACCGCTTTCCAGCAGCTGGGGTTCTGACTCGAGTTCCAGGGAAATTTCCGGCGGGGTTGCCGGTGCCTTGAAGAGGTTTTTCAAGGGCGTCAAGGTAAAAAGCAGGACCAGTACGAGTAAGGAAATCAGACCCCCAATCATCATGAACCGTTTCTTTTCCAGCGCAGTCTTGGTTTTTAATTTGTCGCTTCTGCTTTCATTTTGTGTTCCTGAACCTTGTTGATTATCCAAGCGGCTCCCTCCCCAATTTCGCTGTGAATCCCAAGGGTGTCATAGACGGAAAAAACACCTTCCCCGCACATATGATCGGCGTGCAAAATGATCATCCAACTGTAGGAATACTCTGGCATATTTTGCCTTTCCTTATTCCAACCCCTCAGGCCGATATCCTTCTTTGCCATCCTTTTTTCTCATGGTACAGTACTTGCATCCACAAAGCAGAAAAGCACCATGAACCTCTGGCTCATGGGCTTTCTGCGCTTTCCGTTAACAATACCCGGCCAACTTAGCCGGCTCATTCTTTGTACACCATTTTCTGCCGGATACTACATCCGCCAGTACAACCGCTGCATCGAAACTGCCTTAGCTGATTCTAACCGACGGCTTTCGGCAAACGCCTCATGCAGCAATCGATAAATTCCTGGCAACAGGCATGTCTTGCATTGTCTGCAATCCAACACTCCACATAGATTGCCCGCAATGGTGCGTTGTTCGCCGTGGCAAAACCCTGAACATTTCGGATCAGGGAAGATTGCGCAATTTAGGCAGATAGACAAACGAGAGTGCCGTCATAATCACGACAATCAGCCCGAAACTCCCCAAAGCCCACTGGATCCCTACCGCCTCTGTCAGTAAACCGGCTGCAAAGGTACCGAATGCCATCATGCCAAATTGCATCTGCAGCAGGCTCATCACCCGGCCCCGGAACTGATCGCTCACATAATATTGAATGAGTGCATTGTTCAATGAGGTTTCCAGAGCCTGACCAAAACCAATCAGCGCCACAATGACGATCGCCACATACCAGAGGGTATTGAAGGAGAACATCATCAGCAACGCCCCCAGCGAAGCGGCGCTGATCATCAGGATCAACCCCCGCTTACGGTTGGGCATGGAAGCCACTGCCAGAGAACCAAACACGGCGCCAAACCCGGTGATGCTCATCAAAAGACCCAGCCCCGTTGCCCCTACTTTTAGAATATCGTCTGTGAAAATGGGCAATAGATTCTGGTAGGGCAGAACAAAGACCATGCGCAACATGGCAAACAAAACAATAAACATCAACACCGGTTCTGTCTTTAAGTACATGAGACCTTCCTTGATTTCAACCAGGGCCTTGCCCTTGACTTTGCCGGCAGTGCGGCTCTTGGGCGCCGGTACGAATACCATAAAGACAGCCGCCCAGACATAAAGGCCTGTCATCAGAAAATAGATGGCTTCAAAGCCGATCCGGTCGACAAGAAAACCAGCCAGTGCCGGCCCAAAGAGCCGGGTGACATTCATTCCCATCATATTTAGCGCTGTGGCATTCATCAGTTTGCTGTTGCCCACCAGCTCCGGCAGGATGGACTGCCGGGCCGGCTGGGCCAGTGCCAGGATGGTGCCCTGAAACAAGGATGCCACCACCAGAATCCACCAGGATCCCGGCCGTTCGGCACTCATATACCCAAGGCTCAGTGTTAATGCCACGGTTACCGACACCAGCGCAGACACCACATTCCCAATGATGATAACTTTCTTTTTCTCAAAACGGTCTGCAATGACCCCGCCGTACAAAGAAAACAGCAGCATGGGCATGGCCAGAGCAAATGAAATGGCCCCCATAATCGCTGCCGAACCGGTCAAGCGGTAAATGAGCAGATAACGGGCCATGGACTGCATGTTAAGCGCCGTCATCTGCCCCAACAGGGATACATAGAATTTACGATAGATGGGCAATTTAAACGATTCGAAAGGATTTTTGGCTACCGGTGCATCATTGCCATTTTCCTCCTGCCCGTTTTCTGTGCTGCTGTTTTGCTCCTGCTCATTTATTTCGTGTCCATTTTCCTCGTTTGTTACTGTCATTTCTCACTCTTCACCACCATCATAGAATGATCTACCTGCAACTTTCTCTCTCTACTCCCTGCATATTGCATAAGCCTAACCAAGCTGTCAGTGAAAAATAGATGATGATTGCTTCCATGCCAAGATTCCAAAACGCAAATTTCCCCCGCGATTGACATTGCGATGATAATCAGGCATGTCCCCGCAGTATGATCGTGCGCACCCATGCTGTGCAGATACTAAAAACCACCCCCATTTTCGTATTCTCCTGCGTGAAATAAACACCATACTTCGTCCGGTCCGTTCCATAAAATCAAGCAATCTGCCTGTGAATGTTTGCCGTTTCCCTGCATGTGGGACATCCCCACCCGGCTCAAGCCATTGAACGTCAGACTGACCAAGAGCAGATGGACCAAATGCGACTGTTCTTTTTCCACCCAATCGCATCCCCTGCCATATTCGTCCTTACCGAGCATCCAGATACCAATAGTTGAAATTCGCCCTGCTTCTCCGTTCTCCTCTCATTTTTAGTTTGAAAATAAAATTATTTCTGTATGCGGATATTCTTTCCATATTTCACGCTTATACGCCAGGATGCGGCCTCTCCATTTGTTCATCCATGCCAAGACTTGCATAAGCTGCGGGAAATGTGTATAGTAAATGACAAGATGGTGCAAAAAAGAACAGCAATGCACCCCATAGATGGCGTGCATGCCGGCTGCTTCGATGCCGGGATGCAGACAAGATACTGATCTGGAAAGGATGAGATACCATGCGAGAGAAAGCAATGTCCGTTCTGAAGAAATACAACAAAAGCGATGCCCTGGTGAAACATGCTTTGGCTGTTGAGGGTGTAATGCGCCACTTTGCCAAAGAGGCCGGAGAAGATGTGGAATACTGGGGTGCGGTCGGTCTGCTCCACGATCTGGATTACGAAATGTATCCTGAAGAGCACTGCCACAAATCCGGTGAACTTCTAAAAACGGAAGGGTACGATGATGAATTTATCTATTCGGTTATCAGCCACGGCCATGGGATCTGTATTGAAGCTGAACCTGTAAAATATATGGAAAAAGTTCTCTTTGCCATTGATGAGCTCACCGGCCTAATTGCTGCCGCAGCGCTCATGCGCCCCTCCAAGTCCGTGATGGACATTGAGGTCAAGAGCGTCAAGAAGAAGTTCAAAGACAAAAACTTCGCTGCCGGTGTCAGTCGGGAGATTGTGCAAAAAGGTTGCGAACAGTTGGGCATGGACTTGGATACGGTTATCGAAAAATGCATCTTGGGGATGCGTGAAGTGCACGAAGCCATCGGTCTTTGAGCAGATATTTCATCCCGGACGTCAACAACGAGCATGCAGTAACCCTGCTGCTCGTTGTTTTCCTTGTCCATAAATTTTCTTACGCTTCCCGTCTGGGATCATGCAAGAGACATCAACATCCTATTTCAATAAGTCAGTCACTCTTTTCTGCACCTCGTACCGTGCCGTTGTCATAATAGATAATGCCGTCTTGCCCCTCATCGTACCCGGGCAGCTGCAAAGAATCCATGATCACAAAATCATCCAGCCTGGCTGAACGGATCTGTCGATCTGAGAAACTGAATAAGGTATTGCCCATGTAGGCTGCCAGGCGAATCATGTCATAGCTGCGGGTTTCTTTCCACACCGGTGCCTGGCCGCCCTGGGCCTTTAG
>CAZDAI010000148.1:0-3937 GCA_964503545.1 uncultured Candidatus Sumerlaeota bacterium
TACGGTTCTGTGGGAGGTCGGCTGACCAACTAATGGTCAGTCTCCTACCCGATTGAAATTATACTGTCTATTTTTTGAGGACTGTTATCAGTCAATGTAAAACGACTGTGCCCCAAGGTGATGTTATATTATTGCAGGAAAATCAAACGAAGAATAGAATTGAAGGTCATGCAGATTCTCCTTATTGTTATCATTTTGGGGGGGAGTAAAATGTTCGAAAATGTTATCGTAAAGGAGAAGGTTGTTGGTGAGATACCGTGTTTGCTGATGCATTCGGATTCTGCTCACAGCAGACCGGGGATTTTGCTGTATCATGGTTGGAGTTCAAACCGAGAGAACCAGCGTTTTCTTGGTTCAGTTCTTGCAGCGCAAGGATACGCTGTCATTGCTCCCGATGCTCCCCGTCATGGGCTTCGCTCCACCATTGATTTTTCTTGCCCAACAGCTGTACGGCGATATTTCTGGGAGGTAGTCTTAGAAGCTGTTGTCGAAGCAAAAACCCTTTTGTGCTCCATCGCCCAGTGGCCGCAAATCGATCCTGAACGAATTGCTGTCATGGGCATTTCGATGGGCAGTTTCATCAGCAGTGCTGTAATGATGGATAACCAAAATGTGTGTGCAGGTGTCTTGCTAATCGGCTGCGGTGCATGGGTGCAGGCTGCACAGAAATGGGATCCAGATGGAGTTTATCCCACGGCCGAGCAATGGTCTGCCATTCATCGGATCAATCCGATTGCACGTCCTGAAGCAATCAACGGCAGACCGTTACTTTTGTTGCACGGGGATATGGACCCGATTGTATCGATTGAGCTCCAACGCGAATTTTACAATACATTGTCCGCACATCCTGAAGGGAGAAGGGTTGAACTCATTGAAACTCAAGGATTGGGTCATTTTCTGGAACTGGATATGATCGAAAACGCCAGCAAGTGGTTGCATGGGAATGTCAGCAAGCGAGTGGAGGGAAAAGGATGACGAAGATGAAGAAAGAAACTCAAATATTGCATGCCTGGGTATCGGTTGATCTGGGCAGCAATGTTCCGGATGCGCTGCCCATTTATCCGGCTACAGCTTTTTCCATACCGGATTTGGATCATCTGGAAAAGATGGAGAGCGGCCAGGTACCCAATTTTCAGTACGCCCGATCCAATACCCCCAACCATACCGCTTTGTCCGGCGCTTTGGCTCTCGTTGAAGAAGGAGAAGCAGCGGTTGTTACATCAGCAGGCATGGCAGCCATTTATGCCGCCATTACTACAGCAGTGCGGCCGGGAGAGCACGTGATTGTGTCTGACTATATCTACTCAGAAACCCTGAATTTGTTTCGGGATTACTTCCCGGATATGAACATTGCCTATGATCTGGTGGATTTGACCGACCATCGTGCCTACGAGAACGCTTTCCGGGACACAACACGCCTGGTAGTTACTGAAATTCTGACCAATCCGACATTGAAAGTGATTGACCTACCCTATGTCGCGGAGACTGCGCACAGCAAAGGGGCACGGGTGATGGTGGATAATACCTTCACAACACCGGTATTAATGAACCCCCTGACCATGGGGGCCGATATTGTCGTGCACAGCTGTACAAAATTTATCAACGGTCACAATGATGCTGCCGGCGGAGTGATTGTTGCCGATCATGATTTTGTCCACCGTGCAAAGGAGCGGATTGTAATCTATGGTTCTTTTTTGAGTCCGCACGACGCTTGGCTTATTCACCGATCGATGAAAACCATGAGCTTGCGTGTGAACAAACAGTGTGAAAACGCACTTGAGATTGCCAGATATCTTAGTGCCCAAGACAAAGTGAGAAAAGTCTTTTATCCTGGTCTACCAGAACATCCCGGCCATCAGTTAGCCAGTGAAATGCTCGATAGCAGGTATGGAGCAATATTGAGTTTTGATCTGGGGGACGATAAGGAAATCATTCAGAAGTTTATCCGGGCTCTGCATATTATTCACTTTGTTCCGACACTGGGTGGCGTGAAAACTACATTATCATACCCAGCGGTATGGGGCTCTGTGCTCTCCTTGCCACCCGGCGTGAAAGAGACCATTGGCATCACTGATGGACTCTTGCGCCTTTCAATTGGAATCGAGCACATTGAGGATCTGCTAACGGATTTGGAACAGGCCCTGATGAGTATCTGATATCCTTGGAGAATGCATGGATGAAGGAGGTAGGATCATGGCGCGGTTTATGCGAAGCGGTGAACACGGCACACCAACAGAGAAGGTCCTGACAGAGGATCAGATGGAAAAAGAATTCAGCCTCGAGATTATTCAGTACAATACCGACTACTATGGGCGGGAAGCTGTGGAAGTGATTGGCAGAAACAAGCTGGATGGACCGTATACCTACTGGATCAATCTGGTTGGCATCCACAATGCACCCAAAGTAGAGGAGCTGATGAACCACCTCCAGGCCGATCCTTTTCTGACACGGATCGTAACGAAAATCGGGCAGCGAGCCCGACTGGAACAGGGGACTGACTACCTCTTTCTAACGCTGAAAATGCTTAATTATCAAGAAGAAACCATGGAGATCGATCAGGAACAAGTGAGTTTCTTATTTAAAGGCAACACGGTAGTAACTTTCCAGGAGAAGCCCGGTGATGTTTTTGGGGAAGTGCGCCGCAGACTTGCCCTCAACAACTCCGTTATTCGCCAACGATACGGTGACTTTCTTCTTTATGCGCTGGTTGATGCCATCGTTCAGCATCATTTTCTACTCTTGGAGAAGATTGAAGATCGAATCGAAGAACTCGAAGATGAGATTCTCCATGACCGTGAGACTAATCTCCAGGGCAGGATCCAGAGATTACGTCGCGACATGCTTTTGATCAAGACTTCAATATGGCCGCTCAGAGAAACTATTTGTGCCCTATCTCAAGAATATATGCCACTGCTATCAAAGTTTACTCAAGAAAGGTTTCGGGATACGGACAGTCAGATAAATCACATTATTGATCTGGTAACGGCATACAGGGAAATAATCACGGGAATCTATGATACATATCTTTCAAACAACAATAGCCGATTAAACCGAGTTGTGACAACACTGACTGTGATTTCCACAATTTTTATCCCGTTAACATTTCTAACCGGTGTTTATGGAATGAACTTTACTTATATGCCGGAAATTGATTGGCCTTACGCATATGGCAGCTTCTGGGCAATAAGCTTAAGTATTTCCGCTGGGATGCTTGCCTATTTTCGGAACAAAAAATGGATTTGACAAGGAGATATGTTATGGCAGAGAGATTCCGCAGTCTTCACATTGATTTAAACAGCATGACAACTAAATTTAAAGAAGTTCCGCCAGAAATTCTGGTCAGGTATCTGGGGGGGCGAGGACTGAATGCATGGTGGGCAAAGGATTGTATTCCTGCTGGCACAGACGCCCTGTCTCCTGAGAATGCTTTGCTGATATCAGCAGGTGCTCTGACAGGCACAGCTGCAGTATCCTCATCCCGAGTGCAGTTGACTGCAGTGTCACCGCTGACTGGTTTATTGGCCAACTCAAATGTTGGCGGATTCTGGGGAATTGAGCTAAAGAAAAAAGGAATTATATCAATTGTGATCACGGGGCGGGCAGCTTCCTCTGTCTATGTTTCAATTACAGACTCAGGCGTACTGATTCGTTCAGCGGAAGAATATTGGGGCTTGGATACCCGGCAGTCAGCAGAAAAGATCCGTCAAACATTTCCGGAAGAGAAAGGGTATGTGGCTGTAATTGGACCGGCAGGAGAGCAACAGGTACGAGCAGCCGCCGTACTTTTCGGCGACGGTGACGCAGCCGGCAGGACCGGGTTAGGGGCTGTTATGGGCAGTAAAAACTTAAAGGCAATCGCACTATCAGTCAGTGCACGGCCGATACGAGCGACGCGTGAACAAATGGAATTGGCCGCAGAGCATGCCCGGTTGATAAC
>CAZDAI010000149.1:0-3924 GCA_964503545.1 uncultured Candidatus Sumerlaeota bacterium
GCCAGAGACGCCATACAATCGGTATCCGGAATCAGATGCCGCTTTGAACAACCTTTCCAATGCATAGGCAGCGTGTTTTCTCATGTACCGTTTTGGAACATCCTCACTAAAGCTGAATCGGACATTGGGTTTCACCAAGTCCTTCGGAGCATAGGATGATGAGAGATTCCTGCTTTTGTTGACCAACACCAGAATGCTATCTGGATTTAATACCAAGGTTCGTCCATCGTTATCCTCTCCGGTAACAGCACCGTACTCCAAATCACCAATCCAACCTTCTTCAATTGGAGGCGTTACAACCGGTGGATCTTCTTTCGGTGGCTCTTCCGGTGGATCTTCTTTCGGCGGTTTGGGTGCTGGAGGATCCGGTATTGCAGGTTCTTCTTCATCAGGATCTTCCTCATCCGGTGGATCCGCTGGCTCTTCAGTATCTGGATCCGGCAGGTTTTGCTCGTCATCATCTGGCGCAGGATTAGGAGATGCTTGTTGCACGCAGGCAGTCAGCAGACTCATAACCAAGATGAAGCTGAGAATGACTGCGATAGCGCGAACACCTTTTCTGTTCATTTCAAGCCTCCTGTCTGGAACTTTCCCGATCGTTGAGAATGCAACAACCACCGCAGAAGGATGCCTTCTCTACCCTGAAGGCTTTGCCAGCCGTACGGGGACATTGCAGTGATTCGCGGTTGTCTTTCTCTGCCATTTCTCCCAATGCAGAAGCCATTTCAATAAGCTTTTCTCTCACAACGGAGTAATGGGTCCAATAGCCACGTTTCTCACCCACGACAAGGCCTGCTTTGCGAAGAATTTGCAAGTGTTGAGAAATATTTGCTTCAGTGACACCCAACTGGCGGGCTAAAGCTCCCACGCAACAATCACTTTCGAGGAGCATTGTAAAGAGCCTAAACCGCGTTTCATCTGAAAGTGCCTTCAGGCAGCTCAGCAGATTATCCATAAGCAGACCTCCTCTGTGATCCGTTAGTACAATTATAGCATTGAAAATATCTCTGTCAATAAATCAGGGTCTAGGTGCAAGCGAAAACACATTGATATGAAATCAATTGATGCATCACGCGCAGGGTCTGTGCGCTGGACTCTTTCCATTTACATTGCATCAGCGTCTCACGAGATCACATACTTTTAGCGTTGTACGCTAAGACAGGGTACTTTGCAATCCCTACAAATTTGGCGTCGTCCTGTCAATGCAGGCTCACCGCGAATACTGCGCACCAGATCCAAGGCATACTCAACCTGCTCCTGCTCCCCTTCTATCCCTAAAGTAACAGCTCCTTCCGAACCACCAATACCACCTGCAGCCATGAAGGTAACCTTGACACCCGCCAGCATTTCAAGAGCTTCAATTTCTGTTACGATAACTGCCTGAGGAATACTGATCTCCATGAGCCAATTGCTCAATCCAAACGCACTGTCAATTTCACCAGGACCTGCAAACCTCACTGCTTCCTCAACAGATGGCACAAGCTTTTCCAATCCAACTGGAATAATGACAGGGGTATTGGCTGCGAGTAAATATGGAGTTGCAAAACCAACGGTACCTCCGCTCGGATGATTGACCAGTACACCAATACGGCGTGAGCTATCCACAGCATTTGCGCCCTTGATAAATACATCTTCTTTTGCAATCTGTGCAACAGCTTCTCGAAATGGAATATCTGCTCTTTTCCCTTTATCAATAATAAACTGCGGTAGACGGCCGTCTTCCGGTGACACGCATGGCAACCCTTCCACGATCAATCCGAAACAATATCGCCATTTATCCGTATGCTTCTCGCCGGTAATCTCTTCTGCAATGAACACATTGGTGGTTCCGGGTGCCATAACTATTTTCCCATTCTGCAGTGCATTCTTTACAGGTTCCATCTGCGCAACAGCGCGCGCGATTAAGCGCTTTGCTTCTGCTGATGTTAAAGCAAACGTTGATTTCATCTAAGATTTCCTCCTGCCTTCTTATACTTCAGTTGAAATAATATCATTAATACCTGAATAGGATTAACCCCTAAGCAGTTGCATTCTTCATTCTACGAAATCAGATTTCTAGAAAAACCTGTTTTAACCTGCAAAATGCTTTGGATGGGGCGCTTTAAAAATGAAAAACTCAACTGTAGTATCTTTACTATTTCGTAGATTCATTCTTGTGTTAAAGGGTAGATGCAAAATGCTGCCTTGGGGGAATTCTTTTTCTTCCTGCTCGGCAAAGCGACCCGCCAGGGATCCGCTGATAATCACCAGATACACATTGGAATTAGAATAATGCTCCGGTAGGGCTTCGTTAGCCAGAAGAACCACATGGTTAATATTAACATCTTCGTCATCCACAATTCTTTCAATAATTTTTTCAGTTGTCACCGTATACTGATACACCTTCTCAATCATCTTAATCCCACTCCTTATGATATACTCATTTCAACAACTGAACCTGCCAGCGATCCTGTAGCAGATTTAATACCCGTTCAGTCAAATTGCATCCCCATTGTGCTCCCAACGAGAAACCCTCTAGTCCGAAACTCATCAGTCCAAATAGAATTCCTACCAGTTCCTCGCGATATACTGGAAGGATGACACGATGGGGTACACCCCGAATGCTCGTTTGCATATCACCAGCTAGCATTTTCAGTAACTGTACACCCGCCAGGATATCGGCAGTACCGCCCAGATAAAACTGCCTCTGTGCCTTGACAGGATGGTTGTCTGCCCACATGGCTGCACTTATTCCTCCTGCATATAACCACCAAACCCGCTCATCCTCAGCGTAATCGATCAGATTTTCATCATTTTGATCCATTACAGAAGGGATAAGAGCGAACATTATAGAGTCAGCTGCACCCGTTTGGAGATCTGCCAGAATCGCATCCTTTAAATCAAACAGGCTTTCATATGTCCAGCCGGCTGGAATTTGCATCAGCTTTTCCGGCTTTTCTCCACTTGCCTGTTTTGCGAAACCAGCCCAAAGAAGTTCATCTGCATCCTTACCTTGGAGGGTTGGTAAATGAATGGTGTTAATTCTACCCCCATTGCCAATCGTATACTGCCGGTCATTAGGTACAATTGGATTGTTTTTCGGCAAGAAATCAGTATACAAGAGGCTTACTCCAGAATAATCATTAAGATGATCGTGAATATGAATATGACCATACAGATATTCTGTTTGCAATTCCCTATATCCATAGGCACTTGAGAGTTCTCCACCTGTAAAAACCGGAACCTGCCGCTTTGCTGCACTTTCTAAGACACTTCGCAGTGCTAAGAGGTCTGCACCCACAACAACAACACTCTCGGGGATTGGGCGGACTAAGGGAATTATCCCCGGGGATGCTGCCAGTTTTTCTTGTGCAGATTCGATCAACAGCAGGGCACAGGCTGCCACCAGTTGACCAGCCTCCATAACGCGGCTCAACAAACCTCCCATCCCCAGTGAAGAATCTGTCAGTGCATGGAGTCCTACCAAAAATCCATCCCGATATTCAAATAGATCGGCACCCATTGCACGGCTTTGCTGCGCATACCATGCGGCAGACTGCAATGTTTGCCAAAGCAGTTTGCGCAGACACAGCAAATCGGGATTCTCACTATCTTGATTCACTTGCAAGCTCCCAATCTGAGTAGGACCTGCCTGCTGCAAGTCCTGGGCTGCTTGGGCTGTGCGATTCTCCATGGCCTGGAGTGCAGTCGGCTCTGTGTTGAAACTAGAAAAACATAATGGCAATGCCTCCATAACCAGATCATGCTTTTCATCACCGGGCAGCAGCCCTTCCATCACCTGATTATACATATTTGCACCGATTATGAGGAGGTTTGTACGAATCTGCTCCTTGATCTGTTCGGGCGCATTGTCTTTCGGCGGTTCAGACACTCGCTCAACACTATCTGCCGCTTTCTTACCATCGCTATCCATCTTGTCCACCT
>CAZDAI010000150.1:0-3886 GCA_964503545.1 uncultured Candidatus Sumerlaeota bacterium
GCAGCGATAGCCGCTCACCTTGTTCGGCTATCCCAATTTCCCGCGGGAGAATGTGCCTGCCAATTACGGAAGCTTTGCCTTGCTTACTGTCAACGATGATGATCCGCGGCTGGCGGAGCAGCTGGTGCGCAGGGTGTCCGAAAAGTCGTTAAGATATGATTTTCTCATGCTGGGGTGTATGGACAACCATCCCTATGCAGGATTTTTAAAAGCCTTTAAGAGTGTGAAGTATCGAAGCCGCGCATACACCGTGCACTTTGACGATGATTCCCTCCGGCTTGATGATCGGCCGGTTAATTTGGAGGTAGGATTGCTGTAAATCAAATTGTGGGCACAAAAAGCAGGGTAAAAATCAATGCCCCACCTTCTGTAAAACAAGAAGGTGGGGCATTATGGTGATACACTGATTAGCTGCCGATCTGCAACTAGTTTTCTCGCTGAGCGTTTCGATTTGTTGTATTTTGGCTATTGAAAACAAGAGTGGGTAGCACCGTGCAGCATTGAGACTGTCACTTAGCAAGCTTGAGCGATATTTTCCAAGTATTTAACTGCCTTCCGAGCTACGGGAAGGCTGACCTTGTCTGGGGCTCCGTGTTTCAACCAGGCGTTTACGTTCCCGGGATTCAATCCCAAATCAGTATAGATTCTGTAGTTCGATACGCATTTCACTTTCTGGAGTTTCAAGATTCTGCTGCGCATGAGCTCTTTGGAATGGTTATCAGTCTTCACCTTGTTTTTTTTGCTGAGATAGCTTCCCCATACTTTTTTATATTCCTCTCGCAAAGGGGAGAAAGGATCTTGCAACAGCTCTATCAGTTCTGTCTTTTCATATTTATCTGCTAAACTCTTATATTCTAAATACAAAGTGGGGTCTTTTGCCGCTCGGAGCAAGACAGCCATTTTATCTGTGGCCAAGGCATAGAGAAAAAGCGGCTCACGGAGTCTTGGGTTGCTTTCTGCCGCTTCTTCGATCAATTTGGATATGTTGTTGGTCTCAGCTTCTGAGAGCTTCCGAACGTAACTCTTCAAAAATCCTGCAAAAGTCAATTCCCTCATTTTCGAAACCTCCTCACAAAATCGTCGTAAGCTGCTTTAAAATCTGCGTAGCATCGAGGGTTTAACGCACTTGCCTTAGCCTCATCATCCTCGACTGCAAGCTTGTCCAAAAGTTCCCAATCAATGGATTCAATGACTTTCGCATTTTCAATATCTCGAATATCCGTAGGGCGAGGAGAGTAGAGCTTGGCAATTACAATATCTTCAAGAGAAACCATGAAAAAATCAATTTTTCTGCCACCCACAGGAAGCCGCACAAGTCTGTTCTCATATTTATATGGGAAATTATTAATATAGGTTTGCACCCGACAGTTAATATCATACTTTACTAAGAGTTCAAGTATTTCACGGGAAGCTGAAATTGCATCAATATCGTTTGTTGCTCTCATTAAACTCTCATGCAGGATCAGAGCACTCCCGCCAACAATAATCAGATGAAATTTTTTATTTTCATCAAACATCAAGCTCGCGTCCTCGTCTAATCGATCAAGTCGATTCAGCAAATCTTCACGGAACAAATCCACCATGATTGACCTCCGAATAATATATTCATTAATACTATTAATCAATATAAATTATATGGGTAATCAAACCGTTTGTCAACATCTCTTCATTGATGAAGTGCAGATCATACGATCAACTAATAGGTCAAGCTCTGGTCAATGATGACCAGAGCCTGTTTATCAATATTACATGCATTCAGTTGTTCCGAACCTAGCATTCGCAGCAGCGTGCTCTCATCAGCTTCATAGCAAGATCCCATTGTAATGAGAACTTTATACCTAGCTGACTTCAATTCAAAGCAGCATTACCTGCTATTTCTTTCTCCTTAGACTAAAACCAGTCGCGGCAACCAGTATACCACCCAACAGACTGCCCAGGGATGCACCGGTATCAGGTAGGGGTTCTTCTTCGTCGCCGTCATCGGTGGATGCTGCTCTGACTACAACGGTGCAGTGAGCAGCATAGCCACCGGCTTCAGTTAAAGCAGTGATAACGGCCGTACCAACGCCAACCGGAGTTACCTCCGCAGGGGAGTTGGCAGCGATCGTGGCAACGCTTTCGTTGCTGGAGCTCCAGATCAGTGCCGGATTAGTGGCATTCTCCGGAGTCACAGTGGCAATCAGTGTTGCCTTTTCCCCGCCGACAGTCATTTCCAGCTGGCTAAGATTCAGGCTGATCCCCGTTACAGCCACTGCCTGGGGAACATACAGGATATCGCTGATGGACGTTTTTTCACCGGCAACGACTTCTACATCATCAGCGCTGGCGGGGGTAATCCATCCGCTTACATCACTGAATTCGACTGTGTAGAGACCCGGTTCCAGTGACAGTTCATAGCCACTGTCATACCAGGTGCTGCCGCCGTCAACGCTCCACTGGGCACCACCATCACGTGCAGCCTCAGGACCCAGTACGACTTCTAAACTGCCTGGTATTCCACCGACATAGAGCCGTTCATTAATCGTGTATACTACCGATCCAGAACTATCACGACCACCCATGACATAGAAATAGCCATCTTTAGCCACAGCTCCGGTCATGTATACACGGCCCTGGGATAGGGCGGGTACATCCGGTGTGGCAGTCCAGGCATTATCAGAAAGATCAAAATAGCCCGCATGGTTTAAGACTTCCCAGTTTGTATCGCGTCGGCCGCCGGCCAGCCAGAGCTGGTCGCCTGTTCCGGCTGCTGCCATGTACGACCAACGGGTATATGCGCCATCATCGGTAGGCAGATTGCTAACTGCGGTCCAGGAAGTGCCGTCAAATATCTCGGCATTCATATTTGGAATAAAGCCGGGGAAAGATACTCCACCAGCTACAATGATCGAATCACCTAGGGCAGCCGCGCCGAAAGAAGTGCGATCATAATGCATCAGAACACCCTCGGACCAGGTTTCCGCTACGGTATCCAGGATCCATACTTGGCGAGTGGATGTCATGGCAGCTGCTTCTAATCCTCCCAAAACATAGAGATCCGTTCCCATTGCTACAACGGAATACTGAGAGCGAGGTGTGTAGCCCCCGTTGGCGGGAATGGTGCTCCAGCTGTCCGTGGCAATGGAGTAGACATATGTATCTGCGGTACGGGAGTCACCGGGAATATAAATCTTATTGTTGATTACCGCTCCACTGACCGAATCCACAGCAACCGGCATGGGAGACAGTGTCGCCCAGGTATCATTGTTGGTTTCATACTGAAAGATGGTGTTGGTAGGGGTGACGGCACCTGAGTCGCTGGTCCCGCCGATCACATAGACATGGCCGTAATTGTCGGCTACGGTTGCGTGAAATACGCGCCCCTCCGGCATGGATGCTTTGGTTTCCCATGCGGGGGTGTCTTCCAGTAGCCCTGTTGCGCCACTGCTTTTGCCGGTTTCTGCAAAAGGATTGCCACCAGCCAGTACAGGCAGTGACGCCAAAAGCATAACCAACAGTACAGTGACTGTTGTCAGAAAGGATGTGCGTGCGTTTGATCGTTGAAGCATGAATGTTTTATCCCCTTTCAATTGTAGGATCCTGTCGGAACCCCGTGGTAATGAAATGAACAATTCAAGCATCCACTGGATTCGACAAAGCAAAAACGCTTTATCCACAAGCATTCTGCGCACATTGAGAGATTCCTGCCGCAGAATCAGATTCAATTACCAGATCCTGTCTCTCAGGCAGGCAGGGCGGGATCATTCAGAGCAGGAGCCGTTGGTCTAACCCCACAAAAAATGCGCAATTTGTCAAAAGAACGCGATTGTGAATAAAAAATAAAGAATTATTCAGTTTACATACAATTAGATGGCAAATATGCAAAATTATTGCACTAATTTGTTGA
>CAZDAI010000151.1:0-3883 GCA_964503545.1 uncultured Candidatus Sumerlaeota bacterium
CGCTTGGGTATATACGGTGGCCAGAAACACCATCATTGACTTCTACAGAAGAAAAGCCAGACAGATAGAGCCTTTAGCAC
Organism: uncultured Candidatus Sumerlaeota bacterium; assembly: GCA_964503545.1. GTDB lineage: Bacteria > Bacillota > SLNR01 > SLNR01 > SLNR01 > JAXGQE01. The sequence continues at coordinate 81 of CAZDAI010000151.1, forward strand.
AGGTTGATGTTCCGGTTCGGGAGGCAAATGAGGACTGGTCAGCTCACCAGGAAATGGCGATCTGTCTGGAGCGAATGGTCGACCGGTTGCCGCCGATCTACAAAGAAGCCATCCATTTGGTAGAGTTTGCTGGGCTTACTCAGAATGAATTGAGTCGCAGACAGGGAGTTTCCCTGTCTGGCGCGAAATCCAGGGTGCAGCGGGCCAGAAAAATGCTTAAGGAACTACTTTTGGACTGCTGTCGTGTTGAGACTGACCGAAGGGGGACCGTCATTGACTACGAGCGAAATAAAGAGTAGAAAATCTAGGGCGCAGGCATGCGTCCTTTTTGTTGTTAATGCGTCTGTATGAACAGATGGATCCTTAACAAAAGGAAAGCTTATTCAAGGGGGTTAAATCATGAAAAAAGAAAACGAAATGCGGGAACAGGTGCGTGACAGCTATGGACAAATTGCTCGCCAGGGGGGTGCTGTCAGCTGCTGTCAGGCTGGATGCAGCTGTGGCTCCGAGGACCCAATTGCTGCCGCCCAAAAAGCAGGCTATAGTCTGCTAGATTTAGCTGCTGTACCAGAAGGCGCAAATCTTGGGTTGGGTTGTGGAAATCCGCTGGCAATAGCGGATTTGAAACCCGGAGAAACCGTATTGGATTTGGGATGCGGCGCTGGATTTGATTGTTTTCTGGCGCGGCAGCGGGTGGGGAAAGGAGGGCATGTAATCGGTGTGGACATGACTGCTGACATGATCAATCTGGCTCGCAGGAATGCAATGAGCTGCGAAAACAATAATATAGATTTTCGTCTGGGTGAGATTGAGCATTTGCCAGTTGCTGACAATTCAGTGGACGTGATCATATCCAATTGTGTCCTGAATCTTTCACCAGATAAGGAACAGGTGTTCAAAGAAGCCTGGCGAGTTCTGAAACCTGGCGGGCGCCTGGCCATTTCCGATGTGGTGGCCCAAACTGAACTGCCGGACGCTATCTTGAACGACCCAGCTTTGCTTACCGGTTGCATAGCCGGTGCGGCAACGGCGGTTGAAATCCGGGATATGCTTGACCGAACAGGCTTCAGCCAAATCAATATCACCCCGCTGAGCAACAGTGGAGAGATCATCCAGTCCTGGACGGAGGGAAAAACATTGGCGGATTGGGTTGCATCTAGTCGCATTGAAGCGGTGAAAGCAGGGTCAAAAGTCTCTGAACAGCCCGACTGTTGCAGAGGAGGCAGTACTTGTTCAGACTGCTGCTGACTCTTTTAAAGTATAATGGACTTCCATGACGCGTCATCGAAAGAATACATTATGAATGCTGGAGTAGTGGGGTTACATGAAAGATTTGACCAAGATTTACACCCGGTTGCGCTATAATATGGTAAAATACAAGTAAAAGGGTATATGTGACGCTGGGTGATGAGCTGTTATCCAATTGCAGTGTGTTGCAGTTTAATTACCAAATCGCTTCCGGGAGGTGTTGCCAGAGACAGACTCAAGTTTGTCAGAAGATCCGGATTTGTTTCATTAAGACTATGATCGGATGAGGGGGTATTCCAATGCAGGGAAACCAGGAATTGATCGATGTGCTCAATTCTCTCCTAGCCGATGAATTGAGTGCAATCAACCAGTACATGGTCCACTCCGAAATGGCAGACGACTGGGGATATCATAAACTCCACGAGTATTTTGAGAAAAGAGCCATTGATGAAATGAAGCATGCGGAAAAACTGATCGGACGCATTCTGTTTCTGGAGGGGTTGCCCATTGTCAGCAATCTCAAAGATATCCATATCGGTGGTGATGTGCAAAAACAGCTGGATAATGACCACGCTGCTGAAGAAGGGGCCATACGAGCCTACAATGATGCCATTATCTTGGCTGGAAGAGTAAAAGACTTTGCCACACGGGAAATGCTGGAAGATATTTTAAAAGAAGAAGACGAACACATCGATGAAATTGAAGAGCTGCAAGATCAGATATCCCATATGACTCTTCCTATCTTCCTTACCACTCAAGTTGAATAACAGTTAGAAGAAAAATCAGTGCAACCGAATGGGTGTGCAAGAAGCCTGCGCCTTGCAGGCTTTTCTGTTGCTGCGCTGAGAGAGGTGCTTCAGAAATTCGTATGACTGACTGAGGCAAAGATCACTGAAATGATTGAAATTGGTTCCCTTTCTTTGACAAGCATGACTCTTTTGAGTATATTGATATTGGTATGCTTTGAATAATGCTTTGCCTGTGAATTGGAGGAAAAGTCAATGCTTCTGCGTTTGCACCAGCTAAATAAATACTTTGGGGATCATCCCATTGTGGAAGATCTGAATCTTACCATCAATGGTCAAGATCGAATTGGCCTGGTGGGGCGCAATGGAGTGGGCAAGACCACACTGCTGAAAATTTTGGCTGGAACCATGGGGTTTGACAGTGGTCAGCGTACCCATAAAGATGGTCTGTCCATCGGTTATCTGCAGCAGGATATCGATTTTCAGCCAGGACGAAGTCTTCACGAAGAAATGGCTTGCGCCTTTCCAGAGCTGGCAGGGATGCAGGTCAGACTGCAGGAAATCGAAAAGCTGTTGGCAGTCAGTCCGGACCCAGGAACCGATGGATATCAGCGCCTGATGCGGGAGTACGGTACCATTCAAACCGCTTTTGAACAAAGAGACGGTTACAGCCTTGATGCGCGAATTCGTACTATCCTCAATGGACTGGGGTTTACTGGCAGTGCCCATGAGCGCGACGCAGGACATTTGAGCGGTGGGGAAAAAATGCGGCTGCACCTGGGCAAACTGTTGCTTATGGAACCCGATCTGCTTCTGCTTGATGAACCCAACAATCATCTGGACATGGACACCATGGAGTGGTTGGAAGCCTATTTGCTCAAGTGGCGCAAAGCCATGGTGGTCATCTCCCATGACCGGTATTTTCTCGACCATGTCGTTACATCCATCGCCGAACTGGAAAACTGCACCCTGCGCTTATACAAAGGCAATTACAGTGCCTATGTGCAGGCCAAGGAAGCCCGCCTGCTGCGGGAAGAAAAGGAATACCGGAAGCAACAGCAACAGATCCGTCATCTGGATGCCTATATCGAACGCTTTCGTTATAAAGCAACCAAAGCGCGTCAGGCGCAGAGCAAAATTAAAGCTAAAGAACGACTGGAACCGGTAGAACGTACTCATGTTTCCAGAAAAAAAATGAAACTGCGCTTTTCCGTACACAAAGCAAGTGAACGTGAAGTTTTGCATGTCGAAGATTTGGCGAAGCATTACGGGGCACGTCAGGTATTCACCAATCTCAATTTTACTCTACGTCGCGGAGAGCGCGTGGGTATATTGGGACCCAATGGTGTGGGGAAATCCACACTGCTGAAAATGCTGGTGGGAAACGATCAGGACTATGGTGGGCGCATCCTGCTGGCGCCTGGTGCCACCCTGGGATATTTTGCCCAGGATCTTCCTTTGGAGCGAGAAGATCATCGGGTTCTGGATGAGATTCTGGCACTGGACATGTTCCATGAAGGGGAAGCCCGCAACTTGCTGGGGCTGTTTCTGTTCAGCGGTGACGATGTATTTAAGCAGGTAAGCATGCTCAGTGGTGGAGAGCGAAACCGCCTGGCCCTTGCTAAGCTGGTGACCCGTCAGGCCAATCTGCTTGTCCTAGACGAGCCGACCAATCATCTGGACATTGAATCCCGGGAAGTCTTGGAGGCAGCACTGGCGGATTACCCAGGCACTTTGATTCTTGTGTCCCATGACCGGTATTTTCTCAGTAGAATTACCAACCGGATTTTCGTTATGACTGAATCCGGT
>CAZDAI010000152.1:0-3871 GCA_964503545.1 uncultured Candidatus Sumerlaeota bacterium
GTGATAGTGAGTGGGTGAGCATTTCCAGCTTGAAGGATTATTACAAAATTCTCATAGATTTCATCTATTCTGCAGAAAGCATTTAGGATTTTCGGCGAGCATTTTCCGATCATTGCTTAGCAACAAAATTACGGCCTCCTGACTTCTATCCCTGATATTTCAAAACAGGCAGGAACTCGAAATGGACTTACTCCAGCTGTGAGCATTTACCAAGTAATCTGTTTAATTTACGCCCTCCCTGGCAAATATATGATTCCACTAGTCAACCACTTTGTTGATCGGCATTGCAACATTGCGTTCGAGAGTGTAGTCCTAAGAGGTGAATCTGATTGGAAATGATTCAATGGGCCATTATTTTATTCTTTCCATACCTCATTATCAAATTTGCCCAGAAAAAAAAACATGCTGCATTTATGAGCCCGATCCTCCTGTGCTATCTGATCGGAGTTACCCTTGCAAACATTCCATTGATCCCATTGGATCCCTCAATATCCATGCTCATCGCCAAAATAGCAGTCCCTTTGGCAATACCCCTGATTCTGTTTTCTTCAAATCTTAAGAATTGCCTTAGGCTAGCGAAACGCACTCTCCTATCTTTCGCATTGATCACTATCAGTGCTTTGGCTAGCTCAACCGTTGGATCATATATCTTCGCATCAAAAGTTCGAGAACATTGGCAAGTAGCCGGAATGCTGGTAGGAGTTTATACGGGTGGGACTCCTAACTTGATGGCTGTAGGAATGGGTCTGAATGTCACAGAGCAAACCATCATTCTCGTCAATACTGCAGATTTCATCATGGGAAGTGTGTACATCTTATTTTTGATCATGCTGGCAAAGCCTATCCTTGCTTCTTTCTTACCCCTCTTTCAACCAAAGGATCTCTCTAAAGCACCTGAGAAATCCAACGCTATCGTTGATGATCCCACAAACACTGACCCGCAAATCTCTCTTCAAAAACTTACATTGGCCATAGGACTTTCCGCCTTGATTGTAGGTTTCAATTATTCAGTCTCTTTGCTTGGATTCGGACGAGTGGATCTGGATTTTATCATCCTGATGATAACCACTATGAGTCTTGCCGTTTCCTTTATCAAGCCCGTACGCGAGATTCAGGGGACTTTTCAAACAGGAGAATATCTGCTTTTGGTTTTTGCCCTAGCCATAGGTACTACGATCAATTTTAGCTATATGACAATTTCGAATTTGTCCATCCTTTATTATGTCGCGTTCGTGCTTACAGGCACCGTGCTGCTTCATTTTTTCCTTTCGTACATTTTTAGGATCGATGTGGACACAACCATAATTGTCTCGACGGCCGGGATATTTGGTCCTCCTTTCATCCCCCCAGTCGCTGCCGCAATCAATAACAAGGAATTAATTGTAACTGGTATTACCATCAGCCTGTTGGGAATTGCTCTTGGCAACTATCTCGGTTTTCTTCTGGCCTATCTTCTTGCTCCCTAGAATGTCTTGAGAAAAGTACAAATCCACACCAGTTGATAGTATATCCTGAAGGCAGACAGAGACACCGGTACCCGGTGTCTCTGTCTGCCACTGACTGTTACAGTTTGTTTAGAAGGTGCACACTGCTTGGCTGATATTGTTCGTCATAGTTGAGTCATAGCTTGTAGTCTTGACTTCCGCTGTGTTTTCCACAGGCGATGTAGCTCGAGTTACTTCGGCAAGAATCGTAAACACAACTGAATCTCCAGCAGCCATCTCCCCAAGATTCACATTCACTGTGCTGCCGCGGACACTGATTGTTGCGTTTGGAATGCTGTCTATACCATAGCTGCCAGCATATTTTGTGCCACGAGCCAGACTATCCGTTACAACCACATCTTTTGCAGTTTCCCCGCCAAGATTGGTAACATGAATGACCCACGAAATAATTTTCGTTGCCGGGTCATAAACACCGTACTCTTGACTGATCTCCAGATCTACCGTAGCAAATGAGCTTGACATCACAATAAGCTTTGCTTGTTCGGAAATAGTCATTCCGAAAGCATTGGAAAGCACGACACGATAGAGGTAGCCATTCATATTCCTTTTTGTAGCCGGGGTCGTATAAGTATCTGAATTAGCACCCGCAATATCTTTCCATCTTGCCCCGTCCGTACTATACTGCCATTGGATGTATGCCTGAGGATTGGCGCTAAATTCAACTCTGAAGGTGGCTGGATCTCCCAAGACAACAGCGGCGTCTTGCGGATCAGCGGTGATCAGAGGCTTATGCTGGTTTAGCACAATTAGTGTGAAATTCTGACTTGCTGCTGGCGCAACCCCATTGTCTGCAGTGAAGATCAATTCATAAGTGCCGGCAGTACCTGCATCCGGTATGCCGCTAAGAGTCGCAGTCGTTTCGTTAAAAGTAACTCCTGCGGGCAGAGATCCTGAAGTCAGACTGACAGTGGGAGCCGGATACCCAGTAGTAGCTACCTTGAAGGTGGCGTTTGATCCAACATTGAATGTCGTGCTATTGCCGCTGGTTATGGTCGGCGGTTCTGTGACGGTCAAGGTAAATGATTGGTACACTCTTCCATAATAATTCCAAGCCTCCAGATTAAGAATATAGGTGCCGACCGTGCCAGGTTGGGGGGTGCCACTGATAACGGCACAGCCATATCCAGGGGTAAACAACAAACCATCCGGTAAAATTCCCGAATATTTCCATACGTATGGTTCTGGGTACCCATCAGCAGTTACCTCATAATTTACAGCAGTTCCTACTTGAGTCGATAGGAGATCTGCACTGGTAAAGGTGGCGACTGCTCCCTTCCCCCAGTTGAGCACAATATCACCAATGCTCCAAAAGCTAGAATAATCACTGTCAACTGCAATGTGGTACGTTATGCCTGCAACAGCATTAAAAGTTATTGCATCGCCATAGCTCCCTCTGGTTACAAGCGTGAGCTCATCAACAGCAACTCCGGTATAAACCGAGATGTTCATGTAATCATTCTTATAGGTTTCATCCAAAGGAACACTCCCTTCAGTATCCCAGTAATAGGTACCATCTGCCGGCGCTGTCCATGACCACCAAACGGATGAAAAACTCAAATATAGATGCTCTGGCTCCCCAATTTCGCGAGTAGCGAACACATTGTTTGTAGATGAAGTGCCGCTTTCGCCTGCAATCACAAACCCATCACTAAAATTATCATTGGCTGGAATACTTGCTTCATCGATGTACGACCACTGCAAAGAAAAGGGTGCGCCATATGCCGAATGTGAATCAATGATGATGTGGTAAGTCACATTTTCCGTTGCCTGGAATGTGGTGCGGGAATCCCAATCCAAAGAAAGATCTTCATTGAAACCAATCAACGAGAGTGCCCCAAGTTCAGAACCAATGCATACGCCAATGACCGGATCTGCTTGATGGCTATCGACGTTGAATGCGACATAACCCGACTGCGGCGCTGTCCATGACCACCAGACAGTAGCCCCTAAGAAATCGGTCAATGGATCCCCTTCCTCGGGGGTTGCTCCCAAATTGTGTCCACTTGTAATACCGCTCATTCCTCCGATGGCGATGGCATTGATGAAATCGTCGTTCCACTTCAGCCAGGTAAGTGTGATATCCCCAATGGATTCATTGTCGTAGCCACGAACGCAGATCATGTAAGTTGTGCCGGCTGATGCCTCAAAGGTAACAGCACTCTGCACCACAGAGGGGGCATCATCATTTACAACGATCTGAGTAAGTTCAGAGACACTCGTCCCCGTAAAAACCTGCAGTACTGTATCGAAATCACTACCGAAGGTATCAAAGGCATAGGAGCCAGCTGACGGAGCCGTCCATGACCACCATACAGAGTTGGAACCATATTGAACCGGTTCCTGATCGTCAGACGTTGCTTCCACAT
>CAZDAI010000153.1:0-3857 GCA_964503545.1 uncultured Candidatus Sumerlaeota bacterium
CATTGAGATATGGTTTCACCATCAATGGCTCTGTGGATTGCCGAAAGAGTTCGTTCAGCTGATCTGCTATCTGTTGGGCTTTCTGGGCAATGGCGGATGACGGCTCCTCGTCAGGAAAAAGAAACACAGTTTCACGGTTAATCTGCACTGCGTAATGCTGGGCACCATCTTCTGATACTTCCTGGGCTGATGCATAGAATTTATATGCCAAAGTTTTTTCCTGTGCTCCGTCGGCAAATACCATAAAAACGATCAGCAGCACCATCAAACAAACTTTCATTTTTCTGTCAAACATACGATCCCACCTTTCTATCCAGTGAAAAGCAAAGGCTGGCAGTAGATACTGCCAGCCGACGAGTCGCAACATCCTTACTTGTTGGTTACGTTTTTTTCGCAACCAAAAGCGCGACGGCATGAGCAGCAATGCCCTCTTGTCGTCCTGTGTAGCCCAAGCCTTCAGTTGTGGTTGCTTTTACATTCACAGCATCCCGGGAAAGCCCGAGTACATCCGCAATGTTATTGCTCATTTCTGCAAAATACGGGGCCAGCCGTGGTGCGTCGGCGACAATCACAGAATCAATATTCTCTGCCTCCCAGCCCTTGTCTGCAACAAGCCCATAAGCTTGCTGCAAAAGAAGCAAACTGGAGATATTCCGGTACTGTTCATCGGTATCCGGAAAAAGGTGTCCGATATCTCCTGCTCCAGCAGCGCCAAGCAATGCATCAATCACAGCATGAACAAGCACATCTGCATCTGAATGACCATAGAGGCCTTTGGTGTGCGGAATCTCTACACCGCCAAGTATCAGTTTTCTACCATTCTCAAAGGGATGTGCGTCGTGACCAATTCCTACTCTCAAAATACGCTGCCTCCTCGTGCTGCAAGAATGCTCTCAGCCATAATCAAATCTGCAGGGTTTGTAATCTTAATATTGTCATAATCACCCTTGACGATCCGGATATTCACACCGGTTCTTTCCACAAGGGATGCATCGTCTGTCCCGTAAATCCCATTGAATTTGGCTTTTTCATACGCTTCCCAGACCGTAGCAAAAGCAAAAGACTGGGGGGTCTGCGCCGCCCAAAGGGTTTTTCGGTCTGGTGTTCCAATAATCCACTCTCCAGAGCGATCCGCTTGCTTAATGGTATCCGTTACTGAAACGGCAGCAATGGCTGCCTGCCAACGGTACGCCGCTTCAATGGTATTCTTCAGGCATGATTGGGTTACAAAAGGCCTTACAGCGTCGTGAATAACCACCCATCGCGGTCGGGGATTTTGCATATGTAAATATGTCAGTCCCATGTAAACCGTCTCTTGTCGTTCCCGGCCCCCGGCTAGAATCGCAACCACTTTGGGAAATCTCTTCTCTATCGATTGTTCAGACTGCAAATGATGAATGTCGTCTGGATGTGCCATCAGGAGAATGCCGTCGATGAGATCACATGCAGACAATGCTTTCAATGTATAGTCCAGGATCGGTTTTCCCTGGAGGAGCAGCATTTGCTTTCGTGTTAACTCCCCCATACGCCTGCCGACACCTGCTGCAGGAACAACCGCAACCGTCTTCATAGCCACACCACCTGCCTAGCCATTCTGTGAAAGCAGTTTAGCAAAAATCATTCTGCCCGCCGCAGTCTGAAGCACGCTGGTGACCATCACAGGGACTGTCTCGCCCACATACTTCTTCCCACCATCAATAACGATCATGGTCCCATCATCTAGATAAGCAACACCTTGCCCAGGCTCTTTGCCTTCTTTAATGACATTGGCGACCATTTCTTCTCCAGGCAGTACAACTGGTTTTACCGCATTGGCCAGTTCGTTAATGTTCAGCACCGGCACACCCTGCAACTCAGCGATTTTGTTAAGATTGTAATCATTGGTAACTACTTTACCGCTCACTTCTTTTGCCAGCTTGACAAGCTTGCTATCAACTTCAGTAATATCTTCATAATCTTTTTCCAGTACTTGCACAGGAATCGCCAGCTCTTTTTGAATGCGATTCAACACATCCAACCCCCGCCGTCCGCGGTTTCTTTTCAGCAGATCCGATGAATCAGCTATATGACGCAGTTCCTCCAGTACAAAGCCCGGGATCACAATGGGTCCTTCCATAAAGCCTGTCTTACACAAGTCAGCGATTCGCCCATCGATAATTACACTTGTATCAAGGATTTTACTAACCGATTTGGTGCTGCTGCGGCTCCCTTTCTCTCTGCCACTGAACAGGGGTAGATTGGCAAAAAACTGCCCGATTTCCTCCCGCTTATTCAGAGCAACACTGATTCCCAAATAACCAAACACCAGGCTCCCCAGGGGGGAAAGAACCGCTCCGACGATTGGAATCCGGGAAAAAGCATTACCCAGAAGGTTGGCAATAATCAGCCCGACTATCAAGCCGATTGCCCCAGAAATGATGTCCTGAATCGGTGCTTTCTTCAGCCGAGTTTCCATCCAGGCAGTCAGCTGCCGCAGAGCCTGAAGAATGCCCGGAGCGATCAAAAATCCCACGGCACCGCCTATGAGGGCACCGGCAGCAAGAAGACTGCTCATTACCAGGATATCCACTTCGATTCCCAATACTGCTGTCAAATGGGGAAGACTAATAAGTATGAGTGCATAACCCGAAACCAGACCCATTAAAGTCAGCAATATCCGAAATGCTCTGTCCACTCTCATTTTGTCACCCCCTTTCTAGAAAATGTGCAGAAAAAAATACGTCAGGCGCAACTGACGTACCCTCAAGTAACGGATAAGTTTATCCAATATACTTTTCCAGCAGTAAGGTGGCCTTGTCTTCTTCCATGCCTTTTGCCAGAACCAGTTCACTTAAGAGAATCTGCCGTGCATTGTCCAACATTTTTCTTTCTCCCGTAGAAAGTCCTTTTTCCCGGTCACGAAGCATCAGATTCCTGACAACTGCCGCAACTTCGAAAATGTCCCCGCTTTTTATTCTCTCCAGGTTCGCCCGGTATCGCCGGTTCCAGCTAGTTGATATATCTGCATCTCTTTTCTGCAGAATTCCAAAAACCCGGTCTACACCTGCATCATCAATCACATACCGCAGACCGATGGCACTGACATTGACCAGGGGTATCATTACCTTCAATTCCCCGATGGGCAGCCTCATTATATAGTATTGTTTTGTCTCACCCAGAACTTCCCTCTCTTCAATTGCCTCGATCACCCCTGCACCATGCATGGGATAAACTACTTTATCCCCTATGTCGAACATGGGCGCTCCCCCTCTTGAATAGAAAAAAATTCCTTCTATTTCTTCAAGAATAGCATATTTGCCTGTTGATGTCAAACGAGCCGACACCTCGCTGACATTGACAAAAGCCTTATTTTATCGGTATAATGAACACAAATACAAATCTTAGCGCATGGAAGAGGTGGCGCCTGATGGAAGACCCCTGCTGCGACAAATTCCAGAATACCGTTTCTACCTTGCTGGTTCGACACAGAAGCATTCTGGACGTTCTATCCAAATTCCAAGAAACCAACGCCCGTGTCAACCGCTCCATTGTAAAAGCTGTCACATCGTGCGGATGCCTGCGAGTCCGTGCCGACAAACAGGACTTTCCTGAAGATATTCTGTTTGGCGACATCACAAAATACATGGACGACCATCTGGAAGGCGAATTATGTGCGTCGTGTCGTGAAATCGTTGAATCTGAGCTGGGCCGCAATGTTTTCTACTTTACAGCCATTTGCGATCTGTTGGATTTTTCTCTGGCGGATATCCTAAAATCGGAAGGTGAGCGACTGGCGGCACTTGGACGATTTACACTGACATAAAAGTCTGCACTAAAGTGCAGGCTTTTTAGATTCCCAGTGCGGCTTTCAAACCTTC
>CAZDAI010000154.1:0-3815 GCA_964503545.1 uncultured Candidatus Sumerlaeota bacterium
GCACCGGTACGGGCAGAATGCCGGCTCGGGGATGAATGTCGTCTTCAAAGCTAGAATAATATGGGGCGGGGATCAAAAACACATCACCGGGATCCCCCAGCATCGTCGCCAGGTTTTCCAGGGCATTGGTGCAACCTGCCCCAACGGCAATCTGTTCCCGGGTGAGCAGATCCGGTGATTCTGGAAAAATCAGTTTTCCCCAATAAGCCGCGATTGCGCTGCGAAATTCACGGCTACCATGAAAATAGTCGTAGTGAATATGGCGGGGGGATAGAGAGAGATTGGATTGAACTCGGGTTAAGAGGGCGATGACTTCATCGTTAACCAGATGAGACTCAGCCGTTCCCATGTTGATGTATCCGAAAGGATTGCTCTTAGAACAGTACAGATTATCCTGAATGGCATAGTGGGCATGCTGCAAAGCTGGCATATCACGAGACAGAGATTGTCCCCGGTTTGACAAATGCTCTTTCATTTATTTCCCTCCTCAGCAATTTGTATGTCTATTGTGGCATAGGATAGAAGCTACTGCAAGGGATTTATCAATCACGCAGCCAACGACAATATTCCAGAAGAATTCAGCATCTGTTCACACAGTTTTCACAATCGCCCGCTATACTAAGAGCAGAATCAGAGTTGTCTTAGGGCACCTGATCGTAAGCAAAGAGGAATGGAGGGAATGGGGATGAAAAAATACGGTACAATCATATTGGTCCTAGCACTGGTTATGATCCTAGGCGTAGGTGCAGCACTGGTGTCAGCAGAAGAAGCTGAGCCTGGAACAGACTGTCAGCCAATCCGAACCATGTTGGGTAGACGAGCCGGTTTAACCGAAGAAGCTCGGGCTGAGATGGAAGCGCGACGGCAAACCATGGATGCAGCAAGGGCAAAATGGGAAGCGCTGACTGATGAGCAGAAAGAAGAAATATATGGTATCGAAGACCAAATCGGCGCCCTGCGCAATCAGATCATTGACCGTTATCAGCAGTGGGGAGTCTACGATGAAGAAACAGCGACCCAGTTTAAAGAAAGACAGACAGAGCGCATGAACTGGATACGAGAAGAAGGAGCTATGCCCATGGGCGGTGGACGTCATGCACGCCGTGGTTGCCAGAATCTGCCGCCAGCAGAGTCTGAGTAAGAATCTGTGCATAGAGGATCCCGGGGAAGCTACCATTACCCGGGATTTTCTGTTTGCAGGATTCTAGCTTTACTTTTTGCCCTGATGTATAATGCAGATAAGACATGAATATGGTGGGGATTTAGATGTATAAGATTTTGATCGTCGATGATGAAGAAAAAATCCGAGCGCTGATCCGCAAATACGCACAATTCGCTGACTATACGGTGACCGAAGCTGCCGATGGCATGAGTGCAGTTGAGATATGCCGGCAGGAGACTTTTGATGCCATTGTGATGGATGTGATGATGCCGGAATTGGACGGGTTTTCTGCTGTGCGTGAAATTCGCCGTTTCCAGAACACACCGGTTCTGATGCTTTCGGCTCGGGGTGAAGAATACGATCGGATTCATGGGTTTGAGTTAGGAGCGGATGACTACATCGTAAAGCCCTTTTCTCCTCGGGAGCTGATGCTTCGTCTGGAGGCGGTGATAAAACGCAGCCGGGGCAGTGCTGCATCACCCAGTCATGATATCTATCGGCAGGGTGACTTTGTCCTGGATTTTACTGCCCGCAAAGCCATTTTAGCGGGTCAAGATTTGGAACTTTCCCCCAAAGAATATGAATTGCTGAGTTATCTAGTGCGCAATCGGAACATCGCCCTCTCCCGGGAAGCCATTATTACGGGTGTCTGGGGGTACGAATACGACGGGGACGACCGGACACTGGATACCCATATAAAACTGTTGCGAAAAGCCCTTGGGCCTTTTGCTGATCGAATCAGCACCCTGCGTAGCGTGGGCTACCGCTTTGAAGGATAATCGGGAAAAGGAGGGAGCAGATCATGAAGAAACAGCATACAAGCCTCAAATGGAAAATATTCAAATATCTGCTCGCTTTCTGTGGCGTTTTACTGGTGGTGCTGTGGTTGTATCAGATTGTTTTCCTGGACCGCTTTTACCGATTTGTCAAAATCGGGGAAGTACGGAGCAGCGCGATTGCCATTGCAGACAATCTCGAACGGACGGATTTTGCCCAATATCTCGCTCAACTGGCTGCTGAACGACAGGTAGGTGTTGAGGTGGTAACGGTTTCCGGCAACAGCCGCTATACGGCTGGGACCATTCAGGAAAGCATCCTGCCCATTATGTCCAATCTGGAAAAGGTGCGACTTTTGCAGCAAGCGGCTGAAAACAATGGGGAGATCATGGTTTATTATAATCGAGAGAACTTTCGGGAATCCCGTCAGACCGGGCCCATGGTACATGGCCGGATGGCTTGGCTAGGGCAGGCATCGCAAAGTATGATTCTGTATGCCAGACTGGTGGGGGATGAAAGCGGCTGGCAGACAGCGATCTTGATCAGTTCCCGGGTGGCGCCGGTGGCAGCGACTGTAAATACATTGCGAATTCAGTTCTATTATATCGCCGCTTTCCTGCTGGTTTTGGCAGTTCTGTTAGCCTTGACACTCGCCCGGCGCGTTGCGAGTCCCATTGAAACGATCACAAAAAGAGCCCGGACACTGGCAGCAGGAGATTATACCGCAAATTTCAGTGGGGGCGGCTATCGTGAAATTGATGAACTGGCGGATACTTTGAATTATGCAGCGGTAGAACTCTCCCGGGTGGAGCATCTGCGACGGGAGCTGATTGCCAATGTGTCCCATGATCTGCGTACACCGCTGACGCTGATCAGCGGTTACGCTGAGGCCATGATGGACCTACCCGGTGAGGCAAGCCCGGAGAATGCGCGGGTGATTGCAGAAGAAACCAGGCGGTTGAGCGGTCTCGTCAATGATATGCTGGATATTTCCCGATTGGAATCTGGAAAACAGCCGGTGCGGCGCAAGCCGTATAATTTAACCCGTAGTTTGGCAGAAATGGTGCGCCGTCTGCAGCTTTTGGTCAGTAAAGATGGCTACACCTTAGCGTTTCATGCTGAGGATGAAGTAACTGTGAATGCCGACAAAGAGCTGATTTCCCAAGCTTTCTACAATCTGCTGATCAACGGTATTCATTATACGGGGGCAGACGGCAAGGTAACCGTGGAACAAAGAGTACATGACGGGCTGGTGACTGTGACGGTAAAGGACAGTGGACCAGGAATTGATCCTGACCATTTGCCCCACATTTGGGATCGCTACTACAAGGGAGCTGAAAGTCACCGCCGTTCGGTTGCGGGCACGGGTTTGGGCCTGGCCATTGTCCGCTGGGTAATGGACGAACACAATGCTGATTACGGTGTTGAATCTGGCAAAGATACAGGAAGTGCATTCTGGTTTACACTGCCCGTGGTGGCTGGGTCTGAAGAGGAAGAAAACAGCTAAGAGGCGCTGCCTGGGGCATCGCCTCTTCATATTTTAAGCAGAATGGGTCGCTATTCATTTTCTCAATTTCTCACGTGCTTTTTGAAGCATTGCTTTACCGACGATCCGGCCGAAGAAGAACAGACCCAAAGCGATAAAAAACAAGGAAATCCCGTACAGAATGCCCCGGGTGCCAGGGGTAATCAAGCCGGCACTGTCTGCATAACGGGCAATGATTTGAAAGAACAGGCCGATAATCAAAGTCGGCAGGCAGAATTTGTCGAACATGTGAGCCCTCCTTACCAAAGGCAACCGAACGCTGGATTGAATATGGTTCAAGTGATATTATAGCATATCACTGGCCGACAAAGAAAAAAAATGTCGGATGCA
>CAZDAI010000155.1:0-3769 GCA_964503545.1 uncultured Candidatus Sumerlaeota bacterium
AGCGCTTGCGCAATCTGATTACCATCAGTACTGCAACAGCCTCCTTAGTCACTGCTTTTGCCATCTATGCCGTGACACAAAATCGCATCATCGCCCAGCAGCGGAATCGGGCCGTGGAGAATGAATTGATGCTATGGCTGGAAAAATCAACCTTGGCGTCCTCGTCAGGGGATAAACTGGGCGGGCTTGTCTATGCCCTGCGTGCTCAGGATGCTGGCGAGCCGATCACCCATAGCCATCAAGATGAGATTCAGGATGCGTTGGAACTGGGCTACTACATTCAAAGCTTTCAACAGATATCGACGATTAAAAATCAAGGAATGCGAATGAGCCAGATAACCTACTCTCCCGATGGCAAACGAATCGTAGGCATCATCAATCAGAATGCCGCAGCTGTGATGGATGCTTATTCCGGGGAAATTCTGCACATCGTCGGTTCAAACCGTGAGTCATTGGCTGGGGTGGGATTTTCGCCCGACAGTTCCTGCTTTTTCACTTACTGCGGCTGGGAGAACCGCATCAGTGTCTGGGACTGCCATACAGGAACCATGCTTGGCCAGTATCTGCGTGATAACGAATATGCCTGGACCGTGGGCTGCGCCGGCTTTCTTAAGGATTCAAACCACCTGTTGCTCTATGAAGACGAACACTTGATCCTCTGGAACTTCCAAAAGGATCAGCAGACAACCCTGATGGATATGGGTGGCCGGGTGTTTACTGATTCTGGTCTTGCCCTGCACCAACCAACCGGCAAAGCCGCTTTATGCAGCAGCATGGGTGAAAGTCTATGGATCTATGATCTGAATAGCAATGAAAAAATCGAGTTGATGAATCCGGACGGCAATATTCCTTATAACATGGCATTTTCTCCAGACGGAGAAAAGATGGCAGCCATCATGGGAGAATACGTCGCTGTCTGGGATACACAAAACGGCCAATTGCTTGCTCGTACCCCAATCACTAACCGTGGGACCGTATACAGTCTTACCATCAGTCCGGATTCACGCATGCTGGCATACGCTGTTGAAGAAGCAGTGGTTATGCTGGACCTGCTAAGCGGTGAGACTCTTTGGACATACATCGACCCTTACCCCAATCAGGTGCCTGCATTGTTCTTCTCCCCGGAGGGGAGCTGTTTGCTAGCACGCCATATTAACGCCGTGCTGTTGGATGCTGATACAGGACGCATTGTACATGATTTTGCTCCCATGGAAGTGCAAGGTGCTGTGTTTGCTCCGGATGGAAAGAGCATTCTCTTTTCCCTTTACAATGGATTACTTGCTGGATATTCTACGGATGCTGGAACCAGCATAGAGCGGGACGATGCATTTGCTGGAGATCTCTATCGTGCTGAACGATTTACACCCTTTACTGACGAAGTGCCTTCTTTGATTTCCCTCCATGATGCGAGCCCTCAAACTTCCCCTGGGTTGTCACGCATTTTCAATTCTGCCGACAAGCGTTTCGTTGCATTGACTCATGGCGATGGATTTATTGAAGTATGGGATCTGCACAAAGAAGAAATCCCCCTATATGGCCTTGCGGAGCACTATAGGATGGTCACTGATCTAATCATTACTGAGCAGCTCATGGTAAGCAGCGGTCAAGATGGCCGGGTAATGATTTTTGACCTTAATCGTGGGCAGCTGCGTACTGCATTGGATTTCGCCAGCCCCGTCAGCAGACTGGAAGTTTCCCCGGATGGCACAAAACTGATGGTGTTACATGCCGCGCAGAAAAAAGCAACCGTTTTGTCTGCTGTTAGCGGCGGTCATCTTTTTGTATTGGATGGAAAGGACAGTGCCATTGTCGATATGGGCTTTTCTGCAGATGGTAACCAAGCTGTGATTATTACAGAAGGTGGCAGCAAATGGGTTGGTCAGGTGTATACCGATTTTACCGATCTGCTGATTGCTTCCCGCACGCGAGTCCAACAGTAACGGAGGGGATGGTATGGGGATACCCCTGATCATCGGCGTCACCGGACACCGGAATATTCGCTCTGAAGATACGGAAACCCTCAGAGACGCTGTCGATACGGTACTTAAAGATTTGCTTAGCAAATACCCGCATTCTCAGATCATCATGCTCAACAGTCTAGCCGAAGGGGCCGATCAGCTCTGTGCAGAGGCGGCGAATGCATTAGGAATTCCAATCATTGCAGCATTACCCATGGCAGTCCCAGTTTATGAGGAGGACTTCCAGGGAGAACCATTGCTGCGTTTCCGTCAGCTCATCGGGACCGCCAGGGACATCCTGGTAGTCGATGACATGGAGCCAAAATGTATTGAAAGCCGCGACTACCATTACCGCCAAGCTGGCATCTATCTAGCCTCTCACAGCCATGTGCTGTTGGCCCTGTGGGATGGTACTAACGCCTCTCCCAGCGGATGTGGCACAGCAGAGATCGTTGATTTTATGTTGAATCGATCCTATGCGGTAGCCTGTTCCTTTTTCAGAGGCATGGGAGATGGGGCAGTCATCCACATCACAGCACCCCGTGAGGGGGAAGGTCTCTTAGGAGAAGTGGGAAAAGTGCATATCATCGAGAATTCTCCGGGTGTGCTAGGGGAAAGCTTGAGGATGACCGATGATTTTAATCACGATACCGCCTCCTCTCACAGTCCTTTGCCAGATGGCATAATCGACTCGGATGCTCTGGCAGTTTTGACTGCCCGCAGGTCACGAATTCTTGATGTGTTCCGCGCAGCGGATGCTCTGTCAGTTAGATTTCGTGACCGTTATTTAAGTACCATTTTGTGGTTGTCCTTGTTCGGTGTAATTCTGGTGGTTTCATTTTTACTGTATGATGAAATGGAGTCTGATTTATTTCTGATTCTTTATGCCGGGGCACTCTTGATGGCATCGTTCCTTTATCTGCAGTCAACAAGAAGCATGTATCATAAGAAGTATCTGGAATACCGGGTTTTGGCTGAAATTCTTCGCAATCAGTTTTATTTGTCTGTCAGCGGAATCTCTGATTCTGTCTGCGATTATATTGCCTGGCCCCATGAACGCGCTAATGCCTGGATCCGCCAGGCAGTCTCTGCAATTATGTCTGGTTCAGATAACGAGTCTACAATTAGCCCAAAACTGGCCAGAGACTACTGGATTGATGGACAGGCTCAATACCATGATCGCGCTTTAGAAATAGTAAAGAAAAAGAATCAGCTGAACCAGCAGGTAACCCGAGGATTGGTCATTGCATCGATGGTCATGTTTGTTCTGGCAGTCATTCTGGAATGGGGATTTAAGCCGCTGGCAGCGACAGTGATTGAGGTTCCTGCACCGCTTCGCGCATTGCTCATGATGCACCCCGAACAAGATTTGCTGGTGCGCAGCGTCCTGAAGATCATGGTGGGGCTGATCTCATCTGTAACCTTGTTTCTGGCAAATTATTACGGCAAATTGTCACTCAACAGGAAAATAGCAAACCACGAAAAGATGGTAGCAAGACTCCAGAGAGCCCAGATCTTACTCGATAAGCACGGCACTTCCTGGGAATCCATCTATCGGGAGTTAGCCAGAGAGAGTATCATAGAAAATGGCGAATGGCTGACTTACAGTCGTGACCAGCCGCCAACAATCAATATCTGATACGAATCCTGCCTTCAGTGTACGGAGAAGATATGAGTAGAATAGTTGGCAGGAGGCGGATGATTCATCATCTACCTCCTGCCTGTTCATTGCGTTCTGGAAAACTAAATGAAGATGGAGGACCCACAACCCTTTCTGGTACAATGTTTTTGCGACAAAACACTATACTCCC
>CAZDAI010000156.1:0-3708 GCA_964503545.1 uncultured Candidatus Sumerlaeota bacterium
CAGCAAGAAAGGGCTGAAGTTCTCGAGCGAGGGGTCAAAGAGCAACAGGAGCTGCTGGTAAAAAAAAGGCAGCTGGAAAAGCAGCAGAATCAACAGGCTGATGTGCGGGACCAGATTCTAACGATAAGCGGGGCAGGTGACTGGGAAGAGTTTCTTTCAGGCTGTGCAAAGCGGGGTCAGTATGAAGCAGAAATGGAAAGAATTCAACGGTTGGACTTGCAGCTGGAACCCTATCTGGCAAAGTACACCATTGATCAGTGGCAGGCTGAGTTGGCCAGCCACCCTGCAGATTTTGGGGATATTCAGGCAGATGATGGCACAGCTGGAGAACTCGAACAGGAAATCATTGGTGTGGATCACCATCTCCATGAAACAGACCTGGAATTGGCGGCTTTGCAGGCTGAGATGGAACAGATGCTCACAGGGGTGCGGGAACTGGCAGAAATCCAGGAAGATCTGGCAGCAGCCCAGCACAAGAAGCAAGTTTTGGAAGATGAAGCCAATGCACTGGATACGGCGATTACAGCCTTAAGCATGGCGGCGGATCGGCGGCATCGCTTGTTGGCTCCGGAACTAAATCGGCGTGTGGGTACAATTATTGAACACCTCACGGGTGGGCGCTATCACCAGGTACGCATTGATGAAGATCTGACTGTCACAGTTTCTGCGCCAGATGTGGGTAGGCAGGTTGAACTAACAGCCCTCAGTGCTGGCACGGTGGATCAATTCTATTTTGCCGTACGTGTTGCCATGGCAGATCTGATCAGCCAGGGTCGGAAATTGCCCCTTTTTCTCGATGACCCATTTATGCAGTACAGCCCCAACAGACTAAAACGGGTGCTGGAGTATGTGGGAGATCTGGCCAAAGAGCGGCAGATTCTACTGTTTACCTGCCGCAATCAGGAACAGGAAATGCTTGATGTACTGAATATTCCATATCACCGTGTTGATTTGTCGAACGAGTGAGCCATGAGAAGACGCACAGATCATGTAAAAAGAGAAGCACCGGGGTGCTTCTCTTCACGTGGGGGGCGTTGTACACATCAGTTGCGAGCGTAGACAATTTGGCCGCCAATGATGGTATAATCGATGGATGTATCCGGGATTTCTGCCTCTGGGATGGAAAAGAGGTTTTGGGAAAGGACCACAGCATCAGCCAGTTTTCCCACTGAAAGCGATCCCTGGTACTGTTCCTGATAAGCTGCATATGCAGCGCCCATGGTGTAACCGTGTATGGCTTCGGTCATGGTGACTTTTTGGTCCGGATACCAGGGGGCGGCAGTCGGTTCGCTCTCCCGCCGTCGGGATACGGCTGCATAGATGCCCTTCAGGGGATCCGGGGTCTCTACCGGTACATCGGAACCATAAGCCCAGCGAATACCCATGTCTATGAAAGTTTTAAAGGCATAGGCGCCCACGCCTCGGGTTCCCCAGTGTTTATCCACCAGATCTTTATCGGAGGTAGCATGCAGGGGCTGGACAGACGCGATGACATCCAATTCCTTGAAACGGGCAAAATCGTTGGCTTCGACCAGCTGAGCATGTTCAATACGCTGGCGCAGGCCGTGAGCTGCAGTGAGGGGATGAATTGCCTGGTAAATATCCAGCACATCCCGATTGGCTTTGTCGCCGATGGCATGAACGGCTGAGCTGATTCCGTGCTCTGCGGCTTTTTTGATGAGAACATGCAATTTTTCTTTGCTTGTCACTACAATGCCGCAGTCATCGATGGTTCCACAGAAAGGCTCCAGCATACAGGCTGTCTGGGAGCCTAAGGCGCCATCGATGAAGAGCTTGCGGCGGCCGAGATTCAGAGTTGGTGTGCCAGAACCTGTGCGCAGTCCCAGAGCGATCGCATGATCCAGTTCTTCCATGGCCAGATGATGGTGAACACGAAATGCCAGCTCTCCCCTCCCCAACAATGTCTGGAATGCAGAAAAGACTTGGGCGTTTTCGCAGTTGTGAATGCCAACCAGACCGAACCGATGCGCCTGAGTTAGTCCGACTCTCATAGCAGCCAGCAATTCTTCAGGCGTAGTTTCTGGCAGAATGCTGGATATGAGTTCGGCAGCGTTTTCTTTAAGTACGCCTGTTAGTTGGCCAGAGGCTGCTTCTCTTTCAATTTCGCCTCCTTCAGGGTTCGGCGTATTCTCATGAATACCCGCCCGGAGAAGTCCCTGGGAGTTGGTCCAGGTGAGATGGCCGCACTTGCTAACTACCCGCAGCGGATGATTGGGTAAGGCTGCGTCAGTGACGGCCAGAGGGGGTGCACTGCCACCCGGCCAGATGTTCTTGTTCCAGTCTACACCGAAAACCCAGTTACCGTCCGGGAGCTCGTCGGCTTTCTTTCTCAGCAGAGCCAATGCTTCGTCGGCAGTTTGTGTGCCTTCCAGAGAGACTCTTTGCAATCCCAATGAGTACATGGCAAAGTGGGTATGGCTGTCTGTAAAACCTGGCAGTACCAAACGACCCTCAAGATTCAAAGACTCGTAACTGTCATCGACCCACCGTTTGAGGATGGCTGTTTCGCCGATCGCTCGAACAATCCCGTTTTCCATAACCATTGCATCCACAACCGGATCATAGGGATCCAAAGTGTGAATGACACCGTTGTATAAAAAAAGCTTGCTCTTCATGAGATCTTACCTCCTTGGGAAATTATATCAGCTCTGTGACAACCCGGGCGATAAGGGAAAGGGGCAGAATGACCGGTTTGTCTGTAAATGTTTTCACCTGCTGTTTCATTGCAGTTTTCATTCCCATGCAGTCTAGAACCATCATATCAATCTGGTCCTGAGGGATGCGTGCCATGACTGTCTCCAGTTCCTCAACTGGTTTAAACGGTGAGTACCCTTCCACGAAACAGCGATAGCCCATTGCCTCCCATTTGGCGCGAATCTGGGGGCACTGGTCAGGTGCTGGGCAGAGAATACCCAGTGTGCCAGTGGGTAGAACCGCTGAAACGACGTTACGCATGATGGGATCGGGTTTGATTACAGGTGCCCGGGAAGGAAAATCAGGGAAATCACCCGTACACCAGATGATGATCGCTGCCGCCCCTTGCTGATTGAGAATGTCCACACCTTTGCCCAGCAGCGGGATGATGGGCGGCTTGCGAAGATGGACTTCCTGGCCGCTGCGCAGCAGTGTTACCTGAAATGGATCACCGGGAGCCGGTGCCAAGGCTTGGATTTCCGGCAGGGATAGATCGTCCAGGGCACCATATTCAATGATTTCTACATCCGACCCCAATATGGGTGCCAGATCACGGGTAAGATCACCGCGGGGGGATTGGCCAATGGTTAGCAAGCCGATTTTTGCTTTCATGATTTGCCTCCTTTAGATATTAATCCGATCATCTGTGGCGAGAGCCTTCTGACCTGGATAGCATTTCATCAGATCAGTTGTCAGGGGTTTTCCTAGCACAATTTCATCGACGTAGGTGTTACGGATGATAAACTGGCCTGGTCGTATACCTTCTCGAATAAAACCGACTCGCTCGTACAATGCAAGAGCGCGCTGATTGCTGCTGAAGACACTGAGAAAAAGTTTCTCCAAGCTGTTGGCTCGTGCCCAGTGTTCAATGTACTCCAGAATAGCTGTTCCAATACCAATACTGCGGTGGCTGGCGACCACCAGCATTCCGACACTAGCGGTATGGTGATTTTTTTTCAGACTGCCACGCTGCACAAATGCATGACCAATGAC
>CAZDAI010000157.1:0-3687 GCA_964503545.1 uncultured Candidatus Sumerlaeota bacterium
GATTTTAGCTACTGTACAGTGCTCGACGACAACTATCCCTCTTTGGGATTACTGGGACGCAGCGGGTATGCAGAGCGTGCTAGATTGCAGCAGATGATCTTTATATCTCCACGACAGCATAGAATGGATCCCAATGTTCGCAAACTACAATCAGAAGACCTTCCCCAGATTGCTGAGCTGCTCAATCGCACCTATGTGAATTATGATTTCTTTCAGCCTTTTACTGCAGAAACACTGGCAGTACACTTAAAAGAATTGCCAGGTTTCTCAATGACGGATGATGTCTATGTTGTAGAGGAGCATGGGGAGATTACAGCCTGCCTAGGCTGCTGGCAGATATCCAGTATTGTCAGCAGTGTTATTCTGCAGTGGGATTCCCGGCTCGCTCTCATGACCCGCCTTGGTCATTTTCTACGCAGGTGGATACCGCTCCCTCATATTCCTGAAATAGGGCAAGCGTATCGGCATTGCGCGGTATATCCTCTTGCTTTTCGCCATTCAGTCCGGGACTTGATCCCTTTATGGAAAGCATTGCATCAGCATGTTGCCAATAATGAACTGGGATCCTTATCCCTAACATTGACAAGCTCGGCAACCGAACATCCGGTGAGAGATGCCGGGTATGCCCTGCGTGGCGGAACGAGCAGACTGCTTATTAAGAATTTTAAACCCAGGCTTATGGATAGACAGAAGCCTGTCTATCTATCGCCTCTTGATTAGCAGGTGCAAATAATTGGGTACAGGGGGGACAACATTGGACTGTACTGATAGACAACAACTTCTTAGAATGATCCCATCGGTAAATGAGATCTTGAGTATGCCGTCTATGGCCACGGCCCAGACACAGGGAGTACCTCGTTTTATACTGCTCCAGGCAATTCAGGATGTTCTGAATGAAGTACGGGCGGACATCATGTCAGGAAAGAGAGAACCATCTTCTGATTTGCTGATAGATCTAGATAATCAAATGCAGCAGCGCGTCACAACTTTGCACCGACATCGGCTGCAGCGAGTCATCAATGGCACCGGAGTGGTATTGCACACCAATATGGGTCGTGCATTGTTGCCACAGGCGGCGGTGGATGCTGTGGCAGTGGCTGCGGCAAAATATACCAATCTGGAATTGGATCTGGCAACAGGTAAACGTGGACAGCGCTATCGGCATGTGGAGGAGTTGTTGTGCCAGCTGACCGGTGCAGAAAGCGCTCTGGTTGTGAACAATAATGCTGCCGCGGTACTGCTGGCGTTAAATACCATTGGACAGGGGCGGGAAGCCATTGTGTCACGAGGCCAACTGGTGGAAATCGGCGGATCATTTCGCGTGCCCGAAGTAATGGCGCAAAGCGGTGTCTCCATGGTGGAAGTGGGCACAACCAATAAAACAAAAATTAAGGATTACGAGGCCGCTATTAGCGAAGATACCGGTCTTTTGGTCCGAGTGCACACAAGCAATTACCGCATTGTTGGATTTACCCAGGAAGTGTCGCTGCAGGATCTGGTGACACTGGGCAAGGCAGCTGGTATTCCGGTTCTGGATGATCTCGGCAGTGGATGCCTGGTGGAATTGAATCGTTGGTGTCTGCCAGTGGAACCAACGGTTGCAGAGAGTATCAAGGCGGGTGCCGACATCATAACTTTTAGTGCAGATAAACTGATGGGCGGTCCACAAGCAGGGATCATTCTGGGCAGAAAGCAATACTTGGATCTGATGAAAAAGAATCCACTCCTCCGCGCCCTGCGTTTGGATAAGCTGACACTAGCAGCGTTGGAGGCAATCCTGTATCTCTATTTGGAAAGCAAGGACGTTGCTGCTTCTATACCTGTTCTGCAAATGCTTACTGAAGAGACGAGTGTGGTTCAGGCTAAAGCAGTGCATTTGGCAGAGGGGATCAATCGGCAATGGAAGGGATTCGGTCGGGCAGAGGTTGTGGTAACTGCTTCCCAGGCGGGAGGCGGTTCACTGCCGGAAACAGAGATTCCCAGCTACGGCGTGGCGCTGATGGCAACAGAATGGTCCGCAAGTCAGTTGGAGGCATATCTGCGCAGGTTCGAAGTTCCAATTATGACGCGGATCTTTCAGGATAAAGTACTGATTGATCCCAGAACGTTGTTGACCGGTGATGACAGCGTCATTCTTGCAGCCTTGATGCCTGAACGGATGAATGGAGGAAGGTTATGAAGTATGTGATTGTGGGGACTGCAGGCCATGTTGATCATGGCAAGACCACCCTGATTCAACAGCTGACCGGTGTCGACACAGATCGGCTCAGGGAGGAGAAGCAGCGCGGCATTTCCATCGAATTGGGATTTGCCCCTTTTCGTTTGCCCAGCGGGCGCCTGGCAGGTGTGGTTGATGTCCCCGGGCACGAGAAATTTATCAAACATATGCTGGCCGGAGCCGGAGGAATGGATCTTGTGCTTCTAGTGGTAGCAGCCAATGAAGGGGTGATGCCCCAAACATTGGAACATCTGCACATATTGAACTTGCTGCAGGTGGAGAAGGGCATCATCGTTGTTACAAAGAAAGATCTGGTTGAGAGTGATTGGTTGTTGCTTGTGGAAGAAGATATCCGGGAGTCAGTGGCAGATACATTTTTAGCAGATGCCCCGTTTGTTTTTGTATCAGCCTTAAAGGGTGAAGGGTTGGATGAACTCAAGACCATGATTGACACCATGACAGAAGAGGTACGGGGCAAAGATGCAGCAATGGCCTACCGTTTACCTGTGGATCGAGTTTTTACTATGAAGGGTGCCGGTACGGTTGTGACAGGGACGTTGGTGACTGGACGAATGAACACCGGTGCCCCTGCCGAAATTTTGCCGAGTCGTAGGGAAGCACGGATTCGCCAGTTGCAGGTTCATGGTAAAAAGGTAGAAGAGGCTGTTGCCGGCCAACGTGTTGCGGTGAATCTGGCTGGAGTGGAAGTGGATGAATTGGAGCGCGGCTATGTGATCGCAGAGCCCAATCATCTGCATCCCACAAAAGCTTTGGATATTCGCTTGAAACTCCTGGGCAGACCCTTTGGCAAGGAAACGAGAAAGCCCTTGCAGAACAGGGCGCGAGTGCGTTTTCATACCGGCACCCAGGAAATCCTGGGCCGAGTCTTGCTGCTGGATGCGGATACGATGGACCCGGGCTCAGAAGGTTATGCCCAGATTTTTCTGGAAGAGGAAGCGGTAGTAGCCAGAGGCGATCATTACATCATCCGCTCCTATTCTCCGGTTACTACCATCGGGGGCGGCACGGTGATTGAACCCTATGCCAAAAAACACAAACGGTTTCAGGAAGATGTTATTGCCGAAATGATGGTAAAAGAGCAGGGGTTGCCAGATGAGCTGATTGAGCAGAGACTTCTGCAGGATCCGGACAAGCTTTATTCTATGGAGGATCTGGCTAAAGAAACAGGGCTGCCTGTAGCAGAGACGGTGCGGGCTGTTGAACAATTGCTAAGAGAAGAAAGGATCAGGAGATTCCAGGTTGACCAGCGAGAGCTGCTGATTCACCACCAGGTGCTTGATCAGTATGCCCAATGGCTGCACGACCAGTTGGAGCGCTACCACCAGCAGCAACCGCTAAAGACAGGGATGCCAGCTGAGGAGTTGCGTACAAGGCTTTTTAAAGCAATGACACCGCGTGTGTTCGCTGTGCTGCTGCAACATTTTGTTGATCAAGGGATACTTAATTTC
>CAZDAI010000158.1:0-3687 GCA_964503545.1 uncultured Candidatus Sumerlaeota bacterium
CGCAAAGTTAAGGAATTTCCTCCTAGCAAACGCTTTGCATTGGTTGTGCCCGCTCACAATGAGGGGCTGGTTATCGGGCCTTTGGTGGACAATCTGATTGCCCTGGAATACCCGCAAGATTTATATGATGTTTATGTAATCGCAGACAACTGTACGGATGACACAGCTGAGATTGCTCGGACCCAAGGTGCCCATGTTCTGGAGCGCAGCAGTATCGAAAACCGCGGGAAAGGCTATGCGCTGGAATGGTTCTTTGCACACCTTGAGGAAGAAGGTAAGTTATACGACGCGGTAGTTGTTTTTGATGCAGACAATCTGGTGGATACAAGGTTTCTGATTCATATCAATAATCGGATGTGTACCGGCAGCCAGATTGTTCAGGGATACATCGATGCGAAAAATCCAACCGATACCTGGGTAACTGCGGCATTTGCCATGTCTTTTTGGGTATCCAACCGGATGGTGCAGCTAGCCCGCCACAATCTGGGGCTGTGCAATTATCTCGGAGGAACGGGTATGGCAATTTCATGGGATTTGCTCAAACGTATTGGGTGGGGAGCGACTTCATTGACTGAGGATCTGGAATTTAGCCTAAAGGCACTTCTGATGGGATATCGGACAACTTTTGCTTTTGAGGCGATTGTCTACGACGAAAAACCGCTGACATTCGCCCAGGCATGGCGCCAGCGGGCTCGCTGGGCCCGGGGACATGTAGAGCTGTTTCGCGTCTATAGTCTGCAATTCATTAAAGCGTCATTCCAAAAGCATAGCCTGGTCCTGTTTGACGCTGCCATGATGACGCTAAAACCGCTGCTGGTTTTAATGATGGGCTTCGGCACTCTGTTTGGTATTGTCGATGCGTGGATAGTCAATATCTATACCCCCATTTTTTCGCTAATCTGGGATCCAATTGTCTGGCGGGTTGTCTCATCATTCCATATTATCTACCCTTTCATCGTTTTCTGGCTGGATAAGCACCCACGTGGTGTGCTGCGATGGCTGCCCTTGCATTACCCGTTGTTTGTATACAGCTGGATTCCGATCATTTTCATGTGCTTCTTTGGCAAGACCCGGGTTGAATGGGCTCACACACTGCATACCCGGGGTATTCGCTATGGAGATGTCCTAAAGAACCAGCAAGCGCCTTAACAGAAAGGAGAGCAGTCAAATGCTCTTTTTTTATATGGAGCGAAAACTTAGGGATGACTGTATGAGTAAATCGGCTGCTTCAATCTGCCGCATCTGTCATGTTCTGAAGGGACCATGTAAGGTATTGTGAGGTTATGACTAAAGAACACACTAGACACCCACTATGTTGCAGTAGTAGACTGAATCTGTCAGGGCATGCTCCAAAGCATTTCGAAATCCAGGGCATGAGTTTTGAGAATGCAGGATGCATATTGTTGCGTAGAGAATATTGTGTTGGATTGAAAATTGAAGGAGGATGGAGATGGATCTGAAAGATCGGATTGAAAGAAACATGCTGGAGTATGTTGGAACTATGACGCATACCAGTACTGAAATGGAAAACAACAATGCGGTTTTCTTTTTGCGATGGATTGACCGGGTGGAATATTTCAAGAACCATCCAGAGCATTTTGGTGTCTATAAGATCGACGGCGACCATTTAGGAAGGTCGGTGCCCTGGGCTCTCCTGAAAGGAGAAGGAAAAGAAACGATTGTGTTGATTCATCATTCTGATACTGTCGATATCGCTGACTACGGCAACTATAAGCAGTATGCCTACAATCCATATGCAATTACCCAGAAATACCTGGAAGGCAATGTGGAGATGGATGAGCACTCGAGGGCAGATCTGAAGTCTGGGAAATGGCTGTTTGGCAGAGGCACAGCAGATATGAAAGGCGGGGCTGCCATTCATTTCGCTTTCCTCGAACACTACGCAAATGTGGAGAATTTTCAGGGAAATCTGCTTTTGCTGGGCCTGCCGGATGAAGAAAACCTTTCCGCAGGGATGCGGGGTGCCATCCCCCTGCTTCAAGAATTGAAAGCCAAATATGATTTAGAATACATTCTTATGTTGAATTCAGAACCCCACGAAAGGTTGGATGAAACGAAAGCCACCATCTATGATGGCTCAGTGGGCAAGATAATGCCGATATTCTATGTGAGGGGCAAACTGGCTCATGTGGGTCAGGTATTTCGCGGTTTGAACCCGATCAATCTGATGGCAGAAATAGTTCGCAAGACTGAACTGAATCCAGAATACATAGAAACAGCAGGAAACACTACCACGCCACCGCCTGCGTGGCTGTATATGAAAGACCGCAAGGAAATCTATGACGTATCCTTGCCGATTGCTGCCGGCGGCTATATGAACATATTGACACTGGATAAAAGCCCATCGGAGATTTTCTCCAGTTTGGAGGCGCTGTGTACAGCGGCCTTTGAAACAGTCATTGCAGACATGAACAGGAGCTATAAGGTGTACATGGAAGCCATGGGGGAAGAGTACACCGATTTGGGCTGGAAACCCAGTGTTAAGAAGTACGGGGAACTATATAAAGAAGCACTTGCCCATTCCGGGAGTGATTTTACGGATGCTATCCATGATTTGTTGAGTGAAATCCGTACCAGTTTGCTGGCCAGTAAAATTTCCACAGCGGAAGGAGCATTCCGGATCATCGAAAAGACTCTGGAGTTCACAGCGGATACAGATCCTGTGGTGATTATTGCTCTAGCACCACCTTACTATCCAAACGTTCACAATAGCATGATTCCGGAGAAATACGAAACAATGAAAGGCATTGTGAAAACCATCATCGACTATGCCAAAAACCAATGGGATCAGGACTATGCTGTTCAATCATACTATACAGGCATTTGTGATTTGAGCTACGGTATGTTCAAATCCAACAATGAGGATATTGGTTACATCGAAGAGAATATGCTGATGTGGAACAATGGCTATTACATCCCCTTGGATATCATTAAAGAAATTTCCATGCCTGTGATCAACATTGGTCCCTGGGGTAAAGATTTCCATAAGTATACGGAGCGGGTCTACATGGAGGATTTGTATTATAGAACCCCTGCACTGGTCAATGAAGTGATTACTGCCTTATTGGGCTAAGATCCACCTAGGATCAAACACACAGGAGTCAGAAAGCCTGCTTAAGCAATTCGTGCTGACTTTCTGGCTCCACTGTGATTCGCTGTGGATGTAGCGCTTGGCTGAAGCAATCCCCACAGTCCAGGAAGGGAATTCGCAGTTCTCAGTTTAGGAAGTACTGGATTGCTGCTGACATTGAAATAAGGAGTTGAGCTTGCTTTGGCTCAACTCCTTATTTGGTAATCCAATACCAACTCATTTTGGCTGCTCTCTTTTTTCAAGTGGCTATGGGCTATCGATGATCATATGACTGGTATATGTATCATTTATAACTCAAACATGGTCCGGCTGAATTTTGTCAAGGATTCAGCACCGGTTTCAGTAAACAGCACCATATCTTCCACTCGTAAATAGCATTCACCCGGCAACCACACTTTGGGTTCAAAACACAGGACCATGCCCGGTTGGAATTCCTGTTCAGCAAAGCGGTTGATCCAGGGGAGCTCATGGACATTGATGCCGATTTGATGGCCCATGGGGATTCGCTCGGAGTGGGCAAACAGGTGATCCTTGAAACCGTATTTATCCAGTTCATTGCGCAGAATCTCCAGATA
>CAZDAI010000159.1:0-3649 GCA_964503545.1 uncultured Candidatus Sumerlaeota bacterium
ATGTATGATCCTGACAAGGGTGAAAATACCTCAATATGGTAAGGATGGTTGCATGCATGGCTGTAATGGACGAGCTGAGGGACATATTCCGAAAAACAGCTGGTTTTTCGGGCACAGAGGCATTCCTTCCCAACAAAGGGTGTTTTTTCTGTGCCTTTTTCTGTATCCCAAATGGGCATAGCTTTATAAAGACCAGGGGGTGAGGCCTATCCGTAGAATGCCACTTCAGATTGGCCTGAGCTGACAATCCTTCGCGAGTAGGATCATACAGGCAAAGAATTGCAGGCAATACCAAAATCCGGGAGGAGGAACACGCATTGTTAATTTTACGTAAAAAGTCACGATGGATCGGCTTGCTGACGGTTCTGGTCCTGATCGGCCAGATGATGACAGCGGGCTTGGTGATGGCAGCGGGGGTCGCTGTCGAGGATCCGGATCCCGAATCTGTGGAACGGATCGCAGGCACCAACCGCTACCTGACAGCAATCGAAGCATCCAAGATGGGGTGGAAATCAGCAGATTATGTGGTGCTGGCCAGAGGGGATGATTTCGCTGATGCTCTCGCCAGCGGACCATTGGCGGGGGTATATAACGCGCCGATTCTGCTGACACCGACCAATTTGCTGCCCGATACGGTTCTGGCAGAGATGAATCGATTGAATGCCAGCCATGTATACATTGTGGGTGGTTACGGAGCAATCTCAGAAGCCGTTGAAAACAAACTTCAGGATGAAGGTTTTGACACAACCCGGCTTTATGGTGCAAACCGCTACGGGACAGCCTTGGCAATTGCCTTGGAAATTGCCGACAGCGGCCAGGTATTCGATACGGTGCACCTTGCCTCAGGCGGTGCTGGATCTTTTGCCGATGCCCTGTCCATATCCGGCATTGCCACTATGCGGGGTGAGCCCATTCTGCTGGTGACCCGGACTCTTTTACCGGCGGGCGTTGCAGATTTCTTTGACATGCATGATATTGATCATACATATATTGTGGGCGGGCAGAGCGTAATCGACGACAGTGTTTTTGCGGACCTGCCCAATCCCGTGCGGTTGGCGGGAAGCAACCGCTACGGAACCAATCTAGAAGTGCTGGAGCATTTTTCCCACCTTTTCCAGTCGGAGATGATCTTTGCCGCAACGGGACAGAATTTTCCCGATGCCCTGGCCGGGGGTGTGTTGGCGGCCCGTTTTAACGCCCCTCTCTGGCTGCTGGGTACTGTAATCGGGCCTGGATCAGATGCCTATCTGAAAAGCATCATGACTCTGACAACCCGGATCTATGTTTTAGGCGGTGCCGGTGCTGTGCCCGACACTATTCTGGACACTGTCAGTGGCCGTGTCGACCATTGGCAAGAAGTTATTGGTGCTGTGGAGGATGCTGAGCAGGCCATTGTGAACCTGCCGCCCCTGGCTGAGTTGACTTTGGACGATAAAGATGCCGTGACAGCAGCTCGGGCTTTGGTGGAGCAGGTTCTCGCCCTTGATCCGGATGCTGAAATTGAAGGGCTGGCGGAACTGGAAGCTGCTGAAGAAAAGATTGCAGCACTGGAAGCGGACCTGGATGCCGCCCAGGCTGTGGAAACCATGATCGATGGGTTGCCGGCTACAGCAGATCTGACTCTGGCAGACAAAGCGGCAGTGGCGGCAGCACGAGCTGCCTATAACGCTCTGACACCGGAGCAAAAAGCCCTGGTGGGCAATGTGAGTACGCTAGAAGCTGCCGAAACAAAGATAGCAGCCCTGGAGGCGGATCTGGATGCGGCCCAGGCAGTGGAAGCGCTGATTGCTGCGTTGCCGTCTATAGAAAATCTGACCCTGGCGGATCAAGGTGCCGTTGAGGCTGCGCGAGCTGCCTACGATGCCTTGACACTGGAGCAGAAAGGTTTGGTCAGCAATGTGATGGTCTTGACCGCGGCTGAGCTGCGCATTCTGGAGCTGGAGGCAGATCTGGCTGCCGCCGAAGCAGTGGAAGCTCTCATTGATGGATTACCGGCACTATCTGAACTGACCTTGGCCGATCAGGGGGACGTGGAAGGTGTGCGCGGTGCATACAATGCGCTGAGTGCCGATCAGAAAGCCCTGGTGGGCAATTTAGCGAAACTGACAGCTGCAGAGGAGAAGATTGCCGATCTGGAAGCTGCCAAAGAGGTGGACGATCTGATTGCTTCCTTGCCCGCAGTGGGTGAGTTGACTTTGACCGACAAGGAAGCAGTGGATGCTGCCCGTACAGCCTATACAGCTTTGACAACCACCCAGCAAGGCTATGTGACCCGCCTGGCAGATCTCTCGGCGGCAGAGCTGCGCATTCTGGAGCTGGAGGCAGATCTGGCTGCCGCCGAAGCAGTGGAAGCTCTCATTGATGGATTACCGGCACTATCTGAACTGACCTTGGCCGATCAGGGGGACGTGGAAGGTGTGCGCGGTGCATACAATGCGCTGAGTGCCGATCAGAAAGCCCTGGTGGGCAATTTAGCGAAACTGACAGCTGCAGAGGAGAAGATTGCCGATCTGGAAGCTGCCAAGGCAGTGGATGATCTGATTGCTGCCCTGCCTGCAGTGGTTGATCTGACTTTAGCCGACAAGGATGCTGTGGAAGCGGCTCGGACTGCATACACAGGTCTGACAGCGACCCAGCAGGGCTATGTGACCAAGCTAGCGGAGCTGGTGGTACTGGAAGACCGGATCACGGCCATGGAAGCTGATCTAGCCGCTGCCCAAGGGGTGGAAGCGCTGATTGATGGCTTGCCAGCTGTGTCTGAACTGACCCTGGCTGACAAAGATGATGTAGAAGCAGCCCGGGCCGCATACGACGGGTTAACAGTCGACCAGAAAGCCCTGGTGGGCAATCTAGCGAAACTGACAGCTGCAGAGGAGAAGATAGCGGATCTGGAAGCTGCCAAAACCGTGGATGATCTGATTGCTGCCCTGCCCGCAGTAGGTGATCTGACATTAGCCGACAAGGATGCTGTGGAAGCGGCTCGGACTGCATACACAGGCCTGACACCTACCCAGCAAAGCTATGTGACCAGGCTGGCAGATCTGGTGGTACTGGAAGAGCGGATCACAGCCATGGAAGCCGATGTAGCTGCTGCCCAAGGGGTGGAAGTTCTAATTGATGGCTTGCCAGCTGTGTCTGAACTGACCCTGGCTGACAAAGGTGATGTAGAGGCAGCTCGGGCTGCATACGACGGGTTAACCGCCGATCAGAAACTTCTTGTGGGGAATCTGGCCAAGTTGACTGCAGCAGAAGATAAAATTGCTGAGTTGGAAGAACACGCTGCAAATGAGGCCGCTGTGGCAGCTGTGAAAGCCTTGATTGAAGGCACCGCATTTACCATGGATCAGGGCGCTGCAGATTCTGAGGCGGCTGTTCTGGCCGAAATTGAAGGAATTATTGCCGGTCTTGATCTTCAGGGCGTTTCCACAGCGGTGGAAAAACTCACCTATGACGAAGCAGTCGCTGGCGATGAGGAGCATCCTGCCGGGACCGACGGGACATATACCTTCTTTGTTGAACTGGTGAAGGGGACGGGCAGCGTTCAGGCTGCTGATGTGACAGCGGCATTGGCGATGATCATTCACGCCGCCCCGTATGTACCGCCCCAGCCGGATGGGACAGTGCTTCATGCGGCAGGGGGCAGTGATTT
>CAZDAI010000160.1:0-3623 GCA_964503545.1 uncultured Candidatus Sumerlaeota bacterium
GAGCGAGTGGAGCCATTTGGTCAGGAAGCAGCCGAATGGCTTACCAGTCTTGTTGATGGCCGCATTGTATATCTGCAAAAGGATGTATCCGAGTTGGACCAGTATGGGCGAACGTTGCGTTATATCTGGCTCAGTGTTCCGGAAGATTTCTCTGAAGATACCGTAGTAGAAATGATGGTTAGTGCCATGATGGTCGCGCAAGGGTATGCACAACCGTATACATTTCCACCGGATGTTATGTACGCAGATTTGATGATGAAGCTGGCAAGGGAAGCTCGAGCGGAAGAGAAAGGTCTTTGGGCTATCAATCCCGATGGTACAACACGCGGTACATCTTTGGACTGACAATTGGACTGACAATATGTAAACAATATGTAAACTTGTCTGTTGCTTGAAGGAATTATCTGTATAAAAGCGAACTTTACTTGAGTTGATGCAGCAGTCTTAAAGATGATAATCGAGGTGCATTATGCTAAATTCAAATATGGAGAGAAAATTAATAAAGGGAAAACATACACGGACAGCGATGATCCTTATTGGAGTAATTGTCCTGTTGATGATTATTTTCGGGCGAGGTGGGTTTGGCAGTGAAGCGCTGATCATTAATGAAGTGATGACCAGTAATCGCTCCACCATTGCTGACGAGGATGGCGATTTTCCTGACTGGATCGAGCTTTATAATTCTGGGGGCATGCCTTTGAATCTGGAAGGCTTCTGGCTGTCTGATGATCCAGCTCAGCCTTTGAAATGGCAGTTCCCGGAGATTACCGTAGCTCCGGGAGAATATCTGGTTGTTTTTGCTTCCGGCAAAGACCGTTTCGGTGCCGCGGGAAGTATGCTTCACACTAATTTCCGTTTGAGCGCCAACAGTGCTGCTGTAGTACTCAGCGCACCAGATGGGAAGATGACAGACAGTGTAAAAACTGGTGCTATGTTCTCCAACATTTCCTATGGTCGCCGTCCTGGGCGAGCAGGCAGTTGGGTATATTATTTTGAAGCAACGCCTGGGGCGCGCAATGCCGACCAAGGACAGCGTTCCATCGAGATTGGCCAGCTGAACGAAGAGTATCCGATCTACTTCAATGAGTTTATGGCTGCTAACCGGACATCGCTCTATGATTTGGATGGCGATCTGTCGGATTGGGTAGAAATGTATCACAGCGGTGAAGAACCTCTGAATCTGAAGGGTTATTGGTTGTCTGATGACCCGGCCAATCCTTTTAAATGGCGTTTCCCGGATATTACTGTTGATCCGGGTGAGCATTTGATTATTTATGCTTCCGGAAAAGCCAAGTCAGTTGCTGATAAAAGGGATCTGCATACCAGTTTTTCATTGAATGACACAACAGATATCCTGACATTTACGACTCCCGATGGTAAGATCATCGAAACTTTTCCGGTTAGAAACATGATTGATGATGTGTCATATGGCCTCCTTCCCGGCCAGCGGGAAGAGTGGCGATATTTTCCCACGGCCACACCGGGACGGGAAAACACTACCCAAGGATTTAAAGCAGATGAGCTAACGGGTAAAGAGGTAAAAACCAGTTACAATATCCGCATCAATGAGGTTATGGCTATGAACACCAATACAGCAGCCGATGAAAATAGCGAATATGTGGATTGGATTGAACTGTATAACGCGGGCGACACACCGGTGAATTTAGCCGGTTTTGGTTTGTCTGATCGTGAAGAATCACCGTTTCGTTGGGTATTTCCTGAGGTAACCATGCAACCCAAAGGGCACCTGGTAGTTTATGCTTCGGGAAAAGATCGGGCAGTAAGCGGGCGTAATCTCCATACCAATTTTTCCATCAGTTCCAAAGGCGAGACACTGGTGCTGACAGCACCAGACAGCGGCATGGTGGATCGACTGGCAACCGGGATGCAATCTCCGGGACTGTCCGTCGGTCGCTATCCGGATGGCGGCAGTGAACGGTTTTTTTTTACCGCCCCCACACCTGGGCGTGCTAATCCGACCTCGAATCTGACGGGTATTGCCTTGCCGCCTGCTATTTCCCACCTGGGGGGACGCTACAGCGGAACCATTCAGGTGGAACTGAAAAACATCCTGGAAGATCGTGGTGCGGTAGTACGCTACACAGTCAATGGGAAAGAGCCGGACAGCAGTTCACCTGTCTATACAGGCCCCATCTCCATTGGGAAAACAACTACGCTGCGGGCGCGTACATTTATGGCAGGAGCACTGCCGAGCAAATCGGTAACCCAAACCTATCTAATCAATGAAAAGACTGAACTGGCCGTCCTGTCCATTATTATGGATCCTCGTGATCTATTTGACCCTTCCGTTGGAATCTACGCAAAGGGCTACGGGGCATCGTCAGAATTTCCGTATAAAGGGGCCAACTTCTGGCAAAAGTGGGAGCGGCCGATGCACTTTCAGTTGATTGAACCCGATGGTACTTTGGGCTACAGTCTCGATGCAGGAATTCGGATCGGTGGGCAGTACAGCCGGGCGATGGATCAGAAGATCTTTAATATTTTTGCTCGCAATCGCTATGGAAACGATGTAATGGAATATCCGTTTTTCCCGGACAAAGGGCTAACGACCTACAAGGCGCTGACCATTCGGCAGTCTGGGCAGGATGGAGTACTCAGTCGTCTGCGGGATGCCATGATGACCAGTCTGCTGGATGAGACAGACCTGGATTACCAGGCCTATCGTCCCATTGTAGTCTATATCAATGGTCAGTATTGGGGACTCTACAACATCCGGGAGCGGATCAACGAGTACTACATTGCCTATAACCATGATGCAGTCCTTGACAAAATTGACATGCTTCAGGCCAATACCCGAGTGAGGGCAGGGTCCAGCGCAGATTATGTTGCGATGCGGACATTTATCGCCAACAACGACATGCGGGTTGCCAAGAATTACGAATATGTAAAGACTCAGATGGATGTTCAAAATTATATGGATTACTGGATTGCGCAAATCTATTTTGCCAATACCGATAGCGCCAATATCCGTTTCTGGCGGGAGCGGGATAATCCGGATTCAAAATGGCGCTGGATCGTTTATGATACAGACTGGGGTTTTTTCAACGTGAATCATAACACCCTGGATCATGTGACCCATCCGGAAGGAACCGGGGTGGGCAGAAACCTGTCCACGGTGATCATGGTCAATCTTTTGAAAAACAATGAATTTCGAACTGAATTCATTCAGCGTATGGCATTTCATCTCAACAATACATTCGCTGAGGAGCGAGTGATTGGGCGAATTGATGCTATGCAGGAAGTGATCGAACATGAAATGCCCAGACAGATTGAACGCTGGGGAGGATCCATGGAGAGTTGGAACCGGCAGGTGGATCGTTTACGTAATTTTGCCCGTAACCGGAACCGTATTCTAATGGGTCACATCCAGGCCAAATTCAATCTCAGCAATAAAGAGATGGAAATATTTAATGACTGGCCGGTCAGATAATGGTGGAGGAGTGAGGGAATCTTATGCTGCGTAATATTATATCCATGTTTTTCATTTCTGGAGATCGTATGTTTGGTTTGATTGTGTCAATGGTGCTGGCATTTCTTTTGGGGATGGTGATCGCCCGCCTGTACCGGAGTACTCACAGAGGATTGAACTATGAACAATCTTT
>CAZDAI010000161.1:0-3596 GCA_964503545.1 uncultured Candidatus Sumerlaeota bacterium
AAGCGACTTACCAAGCCTATGTAGAGGGGACCAACCGGCACCATGTTTTGCAGAATCTAAAAGGAATCATTGAGAATTCCAAATAAGTTGTTACAGAATGACTGTTGACTGCAATAACAAGACATAGGAGTACTGCCCGAAATGATCCTGAGGCGAATAGAAAGGTTAAAAAAAGGCTACCGGTCATTTGGCATATTGGGGATTATGGGCATACTGCTGGCTACATTTGTGGTTGCACAGCGATTGACGGCACAATACTTGTCGGCAGCACCGTCTGCCAATTTCAATTTCTATTGCATGGCAAATGCTTTTAAAGCATTTCAGCGACAATTATGGTAAAATCGATTCATAGGATGTCAGAGACTTGAGTTGAAATGAAGAAAGTGCAGGTGACTTGGATGAAGATATTGGGAATCAGCGGCAGCGGCAGACCGGATGGAATCACAGCTGAAGCAGTGGAGGAGATTTTGGGATCTACTGGATGTGCGTATGAATTCATTTCGTTGGCGGGCATGAGAATCAACGGATGCCTAGCTTGTCTGCAGTGTGTGGCGGACAACATCTGTAAACAGCAGGATGACTGGAATCTGATCGGCCAGAAAATGCTGGAGGCGGATGCCATTGTTTTTGGAGCACCCACATATTATGGAGTGATCAATTCACTGGGGCAGGCCTGTCTGGAGCGAACCTTCTGTTTCCGTCATCAGGAACGATTCCTTCTGGCCGGGAAATTGGGTGTGGCGGTAGGGGTTGATGGCGGGGACATCAAGACACATCGTTCCGGTGTCATTGATTATATCCAACTGGTGATGCAGTCAAATATGATGGCAATGGTGGGCAATGTCTATGCTACCGGCTTCGATCAATGCTTCAGCTGCGGTTATGGGTCAAACTGTGCCGCGGGCGGTGTCGTAGAAAAGCATGGTTTCATAGCCGAAATCCTGCCTGAACATTGTCCGCCACGCCTGGCGCAGCAACCGGGTCCTCTTTTCCAGGCAAGAAAAGTGGGAAAGCTATTAGGCAGCATATTGAAAAGCCGCTAAAATTTATCCATCACGGTTTCTTCCCAGTGAGTGTCGATCCGGATTGGTTCTGAATAAACTGATAGCCAGATCAATTGCTCGCTGAATGGAGGATATCGAGTATCGTCAGATGGTATCAGTAGCAAATACAATCATTTTTTGAGGGGAATTTCGATGACAGGGAAATATGAAACCGCAATCTTTGCCGGAGGCTGCTTCTGGTGTATGGTATCGCCGTTTGAAGTTTTGGATGGGGTAATTGAAATCCGCTCCGGATACATCGGTGGGCATGTGGAAAATCCGAAATATGAAGAAGTTAAACAGAAAAAGACTGGGCATTTTGAAGCTGTAAAGATTGTATTTGATCCGGAAAAGGTAAGTTATGAGAAACTCCTGAAAGCTTTCTGGATGCAGGTGGACCCGACCGATGACGAAGGTCAGTTCCAAGACAGAGGACCCCAGTATCGTACAGGAATCTTCTACACAACAGAAGAACAAAAAATGGCTGCTGAAAAATCTAAAAAAGAGCTGGATGAGAGCGGCAGACTGCCGGGTCCTGTCATTACTCCCATCTTACCAGCTCCAACCTTTTATGATGCAGAAGAATACCACCAAGATTTCCACAAGAAGGAGCCAAAGCTATACAAAGAGGATAGGGCTATCTCAGGCAGGGATGAGTTTATTGCAAAATACTGGGGAGAAGAATATAAGAAGATGCTGCTAGGGGAATAAAGAATCTGGAAACGGTGCTGAAAAGTGCCGTTTTTTTTTGTTGATAAGCCCTGCTTGTAAGTGGATTCCAGGGGAAGATATTCATGCAGTGGCTCATGTACGAAGCTACCAAACATAGGCTCGTACTGGATAGAAAAAGCAATTCTCTGTTCAAGGTGAATGGCTGAGGGAGGCATCGAGGAGTGTCTTATGTCAACAAATAAGTTCTGCTCGTCTATTTGCAGGAAATCAATGGTTGATGATTGAATAAGTTTACAATGTTAACCTTCAAATGATAAATTATGGCTATTTACTTCATCCATGATTCCACCCGACTTTTTTATCATACCCCATGTGTTATGAATCTCAACCGAATACAGAGGAGGCGCAGTATGAAAAAGAAAATTTGGTCCGCTATGACGATCCTGGCTTTACTCGTATCAATTCTGAGTGTAGCTGTTCTACCGGCACATGCCGCAGTGGAAGGGGACTGGACTTATTCTCTCTATGATGGGGACACGACTGTGGCGATTACAGGATATTCAGGTTCTGATGCTGAGATTACCATCCCTACTACGCTTGCCGGGAAGCCTGTGACACGCATCGCAAGTAACGCTTTCGCTGATAACACGTTGATTACAAGTGTTACGATACCAGCGAGTGTTCTACGAATCGAGACCGGTGCGTTCCAAAACAGTGGGCTAAGTTCTGTCAGTCTTAGCGAAGGGCTTACATACATCGGTCAATATGCTTTCAATGGTTCCGCCATCTCCAGTATATCCATTCCCAACAGTGTTACCCATATCGACAACTATGCATTTGCCATGAACAGAAATCTCACTGCTGTTACCATCATCGGTAATAACCTGACCACCCTGGGTAGTGGGGCTTTCAGCATTACTGGTATCAGTTCATTCCGAATCCCCACATCCTTGTCAGTCATTAAGGATTGGACATTCAACGATACGTATTTATCTTCGCTGACCATTCCAACAAACATAACCAGCATTGAGTATGTCGCATTCGGCAACAATCCTAACTTAAACGCAGTTCTCTTTGCAGGGGATGCGCCAACCATGGGTAATTTCATATTTTCCATTCCATCCTCAGGATTTACCATCTACTACTACCATGGAGCATCAGGGTTTACAACCCCGACATGGACTGCCGGTCTTGTCACATACAACACCGTTCCCCTGGATGCGCCCAGCAAGGATGTATGCGCGATTGGCGGAACGGGCTATGAAAGTCTTGCCGATGCCGTGGCAGCAGCCAGCAGCGGAGATACCATCACCCTGATGAAAGATTTTGAACATCCAGGATTGATCGCCATTGCGGGGAAGCACCTTACTTTTGATTTAAATGGCTTCAACCTGGACATCCACAATGCTGCCGGTACGGCGCTTGAAGTGGGCAGCGGTGGCTGCCTGAACCTGATGGGTGAAGGGGCACTAAATGTT
Organism: uncultured Candidatus Sumerlaeota bacterium; assembly: GCA_964503545.1. Taxonomy (GTDB): domain Bacteria; phylum Bacillota; class SLNR01; order SLNR01; family SLNR01; genus JAXGQE01. The sequence continues at coordinate 3,194 of CAZDAI010000161.1, forward strand.
TTTGGCTATGATTTTGGCGGCCATGGTGTCTATGCCCATCACGGTGGTGAAGCGCAGGTCACAAACGCCAATGCTTCAGGCAACAGCGCCATTGCGGCCTATGCTGCAAGCGGTGGCATGATCGATGTGATCGGGAGTGCAGCGGGTACGAATACGCAAACGGGTAGCAACACTTATTGTCGCGGCGCCCAGGCAGATGGCGCGGATTCGATTGTGAATGTTGGCGAGAATGTTGCATCAGCCAATAATGCCGGGGCTGTCGCCCAAGAGGGCGGAACCGTGAACGTGGGCGGTGACGCCAGCGGGGCATTTGCCGGCGCATACGGCTATATCGGCACAATTACCATCGCCGGGGATGTTTCAGGTGGTTCCTATGGTGCCTATGCTTTAGAAGGCAGCACCA
>CAZDAI010000162.1:0-3536 GCA_964503545.1 uncultured Candidatus Sumerlaeota bacterium
GGTCTGTATGCGAAAAAACTGGGAGGCGGTTCAGTGGATCCGGCAACCGGTGAATTCAATTTTGCCGTACTTGAGGGTTATATGCTAAAAAATGGCGAAATCCAGCATCCGGTCCGAGGTGCCAGTCTGATTGGTAAAGGGTCTGAAATACTCAAACGCATCGATATGGTCGGCGATAATCTGGCATTTGGCACAGGGATGTGCGGATCTGAAAGCGGTAGTGTTCCGGCATTTGTTGGACAACCTATGATCCGTGTCTCTGCCATGACCGTTGGTGGCAAATAGCGAAGGAGGGCTTACACAGTGGATCACAATCAGTTCAGCGAAAAAGTATTTGATCTGGCAAAAAAAGCCGGTTTTTCTGAGTGGGAACTTTATTTTGAAGAAAAAGAAGCGCTCAAACTGCAAGCATTCAAAGGTGAAATAATCGAGTATGCCAGCAGCAATACCCAGGGGGCCAATTTTCGGGGGATATTCAATGGGCAGCTGGGCAGTTCCTTTTCTGAAATTCTGGATTCCGAAAGTGCAGAAATGATCATCCAAAAAGCAAAATCATCTGCCCAGCTTACTGAGGTGGAAGATCTGGTCTTCATCTACGGTGAACAGAAAGAATACCCGCAGATTGAACTTGTCCATCCCAGTCTGGTGCAGACAGATATTCAGCAGAAAATCAACCTGGTTTTAAAAAATGAGCAACAGGCGCTTGACTCAGGTAAAATCGACAAGATATTTGGCACCTATTATAATGATGGTTATGTTCGAAAGCGGGCTGTAAATTCCCATGGTCTGGATTTAACCTACGCTCACAATCATGCCCTGATGTATATGGAAGTTATTGCTTCCGAGGCTGGAACGACCTATTCAGCGATGGACTATGAAATCAATCAGGATTTTACTGTCTTGGAACAAACCCCCCTTGGTCTACGCGCTGTTGAGAAAGTGAACGCCCGCAAAGGGTCATCTCCTGTAAAGTCAGGCCAGTATCCTGTGATATTGGAAAACAGCGCTGCTGCCAGCCTGCTGGCTGCCCACATGTCGGTTTTCAGTGCCGAAGCTGCTCAAAAGGGCATGTCTCTATTAAAAGATAAAGAAGGATCCATGGTGGGATCTGAAAAGGTAACTTTAGCGGATAATCCGCTCCTGCCAGGCGGAATGGCCTCCGCACCGTTCGACGGCGAAGGCGTTCCTTGCCGCCATAAGCATCTGATTGAAAATGGGCAGCTCGTTACTTTGCTGCACAATTTAAAAACGGCTCACAAAGCCAAGCGAGAAACAACGGGAAATGCTGCACGGGGCGGATTTAAAGGAACGATCGGAGTCTCCCACAGCAATGCTTACTTAATGAATGGCACATTGACGATCAACGACTTGATAGCGCAAATGTCCAACGGTCTCTACATCACCGAATTAGACGGTCTGCATGCTGGAACCAATGCCATTACAGGCGATTTCTCTCTGGGCGCAAGGGGATTCCTGGTCGAAAACGGTGTGATCCAGCGACCAGTCAACCAGATCGTGCTCTCCGGCAACTTCTTCACGCTTCTCAAGGAAGTGGCAGAACTTGCCAATGATTTACGCTTCTATTTTGAACCCGTTGGATCCCCTAGTATTCTTATTCCATCCTTATCTGTCGCAGGTGAATGACAGAGCAGAAAAAAAGCATGACCGCTATGGCAAAGCACCTTCTAAGGAGCTTTGCCTTTTTCTCTTTGTTTGTTGATAAGATCATCTGTGCTCTCCGTAACGATCAGAAAATTTTTTATGGATTGCCTTCCCCCCAAAAGTGTGATAGTATTACAAATTAAATATACAAATTAGCACTCAAATTTAGCCCGAAATTACGACCAAATCTGTGATCATTCTCCATATTCTCCGGCAACCCTATTTTTTAGCCATTTTAGCATTCTAGCTGGCAATGTGGGAAAGTATTGCGCAGGATGGTGTATATTTTTTTACCTTTTTTTATCTAATACTTATACTTTCCCTAACGCCAGATTTCAACGCCCTAATCAAACCCAAACTTGCAAAGGGGGAATGTCAGGCAGATAGATCAGTTAATTGCACGACAGAGAGAGAGAAATATTAGGACTGTAGAGGGGGAAAACTAAATGACTAGAAAAAGAAAATCAAGCATAATGATCATTGCCATGCTGATTGTATCTTTGCTTGTACCCAGCATCGTCGGAGCAGTCGAATCCAATGGTAAATCATCCTATGCGCTTGACCAGAAAATCGTATCACGCATCAGCATTACAAATGCCATGGAACATATCCGTCACTTTTCCGAAGAAATCGGCCCTCGCCCTGCTGGACTGCCCAATGAGAAGATAGCCGCAAATTACATCGCCAACTACTTTACCAGCCTTGGCTATGAAACTGAAATCCATGATTTCTCTATCTCAGGCGGAAATGCTAATGTTAACGTTGGCTATATTACTTTCGAGGATGGCACCATCTGGGAAACCGGCTCAGCAGCCGGAGGGTTATCCGCGAGTGGGCCTCTTTTCCATGCTGATACTGGTGCTCCAGATCAGTATCCTGCTGATCTAGAACCTGGTTTCGTTGCTCTGGTCAAACGAGGCTTAGCATTCAACACCATCGCTGCCAACGCAAAGGCAGCAGGTGCTGTGGGTGTTATCATTTACAACACAACCTTCGGTGGCAGGGGAAACTATCCAGCTGCCTTTAGCCCTTCTGCCAGCACTGATATTCCTGTCATGGGTGCAGCCTGGATTCATGGTGTTCGGATGATTGAAATGGTTGAGACTGGGGAGACCATTGTCAGTCTCAGCACAATCCGATATACAAGCAGAAAATCCCAGAATGTCATTGCTACAAAACCAGCAAAAAATGGTGATCCAAATGCTCCGATTATAGCCGTTACCGCCCATTATGACACGGTTGTCGGTTCTCCTGGAGCCAATGACAATGCATCAGGTGTTGCCTTTGTGATGGAAATGGCTCGAATCATGAAAAGCTATAACACTGACAAGGAGATCCGTTTCATTGCATTTGGTGCAGAGGAGGTTGGTCTGACAGGAGCAACCCGTTATGTAGCTCAACTCAGTGAAGCTGAAAAAGAACGTTTCAAAGCCGGTGGAGTTTTCAATGCGGATATGATTGGAACCAATCATCCCAATGTAACCCATTTGGTAGCGGCAACGCCCAATGGTGTTCGCCACATCGTTACAGACAGTGCTGCAGCTGCCGGTGCCAGACTCGGTGACTCTACTCTTATGCCCACAACCTTTGGTTCCAGTGACCATGTTCCATTCCATAACGCCGGTATTCCTGCTGCACTCTTCATCTGGCTTGGGGGCGGACTTGTCCCGAGTAATTACGAAGTAGAGCTATTCTATCACACCCCACAAGATACCATCGAAGAGAACATGTGCGAGACGCGCTACCTTGGTGCAATGAGAATTATTGGTGCCGCCGTTTTTGATGTTGCGCGCAAGGAAATACCAGCGCTGAAAAATAGCAATACCCGTATTCAATAAGATCTGATAAGAAAAGCCGGACAAGCGTGTCCGGCT
>CAZDAI010000163.1:0-3529 GCA_964503545.1 uncultured Candidatus Sumerlaeota bacterium
TCCATGATCGAAAAATAGTCGTTAAAAAGAGCCTCTGACAAATGTCAGGGGCTCTTTGATCGTAGTTGTCTACTTACTCGCCAGGCGAGTTAGAAGGATTGTTCTTTTTGCCGAACCCAGAAGAATCAGCATCCTCGCTGACAGGGGGCGTCTCTTCATCCTGGCTGGGATCCTGTTTGGGGATATCCTGAGTCGGGGGAGGCGAATTATTCTCTTTGTTGCCTCCTGGATTCATGGGTTTCTCGGGCCCGCCTTCCTCATCGGGTGACTCGTTTTGCCAGTCAGGCTGATTGGTGTGAATCTGTTGCATGATCTCCCGAACCGGTTTATCGATCCAGTCATTGTCATTGATGGAACCCGGATCTTCAGATGACTCCCGGAGCATTTGAATCAACCGCAATTTCCCAGGTGTGGTGCCCAGATCTTGTGCTCGTCTCACATACTCCAACGAAATGAGAGAATGCTGAACTTCAATATCCAAGTTGGCATCCGCGGATGAAGCAGCGACGGTTTCGACTACCCGATCCAGGATATCTTGCGCGCGCATCTGATTTTTAGCTGCCACGCTGACAACCAGGTAGTTCCTCTCATTCTTTGCGAAGACAGATTGGGCATCCATTTGAGTGAGAGTAAGTGCAATTGCTTCATGCAGGTTACGGTTATGCAAATGCAAAGCATCTGTTACCTGTTGTGACGCCTCATCCATAGCCTGAACATGAATCACCCGGGAAAACGCATTCAGAGTGAGTTCGATGGATGGATTAACATCAATGCTGATATATGCTGCAGGTGTATAGTATGCATACAGTGTAACTGTAAAGAAGAGTATGAAGGAAGCAGCAAGGGCTGCGATCCTGTAAAGGTGCCGCATTGGGGCTGAAGGCAAGTCAATTTCAGCACCCGGCAGATATCTGCGATTGAGGATCCGAACAACAGAGCCATCTTCGCGCAGGACCAACGCTTTTTTATCGTTTGTCTCTAGTACGACTCCTTTCATCGCACCATCTCCTCCTTTACCGGACCCAGATACTCTGCAAGCAGAGGATAATCGCCAATCATGATTTCAACAGCCGCTATAATATACTTTCGATGAGGCTCCAGCATTTTTCGGGGTATCTTAAGGTCCGTTTCGATCTGTTTTAAGGGCAGCATGCGTTGGGACTGTACTTGTGATAAGAGTAGAGGATTTTTCAAAATGTGAACGATTGCTTGGGCACAGGCCCTTTTGGTTTTTGCTGCTTTGGGCGAGCTTCCTTCAAGGTCAGAAAATGTAATGCCTGCAGCTTCTAATGCATCCTTAAGACACAGAATTTCCCAATGCAGTGTACGGTCTTCGGTTGTAATCGGGATGGGTATCCGCTGACTCGCCCCATCATCATCATTCTCAACAGTTCTTTCACCGGTAAGCAGAAAAGGATCGACAGCAATTTCATGGTTGCGATGCCGGTTGCTTTTCAGATAATCAATCAACCGCCTGCGGATGATCAGTGAAGCAAACGGCAAAAATGGGCCTTTTGCTGAATCGTATGAAGTGATTGCTTCTGAAAACGCGTCCAGGGCAATGGAATACTCATCGTCATGGATCGAGACAAAACGATGAATCACCCGATACACTGAATGAAGGATAAAATGCTGCTTTCTCTGCAGCAACATTTCCATTGCTGTACCATCATATTTGGCTTTCAGTGCCTGTTCATCAATAGAATTCACGATAATCACCTGCCTGTAGCACTAATACATTGTTCGAGTGCTCTTCATCATTTTTCGGGGTAGGACCCTTTTGATTTTACTATATCACAGAAGTGATAACGAGGGCAGAATTTTGCCGTTGCATCGATTGTGATAAAAAGTTTTGCTCTGTGATTGGTAAAGAAAGGATAAAAGCGAAGGATAGCGAAAATGCTTGTATAGTCAGAATATTGCAGAATGTGGCACCCCATCGTTAGAAACGGAGGGATCTTAATGCTACCTGCTGAACGAATGCAGGCGCTCCTGGACTATCTGGACAGGCATGAAGTGGTCAGTGTGGATTATCTGGCCCGCTATTTAGGAGTATCCAAAGCCACGGTACGCCGAGATATGAAAGAATTGGAGGACAGACGTAAACTGATCCGAACACGAGGCGGTGCCATGACAGTTTCCAGAGGGATGACCTACGAACCAGCTGCCCATGAAAAAAGAAGTCGTCAGATTGAAGAGAAAAGGAGAATTGCTCAGGCGGCCTATAAGCATTTGGAACTTAATGAAACGGTCATACTGGATTCAGGGACAACCGTACTGGAACTGGCTCGTCTGATGAGTGGCTATGCCGGTGTAGCGATCACCAATGATCTCTTCATTGCAGCTGAGTTAGCAGGCTGTCTCCATTGTGATGTAATCATGATCGGCGGGCAAATACGCAGAGGAGTCAATGTCGCTACAGGTTACTATGCAGAGATGATGCTATCGGGAATGCGCGCGGACAAAGTGTTCTTAGGAGCCGATGCAGTGCATCCAGAGTACGGGTATATGAACGCCAATATTGAGGAAGTCCGTATGAAGCAGCTGATGATTCAGGCAGCTCGAGAGAAGACACTTTTGTGTGATCATACAAAATTCTCCCGAGAAGGATTAGCGCAAATCAGTGGTTTGCAGGATATTGACCGGATCATCACAAATAAGGAACTCGACACAGAAACAGCCCAGGAAATCCGCAATATGGATATTGAACTGGAGCTCGTATAGAAGGGAAGATGCAGATGAGCTATTTTAAACAGATATTTTCTGTTGAGAAACCGTTAATTGGAATGGTACATCTACCTCCATTGCCGGGGCGTAATCAGTATGATGCCGATGGGGGTATGAGCCGAATTCTCGAACATACTCGGCGGGATTTGATTGCTCTGCAAGAAAATGGCATTGATGGTGTCATCTTCTGTAATGAGGGGGATCTCCCTTATGCTCTAAAAGTGGGACATGCCCAGAGTACGGCGATGGCAGCGATTATCGGCCAGCTAAAAGCGGAGATCCGGGTCCCATTTGGTGTGAATCTGCTTTTTGATCCCCATGCCACGCTGTGTGTTGCTCAGGCTGTTGGAGCTGCTTTTGTGCGAGAAGTATTTACAGGTGTTTTCGAAAGTGACATGGGTTGGATGAGTCCGGATCCGGCTGCGCTCTATGATCTGCGCAAACAGATTGGGGCAGAACAGATCGCGATTTTCAACAATATTTGCCCCGAGTTTTCTAGTTCACCGGCTGGGCGAACAGTGGCAGAAAGGGCTAAGATCGCCGAATTCTTCAGCGCTGATGCAATTCTCGTCTCAGGGATTGCCGCCGGGACTCCGGTGGACTTGGAAATGATAAGAGAGGCCAAGGCAGCTGTAAAGTCTACGCCGGTTATCGCAAACACTGGTGTGCGAATGGAAAACCTTGCGGCGATTATGCAAGTGGCAGACGGGATGATTGTGGGAACTGCACTGAAAGAGAATGGCCATACATGGAATCCTGTTAGCCCAGAGCGCGTTCAAGAAATGAGTAATGCTGTGCGAAG
>CAZDAI010000164.1:0-3529 GCA_964503545.1 uncultured Candidatus Sumerlaeota bacterium
GACACCATCATCTAACTGGACTTTTATGAAATGGGTCATTGACGTTACTACATATGCCTATGATGAAAATATCCCGGGTAACAACAGTGAAATTACTATTGCGAGTATGCCGGCGCGAAATGTCTCTGCAGAAGCTTCATTTGGAATCTACTTAAAAGATGTTCCGGCAGGCAGCTTTATCCATTATGACAATCAGGATTATATCGTCCTCTCCAAGACTCGGCTGATGGAAAAATCTCAATCCTCCAATACTTTCAGATGGGAAAACAACATTAATTGGCCTTCGTATGATGAACTGGTTGGACTCAGCCAGTCAGTCAGAGGCGGTGCGGGAGATTACTGGACATCAACCGATTTGACAACAGGTAACAGGGCATATTGGGTGGATTACAACGGAGTAATCCAAACGAGAAATAAAAACGATACCATCAACAGACGCTGGGTTCGTATTCTTACTGAAGCGCAGGCCGATGGCATCTACTTCGAAACAGGAGATGGTACTGTAGGTAATCCTTACCGTCAACCTTAAGACGTAACTGAATGCAGATGAGATTAAACTGTATTCCCTCAGGGGAGAGGGATAGAGAACGGTCCCCTGAGGGAATTATTCTGTCAAAGATACCCTTCTTATCTCTGGGAGGTTAGACACTTGCACGTTATAGCTCAGATGACAGTATTGTTTGTCAGTTTTATGACGGATTGGGATTCTGTGGATTCATGGGATACGGATGCAGTAGCTATATGGAGGATCGATTGTGAAGCAACCGATAATGCTCAAGTTCTGGAATAATGACGGATACACATTACTGGAGCTCATTATTGCTGTGGTGGTCCTTGTGGTATTGATTATGGTGGCGATCCCATTGTATTCTGACACCATCGATACGACCAAAATGACAGCTGATGAAACCAATCTGGTCATTTTGAACAAAGCAACCCAAGAGCTGAAAATCAAGCTGGGTGAGAAATCTTTGCCCTTTGATAAGTTTGAAGAATGTACGGAAGCTTTGGATTATCTGGTGCGGGAGGGGTTTTTACAGTCAGCACCCAAACCATCGAGTACTGCTAAGTGTTTTGTTTGGAATCGGAATGAACAGAAATGGGAAATTGGTTCTGTGCATGTTTGGGATCGCGGTGAACATCAGCCGAGCAAGGAATAATTGTACAAAAAAGCCACTCTACATCGTGCAAGAAGAAGTAGAGTGGGATGTGCAATAACAATGGCATTTACCTTCGTAAGGGCTTTTTTGCTCTGTGGGTTTCACACAAAGACGTAAAAAACGGGCAAAACTTCTCTTTGTCAAAATACTGACAGCGAAAAGATCAGCTTAGTTATTCAGGAGCTGTCTAAGTTCTTCTACCCAATTTGCGACATCACTTACCAGTGCATCCTTGTGTTCTTCTCCCGTATGAAACCCTCGCTCTGTGGCAATGGCGGTTCCTCTGTACATAGACTTGAGCCTTTCCATGGCCTGAGCCATAGAGCCCTGATGAGTCAGAAAAGGAGCAATCTGGATGGTGCTTTTGGGTGGATACTGTTTGAGAAAACTGATCAGGGGGGGTGCAGGACGCCAGGCCCAAACGGGTGCACCGATTATCCATAGATCATAATCGTAAGGATTCAGATCTGGTTTGCGGATCGGGCAATACTGATTCATGGTGGAACTAAATCCCCCCACGACAAATTTCCATCCTGCCGTTTTTGGAAATTCCCTCACTGGCTGTATTTCCAGCAGATCAGCGGCCAGTTCCGCTGCGATTTGCTGGGCGATCTTCTTCGTAGATCCTTCCAGGGAGTAGTAAGCCACCAGAATCTTCATCTCAGGCACCCCTTTTGCATCAGATATCATTCTGTAACCATTATATAATAGTCGAAATTATCAGTCAAAATATTCGCAAAACGTCACAGATGTTCCTTTACTAAACCGGGGAAATGACATATAATGTTCTCACGGCATATATTCTGCAGGCAGGAATCGAAGCTGCGGGAAAAATGTTTTCCACGACCAGGATACGACAAATTCCTACATCAGCCTCTGATATAATGGCATTGGATGTTGATGGACCGTCCCTGTTGCCCCCGCCGGGCATGCTGGATCAGGAAAGAACACCGTTTTCACATGAAACAAATGAATTTGGAACACAAGGGCTTTTATCTTCCGCGTGAAGATGTTGGCTTTTTGTTTTTCTAGGGCAAAACGAACTGTTGTTCGCACCAGGCTAAGTGAGGTGTATCCGTTAATGGATCAACAACTGGTTGTCTTTCGCGTCTCAGATGATTTATACGGACTTGGCCTGGACAAGGTCAGTGAAATTATCGTAGCTGATACACTGCTGAAGAATCCTGAACTTCCTGAAGATGTGGAAGGAATGGTCCGCATTGGCGATGATGATATTCCGGTGGTGGATTTCCGGAAAAAAATCGGTATCTACACCAAACGGCGAACAGAGGAAAACTGGGTGTTGATTCTGCAGGTAGAGGGCAAGGAACTGGGGATTCTGGTGGATGGCATCGAAGAAATGTGCCAGACCAGCCATTGTGATGTACGACCGGTCCAGTCCCTGCTGCACACCTGTCATACCAAGCTGATCAAAGGATTCGGCAGCCTGCATGGCCGCAAGGTATGTGTGGTCTGCGCAGAACGATTTGTTGATTCCTGCGTCCTGCCAACCTCTGCCGGAGTCAGCGCCTGAATATTTTGTTTGATCGGAAATGGGAGATGAGGGAATGAACGAAAAAAACAGCAAGGACTACTGCCCCAAATGCGGAACACCGGTGGCAGAGTCCATCAAAACCAGTTTTGACACATTTGTCGAAGGATATATCTACTGCTGGCGCTGCCGGACCCGGATCAATTTGGAGGTGGGGCAGGACGGTCGGGAGAAAGACAGTGAGGAAGAAAGAGCCGCTGAATAAGCATGGGTTGCCAAATACCGATTCTTCGGTATTTTTTTTATTTTCCCCCAGAGTGATCAATTCCTACTGCGAAGACTTGGGGCTGAATGAAACCAGGTTAAGGGTTTCCAAGAAAATGGCCGCAACTTTTAATATTTGACAACTAAATAGTTTGATGCTAAAATTAAACCCTGCAACTACGAGGAGACGAAGGAGCTGGAAAGACAAATGGCAGAAGTAAAACCCCATAAACTTATGGTGGATCTGACCCAGGGCAGCATTCCCCGACATCTGGTGAAATTCTCAATCCCCATGCTGCTGGGCAATCTGCTTCAAGCGTTATACAATACAGTGGACAGCATTTGGGTAGGACGATATGTGGGAGCAGAGGCGTTGGGTGCGGTTTCCATCAGTTTCCCCATCATTTTTGCCCTGGTGGCGATGGTGATGGGCGTGACAATGGCCACAACAACCATGGTCGCCCAATACGCCGGTTCCAAACAGTATGACATGGTACGCAAAACCATCAACAACTCCATCCTGGTGCTGTTGGTCTCTGCTACGGTGCTGACCGCCATCGGTATCTGGCTCCATGAGCCAGCCCTGCGGCTGATCAACACACCAGAAGAGATC
>CAZDAI010000165.1:0-3477 GCA_964503545.1 uncultured Candidatus Sumerlaeota bacterium
GCCATGGGCGCCCATCTGATCATGGTGAATCGAAGTCCGGAGAAATCGGAACGAGTTCGGAGAGAAATCGTTGCGGAGTTTGGCAACCATACAGAATATATTATTGCGGATTTATCACTGCTTTCGGATATCCGGCGAGTAGGAGAATACCTCCTTTCACTGGACAAACCCATCCATGTCCTGATTCACAATGCGGGTGTGCATCTACAGACACGCCATGAGACACCAGAGGGGCTGGAAGTCAATTTTGTGATCCATTACCTCTGTCCCCTGCTGATCACCCGGATGCTGATACCCAAATACCAGCGGGACAGAACTGGCAGGATCATTTTTGTTAGCTCTGAGGCCTATCGATTTGCTGCATGGGGCTTGGATCTGGAAGATCTGCAGTGGAAGAAACGGCGCTATACCGGCATTGGCGCTTATGGAGCCGGAAAGCTGGCCCAGATTCTTTCCATGCATATCCTGGTCAGAGACCTGAATCCGCATCATGTCACCATCAATACCATGCATCCGGGAATGGTCCGGACAGAATCCGGCAAAGATAACAGTAGATTCTACAAGTGGTACAAAAGGAACATCATCGATAAATACTCAGCCTCTCCAGATGTATCTGCCGAGGCTTTGTACTGCCTCGGCGTATCTTCAGATTTAGAAGATGTCAGTGATATCTTTTTCCACTTGACCACGGAAGAAGAACTTACCCCGCCGGGCCGGGATCTGGAGGCTACAGAAGCCTTATGGGAAAAAACCAGAGAAGTTTTACAGGAAAGAGGTGTTGTCCTGTGATCCGGAAAGATATTATTGTGGTAGGCGGTGGCATTGCGGGTTTGACTGCAGCTTTAAGTCTGGCGCATATGGGCAAGGACGTCCTTCTCATTGAAAAGAACGAGACTTGCGGCGGCTTAATGAACTCATTTGTACGAAACGGCTTTCGTTTTGAAGGCGGTGCCCGAGCTTTGGTGAACGCTGGTCTTGTAAAACCGCTGATCAGTGAATTTGGCCTGGATATTGAAATTCTGCCGAACCCCATTACCTTGGGCATTGAAGACAAGCTCCTTCAAATTGACGGGGAACAAAGCCTCTGCCGCTATGCGGACGTGTTAAAAGAACTCTACCCGGAAAGCGGCGATGAAGTGGATCGGATTGTCCGGGCCATCCACGCCATCATCGAGGATATGAAAGTTCTGTACGGCGTCGATAGTCCACTGTTTGCAAAAGAAAAAAAGAATGTGCTGATGATGGCACCAGCGGCTGTTGCCTGGATGTTTAAATTCCTACGCACAATGTATCGCATATCAAGAATGGATACCCCTTTTGAGGATTATCTAGATAGCCTGGCCCAGAACCAATCCCTAAAAGACATGATCGGACAGCATTTTTTTAAGAGAACTCCCGTGTTTTTCGCCCTCAGTTACTTCGCCCTGTATAATGACTATATCTATCCCAAAGGCGGAGTTGGGGCTTTCATCCAGAAAATGGTGGATGCGATTGAGCTGCGGGGGGGCGAGATACTCTACGAAACAGAAATTGTCAGTCTGGATCCCCAGAGTAAAATTCTTAAAGATTCAGCCGGCAACGATTATCAATACAATAAAATGATCTGGGCGGGCGATCTGAAAGCATTATACGCCATGGCAGACAATGAGAAAATCCCCGGTAAATCACTTAGCAAATTCAACACCCAAAAACAGGCCATCCTGGCTCATAAAGGCGCAGAATCCGTTTTTTCAGTGTTTCTTGGTACAGATCTGGCTCCGGAATTCTTTCAGAAAAAAGGCTCCGGACATTTGTTTTACACTCCGGACCGTCGCGGACTGAACAAAGTGCATACCGAGGAACTGCAGGATCTACTGTCTCGCTGGGACAATATCCAAAAGGAAGATCTCTTTGCCTGGCTGGAACGATTCTGTCTCTTTAATACTTTCGAGATATCCATTCCTGTACTCCGTGATCCTAATGCAGCGCCGCCGGGTAAGACAGGCATGATTATCAGTGCCCTATTTAATTACGAGCTAACCTGCCGAACCCGGGACAGGGGCTGGTATCAAGAGTTTAAAAAGCAGGCGGAAAGCTTGTTTATCCATACCCTTTCGTCCAGCATTTATCCCGAACTGGATAAGAGTGTTCTGTTCAGCTTTTCTGCTACGCCATGTTCCATATATGAAAGGGTAGGCAGTTCGGAAGGCTCGATTGTAGGCTGGTCTTTTGAAGGAAAGATTCCTGTGGTGACTAGTATGTTTCGGATGGCTGATTCAGTAAAGACCGCTTTACCCGATGTGTATGCCGCCGGGAAGTGGGTCTACAGTCCAGCAGGAGGACCTACTGCCATCATGACCGGCAGAATTGCCGCAAAGCAAGTCAAATGAGAATACTGGTTTACAGAGCGACTACTGCTTAAGCTTGCTAACGAATAATCGGTAGAAAAGAATTGGTGAATTGAGCACTTGTTAGTGAATCTCTGCAGATAAGAAAGGTGGTGCCAGCTATGCAAGATGAATTGCTGGAATTGGCAGAACAGTTTATTCGGATTCCATCAGACAACAATCACCCTGATGCCCTCACTCAGATCCTCGCTATGGCAAAGGAACATTTGGCAGGTTACACAATAGAAGAATTCGCCAGCAACGGATACAAAAGCATCCTGGCATACAATACGGAAACCAGGCCGGAGAAATTTAAGATTATTCTAAACGGACACTTGGATGTCATACCCGGGAAAGATGAGCAGTATATCCCCAAAGTGGAAGCAGATCGGCTGTATGGTGTAGGTTCTATGGATATGAAGGCCAATGTGGCGTGTTTGATAAAGGCTTTTTGTGAAACAGCAGGGCAAGTAAATTATCCTCTAGCCCTGCAGCTGGTCACCGATGAGCAAATTGGTGGGTTTGAGGGAACAATGCATCAAATTAATCACGGGGTTCGGGCAGATTTTGTCATCGCTGGCGAAGCCTCCAATTTTGATATTGTCCACAAAGCAAAAGGGGTTGCGTGGCTAAAAATCACTGCTTCAGGGGAGTCTGCTCACGGAGCCTATCCGTGGCGCGGGGACAATGCCATCCTGAAAATGGTTGATTTCATAAACACCTTGTATGATACTTTCCCCAATCCCCTTCAAGAAGAATGGGTTAGCACCATCAATCTCAGTACCATCGAAACAAACAACACAGCATACAATAAACCCCCTGATCACTGTTCGATCATCCTCGATATTCGATTCATACCGGAAGATGCTGAAATAGTGATCGAAAGAATTCAATCAGTCTTAACCACTGGAATGACCCTGGAGATCATTGCTCTTGAACCAGCATTGAATACCGATAAGAACATGGCATATTTATCACTCTTGAAAAAGTCGAGCGAAAGCATCCTGCAAAAGGAGATTAAAATGCGTGGTGCCCAAGGCTCTTCGGATGCCAGACACTATGTTCGAGTGGGCTGTCCGGGAGTGGAATTTGGACCCGTAGGAGGTAACAT
>CAZDAI010000166.1:0-3420 GCA_964503545.1 uncultured Candidatus Sumerlaeota bacterium
CATTAATACTGTATTCCATTGTCAGCTCCTTTCAAATGGCAAAACAGCCAGAATTCTTGATAAAACCCCAAACCCCCGTGCCGTGTTTTCTCAGCAGTGGTTTTTTCCGCTGGCAGCAGACTTTACCACAACAATGCGAACAAGCCAGACCTCCATTGCATCAAACATTTCGTAGATATCCATCAGGATAATGCATCCCTCACTTTCACCTTGTACTTTCACCTTCCCCTTGTAAAGAATAAACCATAACGTAACGTCATGGTCAAGGGTTTTTTCATAATATTTTGATATCAAATTTGACAGGAGTTCGCGGGAATCATCAAGAACCTTGATATTGAACACTCTACCTTTCAGTAACGGGTAAATCCACATCCTTGGAGGGAACTTCATGGGGAAAAACTGTTTCAAATTAGCAATTCTGATTTTGATCATCGCGCTGACAGGGTGCACCCAGGGAAGTGATGAAGCCCTTTTCGTGCCGGGAATCGCTCGTCATCCGGAACCGCAGAATCTGGCAGATCTTCATGCACATCCTCTGAAAGAACTGCCGCAATTCAACCCCGCAGCCCGCTCAAAACCCGATCTGCGTAGTCGTGATCTAACCCAGCTGGATCTGTCAGGGGCCAGGGACCTGCTTATGAACGCCACCTTTAATACGAATACCTGTTGGCCAGATCTGATGCCGGGTGATTTTAATCCAGAAGCTATCTTACGCATTAATAAGAACCCCGGGATGCAAATCAGCAGCCTGCATGAGCAAGGCATTAATGGGCAGGGTGTTGGGGTTGCAATCATTGATTATACACTGCTGACAGATCATATCGAATATGCAGATAATCTGCTTATGTACAGGGAAGTTAACATGGACGATGCCAAGGCTGAATTTCATGGCTGCAGCATGGCTTCTCTCCTCGTCGGCCGCAACCTCGGGGTCGCGCCTAAATCTTCACTGTATTATGTGGCTGTCAAAAATTACGATGCTGGGAAGAATGATCTGATTCACAACCAGACCTATACAGCCCAAGCCTTGCGTGGGTTGATCCGACTTAATGAAACGTTAACAGAGAAGATTCGCGTGGTCTCCATATCCCAATGGTGGTCTCCTCGCACCAAAGGGTACCGTGAGATGCTACAAGCAGTCGCCGAAGCAAAAGAAGCCGGTATTTTTGTTGTCTCATGCAATCTTTGGCAGTATGATCCAGCCTTCCAAATTCAAGGCCTGGTCAAAGATGTTTTGGCTGATCCGAATGACCGGTCTGCATACCAGCCAGCTTCCTGGGCTCACTGGCTCGAAGCCATCAATCGCAACGGTCATGGTGATTTCTATGACGCAGAATTAAAAGGCATTTCGGATAGAAAAGTTCTTCTGATCCCATCTGCTAACATCGTTTCTGCCGGTGCAGAGCATACTCTGGACTATGAATTCAATCCAACTGTCAATTGGAGCAGCACGATCCCGTATGTTGCCGGTCTTTATGCACTCAGCTGTCAGGTATATCCAGCAATAACCCCTGAAGTCTTCTGGGATATCGCATACGATACCGGGATTTCTACGCAAACCGATGGCCCTCACAACGATGCGCGCATCGTCGACCCCGTGGCCATGCTGGAGATCGTCCAGTTAATGAAAGATTAGCCCATTAGGAAGACTTGCGCAAAATAGTAACAACGGCTTTTATCCAGACAAGATTTCTTAACACTCATAGTATGCACTTTTGGCAAAGACTCGTTTCTGATGAAAACTGCCACCCATACTTCAACTTCTTTTTTCGTACCAGAGACACCGATGACTGCGGATCCCCTCTATCTGTGCTATGCAGCATATCATGTTGCCGATTACCCCGCACTAAAATTACCATGCTATTTTCAACGAGACCAAATATAAAAAAAACGAAATAAATAATTAATGATTTTCCTTGACAAGGAAAATGCATTATCGTATTATTAATTTAACGAACGTTATATCAATTTTGCGAGGTGAAATGATGGCCGAGACGGGAACAAAGGAAAGAATATTAGAAAATGCAGTGCAGATCTTTAGCGAAAAAGGTTTCTTCGGCACCAGCATGCGGGATATCGCTGCTGCATCCGACTGTTCACTGCCATCTCTGTATTACCATTACACCAGTAAAAACGCCCTCTTCGAAGAGATTGTTGTCAATCAATTTCTGCTGGTGACAGACAAAATGAACAAAGCCGTGGACTTTCGCGCAGAACCGGAGGATATTTATTTCCAGGTACTAAAAACGCGAAAGGAATTGACAGGTTTCGATAAGGCGGTTTATAAAATGACACTGAAAGTATGGATGGGATTTGAAAACAAAGGAGAGGTGTGGGAAAAAGTCGCAGCCTGGGAGAAAAAGCGTGCCGAAGCCAACCGAAACCTGGTTGCCCGGGCAGTGCAAAACAAAAGTGTCCAGGAAGATCTGACCGAAATATTGATTAATTACATGGAGAATGTTATAACACGCATCGTTCTTCTGGATGAAGACATGGATGACACAAAACTAAAACGGCAAATCCGGTTACTGTTCCAGATTGGAAAATAATTTTTTACCGCAAGTATATCGAACGTTATATAAGGAGGAAAATTGAATGGAAACCACAGAAAAAGTAAAAATGCTTCAAACAATTTATGCAGGAGCCATGGCCGATCATGTTTTACGGCTTAGCAGCGAAGGAGTTTTAGAAAAGATTACCCAGAAGAAAAAAGCCGAACAAATGGCGACAGGAAAAGGTCGCGCTGCCCAGATGGGTATTGAGACGATCGACCAAGTGTTCACAAAATTATCCGACATTATGGGCTGTGCAAACTGGCAGGTCACCCTCTGCGAGGATGGCACTGTGTACACAGCCAAAGCATCTCACTGCATGCTTTGTGCGTTTGCAAAGCGAATGGGTACTCAAAGTCCCTGTCACATTGCCTGTCTGGATCCTATGGCGGGGATGGTCAAAGGGATTGCCGAAAACGCAGCTTTTGATGTTCACGATACCCTGTTTGCTGGATCGGAATGCTGTGTTGTTGTCACAACATGCAAAGACTAATCCTTCTATAGATATTTGTATTACAGGATAATGCAATCAATACAACTGCAAGCAGTACAGGAAGATTGGCAAATGGAAAAGCATCACGAACTCGAAAAGCTTGCTTTGCCTCTCTTTCGCTTTGGGCGCGGTGTGGGGGGAGTTGTCCTATCTGCTGGCAATCACTGCTTTCGTCTGTACTTTGTATCCCACTAGTCATTTCTAGCGGTTGCCAAACAGAATCTTCCATCATCCGTTTATTCTCCCAGCCAACCAGCCCCAAGGGAGTGGATAATCTGATTCTAGATCAAAGGCGGATAACAGATGATCCACAGACTACAAGATCGGGTAGGAGACTGACCATTAGTTGGTCAGCCGACCTCCCACAGAACCGTA
>CAZDAI010000167.1:0-3290 GCA_964503545.1 uncultured Candidatus Sumerlaeota bacterium
GAAATGCGGCCATAACTTGACCTTCTGCCGCTTCTTATGATATATTGGCAGAAATGATGCTAATCAATGGAAGGAGGTGTTGAAATGCAATCCGCTGGTTTGGGTGTAACAGTGATCTTTTGGACAATCCGAGAATACCTGTATATCTGTTACGCCACTTTTTCCATCCATTTCTCTGCCAAGGGGTACCTACGTCCTTTTTTAAGAGAAAATTGAGGGAAAGCCGGTGCAGAACATTTCAACTCCAACCAATTTCAGGTGAAATCGGGACGGCGCATGTTCAAGCCGTCCTTTTCTTTATGACAGGAGGAATCGAGAATGATTGTCTGCGGTGCGTATGAAATTGAGGTATATTATGGAGCCAATCGCATCCTAGCAGATGCTACCATAGAAATCGGCGAGAAAGACCGGATTGGGATTGTCGGGCGCAACGGTAGCGGTAAAACCACGCTGCTAAAAGCCCTGGCCGGCATAATTACACCAAGCAAGGGACGCATCTACTGGCAAAAGAATTTGAAAACAGGATTGCTGGCCCAGATTCCGGATGTGGCTGAACAGACGGAACTGCAGTCGGTGCTAGCAGGAGCGTTTAGTCAGTTTGCAAAAATGCGGGCAGAAATGGAATATTTGGAAAGAAAGCTTGGCGAGAATACCGTGGATATGGAAAGGCTTTTGGCACGCTATGGATACCTGCAGGAGGAATTTACTCATCAGGGTGGATATGAGATGGATGCTCGAATCCGACGTGTTGCCTCCGGTCTGAATCTGACTCCCCTTCTTGAGCAGTGCTGGGGCAGTTTAAGCGGTGGGGAGCGAACCCGTGCCGGACTGGCGCTGATACTGCTGCAAGAGCCCGGACTGTTGCTTTTGGATGAACCCACAAATCATCTGGATATGGCCGCTATGGAGTGGCTGGCTGAATACATTCGCGGCTTTTCTGGAGCTGTGGTGATGGTCTCGCACGATCGCTATTTTCTGGATCAGGCTGCCAGCAAAATTGTAGAGACAGAGGAAGAGGGATTGGCTCTGTATCATACCAATTACTCAGGGTATCGACAGGAACGGGAAGAGCGGCTTATGCAGGAATTTCAAAATTATCAGGATCAGCAGAAGAAGATTAAGAAAATGAAAGAAGCAATCGCTCGATTGCGTGACTGGGCCAACCGATCAAGACCACCGAGTGAGGCCCTTCATCGACGGGCTTCCAGTATGGAAAAAGCACTGGCGCGGATCGACCGGATCCCGCGGCCGGTCTTGCAGACGCGGCCCATGGGACTGGATCTGACATCCGAGGAGCGCAGCAGTGAACGGATCTTTACCCTCACTGGTGTCAGCAAGCGTTTTACTGAAGCGTATCTCTTTGCCAATGTGGATCTTGCCGTCAAGCGGGGAGAACGAGTGGCGATTGTAGGAGAAAACGGTAGCGGCAAGACCACCCTGCTCAAGATTATCCTCGGTCAAATGCCGACGGATACCGGGTGTGTCCAACAGGGTGCCAATCTCTCAGTCGGCTACCTCTCACAGCATGGGGACGAACTGGATCCATCCCGGACAGTACTGGATGCTTTTCGGAGTGCTGTAGCTGTGTCAGAAGCCCAGGCACGGCATCTGCTGGCACGTTTTCTCTTTTTCGGTGAAATGGTGTTTCAGTCCGTTGGGAGTTTAAGCGGTGGTGAACGGATGCGTCTGCGCTGGGCGCAAATTATGCATCAAAAGCACAACGTGCTGGTGCTGGATGAGCCCACCAATCATATGGACACAGAGTCACGGGAAGTTCTGGAAGAAGCACTGGCGGATTTCCCCGGGACAATTGTGGCTGTCTCTCACGACCGGTATCTTTTGGACCGTTATTTTCCTGTGACCTACTGGCTGGCAGAACAATCAGTTACCCGTTATGAGGGAAACTACAGTGAAGCCCGCAAGCGCCGGGTCGAACATGTGTGAAATCTGTCGAAGAATGACGCTAACCGAATGAGGATCTGCCCTACCCAAAGAAGGAGAGAGAATGATATAATAAGGCATACTTAAGAATAGAGGAGGACGGTATGATGGTAACGGATACGATGAAGACGTGGGTGGAAGTGGACTTGGATGTTGTCGCCCACAATCTGAAAACCATTCGGGGGGCCTTACAGGGCGATGCTATGATTATGGCCGTTGTAAAAGCGGATGCCTATGGCCATGGCATGGCCGAAGTTGCCGCAGTGGCCTTGGAAAGCGGCGTAGAATGGCTGGGTGTTACGACACTGGAAGAAGGGATGTCACTGCGAGAGGCCGGCTTTGAAGCGCCCGTACTGCTTTTGGGCATCACTGAACCGGAGGATGCTGAGCTGGTGGTAAAACATAATCTCGTACAGACAATCTGCACTATCGATCTGGCTATGGCCTTATCTGAAGCAGCGATTGCCAATGATACCAAAGCAGTGGTCCATATGAAAGTGGATACGGGTCTCAGCCGTTTCGGCGTCATGCCGAATGAAGCCTATGCTTTTGCAGAGCACTTAAAAGCTTTGCCCGGGATTGAACTGCAGGGTATCTTTTCCCATTTTGCTTCCCCCTATGAAGAAGATGCCTACAATGAGCACCAACTGGCTGTCTTTATGGGCGTTCTGAAAGAACTGAAAGCTCAGGGAATAGAGATTCCAATTAAGCATATTGCCAACAGTGCAGCCATGATTGAGTACCCTCATATGCACATGGATATGGTTCGGTGTGGATTCATCCTATGTAATGACAGCCCGGCCCGGCATCCCGAGCGCGGCTTGCCCCTTAAGGATGCTCTCTCCTGGAAAACACGGGTTGTCTATACTAAAGACATTCCCGCAGGCACCAGCATCGGGTATGCCCAATCCTACTTTGCTCCCAGAGACATGACCATTGCCATTGTACAGATGGGGTATTCTGATGGGTATTCCACAGCACTGAGCAACAAGGCGGAAATGCTGATTCACGGGCAGAAGGTCCCAGTTGTCGGAAAAGTAGCGATGAGCCATGTGGTTGTTGACATTACCGATCTTCCGGAACCTGTAAAACGTGGGGATGAGGTCGTTTTGATCGGCACGCAGCAGGATGCTGTACTGACAGTGGTGGATATGTCTTCCAAAGCCGGTGCCGGCGATGCGGAGACCCTTTGTCGCATCAGCAAGAAACTCCCCAGGGTTTACTACAGAAACGGCCAGGTTATGAAAGTGAAAGAGGGCTCAAAAGTATAAAGTCAACTGAATACAGAACTCCATCAAGACTTGTGGTAACAAGTCAAGAAGGTAACGAGAGAAAGTTTCAAAAAAGAA
>CAZDAI010000168.1:0-3263 GCA_964503545.1 uncultured Candidatus Sumerlaeota bacterium
ATGCGTTCTTGCCGGAAATGATCCGCCATTTTAACCTTCGATTTGCGGTCGTTCCGCAAGACTCGCTCCCGGCTTTTCGCCCTATCGATTCTTCTTGTGATCTCACTACGGTGCTTTGTATCAAGCATACCCGTACTCTCATCGACCAGGGCGCTATTTCTTACCAGGGTCTGTATTATCAGTTAATGCAGCATCATAAACCCGTTCAGGCCATGCCGAAGGCCAAAGTGACTGTCTTGGATCATCCGCTTGAAGGAATCCGCTGCGTCTACAAAGATGAGCTTTTCCAGACCGCCATTCTTGCTCACCGGCCGAAGAAAACGGATATGGTTGAAAAATCAACCGGCCCCAAAGTGCTGCCTTCTCCATCGGCCGATCATCCCTGGAGAAAAAGCGCTAAAAACCCCGGCCCGGTTTATGGCTTCATGAGGGATGCTGAAATGCTGGCCATGTTGGATGATCTGTTTAGTTCCGTCCGTCCATGGGCATAGAGAACCTGTTTCAGACTGTCAAGGGCGATCAGTTTTACTCGCTTGTTTACCCTTGACAGTCCTCTGTGATTCTCCATCCTGTTTTAAGGTGCCTGTCCCATCAGGCACCTGCCTTCCGGCCAGGACAGGGGGTGGGGACAGCGTCCCCACAAATTCTTTCAATCCTCTCTTGACTTATTCAAGGTGACATTTTCTCAGAATAATCTCGTCTCTTTTAGGTGACATTTTCTCAGACTATTGACAGCATTTTATACATATTTTTTGCTTCTATTTGGATCACATTCTCCTTCGCTGAAACTCCTTGCGTTCATCCAAACAATCCGCTAAGATGAAATTGAAAGGACTTCTCCCTTTTTTGTCTCAGGGTGCAGTGGCAGAGCTAAATCGACCATCCTGACTGTCTATGGTTTACAGAGCAGCTTTCCAGTGCAGATCTTCCAATGAATGAAGAGGAAGGTGATTAGATTGATTCATACCGGCATACTCTCAGTCGTCGGCAACACGCCTTTGCTTCGTCTTTCCCGAATCCCTGGAACAGAGCAAGCGGATATTCTGGTCAAGCTGGAATTAATGAATGTCAGCGGCAGTGCAAAAATCCGTTCCGCAAAAATGATGATCGAAGATGCTGAGCAACACGGCCTTCTGACTCCTGGCGACCTCATCGTAGAAGCTAGCAGCGGTAATGGCGGGATTGCCATGGCAGCCGTAGGAGCTGCCAAAGGCTATCCGGTGGTGATTGTGATGCCTGACAACGCCAGTATCGAGCGTCAGCAACTGATCCGCGCCTACGGAGCCCGGGTAGTCCTTACCCCTGCTGCAGAGAAGGTCTCCGGGGCCATCGCCAAGGCGAAAGCCATCTGTGCAGAAAATCCTGGCTCTTTCTATCCTGACTCCATGCGTAATCCGGTCAATCCAGAAAGTCATAGTCTACACACGGCACAGGAAATCGTAGCCCAAACTGATCGTCCCATTCACGCATTCCTGGCTGGGGCCGGCTCAGGAGGCACGTTATGTGGCATCGCCCAAGGGTTGCGGTCAGCATATCCCGACATCCGGATTTTTGCTGTATCACCAGCTTTTGTACCCACCCTAGTAGCCGGTGTCGGTGCCTACAATCGGGATAGTTCTTTTCCCCTTGTTTTTGACAGCACTTTAATTGAAGATTTCGTTCCAATCCCCGACAGCGAGTCGAAGCATTACACCCGTTTACTGGCTGAGAAAGAGGGCATTCTGGCAGGCCCCTCCAGCGGGATGGTGGTTGCCGCAGCCATTCGCCTGGCAGCAAAATTAGGTCCTGGCCACACCATCGCCACCGTATTGATGGATACCGGCGAACGTTATCTGAGTACCGGTTTGTTCTCTGATTCGTAAAAGCAATTGCAGGCAAAAGTAAAACCTGCCGGCTCTTCTGAGCTGGCAGGTTTTTCTTATATACGCTGTATTTTCTTGTCCGGTTCCATATGGCCTAAAGACCACATGGGCGTTACCACATCATTGCGGGCAAATTCCACCCCCTGGGTGTATTTGCTGTTGGCCATCACTTTCAGTCCATGATCCCGCACCAGCGTTGAAAGCCAGCGGGGCTGATCCTGCTTGCACTTAACTTCCAGGATGACCAGCTCCGGGTGATGATTGCGGAAAAATGTCGTCGCCGGAAAAACTTCGTCTGCACTGCAGCTGCAAACACGATGGTCAAATGTAATGCGCAGGTCTTCCTTGCGTCGCGATACCAGTCCTTCTCTCATATACTGGACCAAAAGTTTTGGTCTGAGGGTTCGAAGGTGATACAGCCGAGCAAATTCGGTCAGCACCGGATTGTCTTCATTAATCGGCCAGTGACCCGTTTCCATAAACTCTTCAAAGATATGATTGGGCACAAAGCTGCTGAATTTTTCCATGGCAGCACCACGGCGAGTTTTTAACTCAACACGCAAGGGACTATCCATACGCTTTTCGTCTGAGTAGGATCGAACACGAATTTTGATGCGGCCGAAATCACCATTGATCTTTTCATGATAAGCCTGATAATGATGGGTATCGAAATACAGACTGCGCACCAGGTACTCATCCTGATCCCGAGTAAATTCATCCGGCTCCATGTGGGGAACCATGGCATTGCGTACCGCATAATACTGCTGGAGGGGCACTTTGTATTTTAGTTCAAATCGCCAGGTGCTCCACACTTCACGCCGAGTCAGCAGAGGGCGCATGATCTCCCCTCCTTTCTCCATACTACATGGGCAGTGCCAGCTGGGGAGCCAACAGGGATACCCGATCAATTTCATTTAAGTCACGAATGACCTGAACCATTCGATTTGCATCTCGTTCCTGGGTTTTTGACATCCTCAGTTCGTAGACCATTTCCCAGTTCCGGTCTCTGGTTTCTTGAGAACGGATTCTGGCCGTCTGGGTATGCTTTCGGATCAGCCCCTCAACTTCCCGGGCCGGGTATTCGCCATGACCGGACACAACCAGAACAAAGTCAGAATGGACGGGCCGCCCGTATTCCATCAGATACATGAAAATGATACCAATGGAAAGAATGATCGTGGACAGGATAACCAGGGTCCAACTGTCAGTCCCGCACCCCAACCCCACAGCGATCACCCAGAAGAGATAAGCCATATCCCGGGTATCCTTGATGGGTGTTCGGAAACGGATGATGGATAATGAGCCCACGAGACCCAAAGACAACACCAGGTCCCCTCGAATAAAATTCATTACCAGGGCTACGATTGGTGGCAGCAAGACCAGCGTCGACAGGAAAGATTG
>CAZDAI010000169.1:0-3256 GCA_964503545.1 uncultured Candidatus Sumerlaeota bacterium
CATCATCGAAGAAGCCATTGCTTCCGGTATTAAGGAGATCCTCATCATTACCGGAAAGAATAAACGCGCCATCGAAGATCATTTCGATCATTCTCTAGAACTCGAGGTGGACCTAGAACAGAAGAACAAACAGGATCTGCTTGAGATTGTTAAGTCTGTCTCCTCCATGGCCGACATCCACTATTTTCGCCAAAAAGAAGCAAAAGGATTGGGCCATGCCATTTACTGTGCCCGCACCTTTGTGGGCAATGAACCCTTTGCCGTGCTTTTGGGGGATGATATTGTCTACAACGACAACTCGCCCTGTCTGAAGCAGATGCTGAAGGTTTTTGAGGACTGCCAGTGTTCAGTATTAGGTGTACAGGAAGTACCGGATATGGATGTCAGCAAGTACGGCATCGTCGCTGGCGAAAAGATCGGGGATAACCTTTACCGTGTGGACGATCTGGTGGAAAAACCTAGTCCAGAAGAAGCCCCCAGCCGTGTGGCCATTCTAGGTCGTTACCTCATTACCCCGGAGATTTTTCCCATTCTGGAAAACACCCCTCCCGGCAAAGGAGGGGAGATCCAACTCACCGACGCCCTTCGGGAACTGGCGCGTCAGCAATCCATGGTGGCATATTGTTTCACCGGCCGCCGCTATGATGTGGGGGATAAGCAGGGCTTTCTGGAAGCCACAGTAGAGTATGCCCTCCGGCGAACGGATCTGCGGGAACCTTTCCTGGCCTATCTCAAGGATATCCTGGACAGAGAAAGGGACTAAGTCAGGCAAATGGTGGCAAGCCCTTGTCAGAAGCACTGGAAAACAGTATGATGATAGCAGAATGCTGACACGGCAGTGTACAATCAATGCTGATCCTGCCTGCCATCCGGATCAGCATTGATCGTACACTGGTTGCTGCACTGGAGGGTTTCCCATGGTAGATGATATCAGACAATACTTGCAATCCACAGACCCGGCACTGGAAAATGCCCTGTCTGCATTGCATAACGGAACCCTGTCTCCCCAGGCGTTTCTTTTTTATGTACACAATCATCATGGGATTCATATTGTGGATGAAGCAGGCCTAAACAAGTATCTGGATACGATGCCCCCTCGGGATCTTCCCGTTTGGGATCCTGAGCCCCCTCTGGTCAGCTTCATTATTCCCACATACAATCGCGCCGAAATGCTCTGTCAGGCAGTGGACAGTGTCTTGGCTCAAACTTACCCCAATCTAGAGATCCTCATAATTGATGATTGCTCCCCCGATGATACCCGAGATGTCATTGCCCAGCGCTACAATCAGTATCCCCAGGTTAAATACTTCCGCAACGAGAAAAATCTGCATGCCGGTCGCAGCCGCCGCCGCGGCTTCCAGCTGGCAGCCGGAGAATATATGGTCTTTTTGGATGATGATGATTTTTATGTGGATCCTGACTTCATTGCTCTGGCTATGCTTGAGCATCTAGACAATCCGGATTTATCCTTTGTCTGCGCCAATGGCTTGGTCTGGTATACTGCATCTCAGGAAGTGGACATCGGCAATCTAAGTTTCACTGGAACCATAGACAGCTGCGAGTATTTGGCGCATTTTCAGCTGGGATATAAAAAGCCCTATTCCACATTTCCCGCAGTATTTCGAAAAAGCATTCTTGATCAGGCCGAACTGGATGCCATGGAAATGATGAATGACGGGCCCATCTATCTTAGGGCCCTGCTTTTCGGTCAGGTCTGCAGTTTGCCCCATGTTGTGGGGGTGTATCGGCTCCATGGGCGAAATATCACCTACGGATTATCCGCTGACTTTATCATCGCCAATCTGATAGAAAAGGTCTGGGTATACCGGAAAGCGCAGGAGAGAAATTTGCTTTCGAACAGTCGCCAGTGGCTTTATGACCAACTCCATTTGACGCTCCATTACTATATCTACGACACTCGCCCGGGATATCAAGAATTATCAAAAGTGGTACACTGGCTAAAGACACTGCCGGAAGATACCGGACGGCAGCTGCTCCCGGTGGTGCAGCGCATGTGGCTGCGCAGCCGCATCACCCGGCATCTGCGCCCGATCCGGAATCTACTGCTCACGCGCAATAAAAGTCGTTGAACGAAGGTGGAGCTTATTACAGGGATTCAGAATCTGCATCCCTGCGAGTGAATCATCCATGCCAGCCATTGTGATATATAAAGGAGACTGACCATGAACCTCCATGTTTGCCATGTTACCAGTGCTCATCCCAGCACCGACACCCGTATCTTCCATAAACAATGCCAATCCCTGGCCAAGGCCGGTTACCGGGTATCTCTGGTGGCACCCGGGGACAGTCGGGAGGAAGCCGGTGTCCAGGTGGTGGGGATCGGAAAACCCAAAGGCACCCGGGGGCAGCGCATGACCCAAACCACCCGGGCAGCCTTTGCTGCGGCACTGGCGTTGGATGCGGATCTCTATCACCTCCATGACCCGGAGCTGCTCCCCTATGGGGAGAAATTGAAACAGGCCGGCAAGAAGGTGATCTTTGACAGCCATGAGGACTACTGCTCCACCATCGCTGTGCGATCATGGATCCCCCGTCTGCTCCGACCCATGACTTCACGCCTTTATGGCATCTATGAAGGCCGGGCCATCCGCCATTTGGATGGGGCGGTGGTTTGTTATCCCTGGACAGAAGAGCGCTATCGCCAGTATAACGAAAATGTGGCAATGATCCTCAACTTTCGCATTGTGGATCCTGAAGTTGAGTTACCGGAACCTGACTACACCCAAAGGGCAGTCTGTTTTGCTGGAGCCATCTCCCGCCAGTGGCACCATGAAATCATCATCCGGGCACTGGCGCAGGTGCCCGATTGCACCTATCATCTGGCCGGCCGGCTGATCGGTCGTTACGCAGAAGAATTACAAGCAATGCCGGGTTGGCAGCAGGTGAATTATCACGGTCAGCTGCCTCTGCAGCAAGTCTTCTCCGATGTATACGGTCAGTCAGCCATGGGCATGGCCCTGTTAGGATACATCCCCCAGTGCCGGGGCACCATGGGGAACCTCTCTAACACCAAATTCTTTGAGTACATGCTCGCTGGTTTACCGCTTATATGCACCGACTTTGTCCTTTGGACACAGGTCATTGAGGAGGTTGGCTGTGGCATCACGGTAAAACCCACGGATGTGGGGGCCGTCGCCCGGGCGATTCAGCACCTCTTGGACCATCCGGAGGAAGCCCGCCGGATGGGAGAAAACGGTCGCCGGGCAGTAAAAGAGAAATATAACTGGGGGGAAGA
>CAZDAI010000170.1:0-3248 GCA_964503545.1 uncultured Candidatus Sumerlaeota bacterium
TAAAAACCGTCAGTCCGATCACAACAGCACTCATGACCCCTGCCCTCCATTGTCGTCACAATCGGCCAAGGCAGTTCTGACAGCTGCTCTGGCCAATACCCAGGTGGCATCCACCACCGGCACCACACAATCCCCATCGGTGAGAACCAGCGGAATTTCCGTACAGCCGGCGATCAGCAGTTCACAACCGGCCTCGATCAAATGAGCCGCAACCCGCTGGACACGCACAGCAGGAGCCATCCGTTGTCCCGCTTTAATTCCATCGGCACCATAGATCGCCTCCATCAGAATTCGTTGATGCACACCGTCCGGGACAGAAACAGTCAGACCCGTATCCTCCAGGCACCGATGATAAAGCCTGGACTGGACTGTCCCATCAGTTGCCAGCAGTCCCACTCTGCGCACTTCAGGGTGCTCTGTGCGGATATACTGCGCTGTCTCAGCCATCATGTGCAGCACTGGAATGGCAACGACCCGGGTGAGCAGATGATGGTAGTAATGCGCGGTGTTGCAGGGCATAACCAGAAAATTGGCACCGCTTTTCTGCAGATTCTTAGCGGTGGCCGTCAGCGCCGGCACCGGACTCTCCCCATCATAGAGGATTGCCCGGGTTCGGTCCGGTATCGCCGGATTGTTGTCGATGAGAATGCGCAGATGGTCTTGATCCTTTTCGGCCGGTGTTGCCCGAATGATTTTCTGAAACAGATCAACGGTTGCGTCTGGGCCCATCCCGCCAATAATACCCACTGTTTTTTTACCCATACTATGCCCCTCCCAAGGAAAAGCGCGGGTTTTAGCCCGCGCCCTCTGCACTTATTCCTGACTGCTTTTTAATACAGCAGCGCAGCGCCCGCAGATGGTGGGATGATCCTCATCCTCTCCCACATCATCCCGGTAATTCCAGCAACGTTCACATTTGATGCCACTGGCCCGCTGAACAACAACACGGACCCCTTCCACCCCTTCTTCCGTGATCGCATCAGGTGGCGCTTCTCCTTCTGGTTTCAGTGTTGCTTTAGAGACAATCAGGATCATGGGTAGCAGATCGGCATAGGGTTGCAGCATCTTTTGCCAAGCATCCGAGACATACAGATCCACTTCCGCTTCCAGGGACTGGCCGATAATTTTTTCTTTGCGAGCCATTTCCAAAGCCTTGGCTGCCGCTTCCCGGGCATCCAGGAGTTTATCCCAGACAGCGCCAAGCTCTTCATGTATGTAGTCCGTTTGAACCTCAGGCCATTCCGCCAGCTGAACGCTGTCCGGCAGTCCGGCCTCTTTGGGCAGATATGTCCAGATTTCTTCTGCAGTAAAGGCTAAGACCGGTGCCAGCATGCGCACCAGTGCATGGACGATTTCATACATCACCGTTTGACTGGCTCGCCGTCTGGGGTCGTTGGCCTGCTCTGCATACAGACGGTCTTTCAAAACATCCAGGTAGAACGAACTCATGTCAATGGCACAGAAATTATGGATGCTGTGGTAGATGATATGGTAATCATAGCTACGATAGGCCTTCGACACACGTTCGATCAGTTTGTGGAGCCGATGCAATGCCCAGCGGTCAATCTCCGGCATATCCGCATACGCCACCCGATCGGTGTCCGGATTAAAATCATAGAGATTGCCCAGGATAAACCGCGCTGTGTTGCGGATCTTCCGGTACACTTCTGCCATCTGTTTGAGGATGTCTTTTGATACACTGATATCCGCTTTGAAATCCGAAGAAGCGACCCAAAGACGGAGAATATCTGCGCCAAACTCTTTGATTACTTCCTGGGGATAGATTACATTGCCCAGAGATTTGGACATCTTCCTGCCTTCGCCATCCACGACAAATCCATGGGTGAGTACGGCTTCGTAAGGTGCCCGGTTGCGGGTAGCAACCGCAGTCAGCAGTGAAGACTGGAACCAGCCACGATGCTGGTCGCTGCCTTCCAGGTACAGATCCGCCGGCCAACGCAGGTCCGGATGAGTATCCAAAACAGCAGCATGACTGGAACCTGAATCGAACCAGACATCCATAATATCTGTCTCTTTGCGAAAATCACTGCCCTCACAAGCGCTGCAGCGAGTACCCGGCGGGAGAATCTCCCCGGCCTCCAGGGCAAACCAGCTGTCTGAACCTTCTCGTCTGAACAGCTTGGCCACCGCCTCAATGGATTCATCCGTGATCAGTTCTTTGCCGCATTCCCGACAGTAGAAGATGGGAATGGGTACTCCCCAGACCCGTTGCCGTGAAATACACCAGTCCAGGCGATCGCGAACCATATTGCGAATCCGTTCTTTCCCCCAGCCGGGAATCCACTGGACATTCTCAATGGCTTCCAGCGCTTGGCTGCGAAACCCTTCCACAGAGGCAAACCACTGCTCGGTGGCCCGGTAGATGACCGGTTCCTTGCAGCGCCAGCAGTTGGGGTACTGATGGTTAAAGAAGGAGATGTGCAAAAGCGCACCCCGCTCTTCCAGTTCTTTCGTAATTTCTTTATTGGCTTTATCGTAGTGGAGGCCGGCAAATTTACCGCCCTCTTCCATGAACCGACCGCGACTGTCTAGGGGTTGGATCATTGGCAGTTCATACCGCTGTCCAACCTCGTAGTCTTCCAGTCCGTGTCCGGGCGCTGTGTGCACACAACCTGTACCCTGATCCAAAGTGACATGATCCCCTAACACGATGAGAGAGTCTCTGTCGATAAAGGGATGACGGGCTTTCATATTTTCCAGATCCTTGGCTGCTACCTTTTTTGTGATCCGGTAGTTTTCAATGCCAACCTGGCGCATCACAGTATCCACCAGCTCGCTGGCCACAATCAGTACCTCTGTGTCTGTCTCAACAAAAGCGTAAACAAAATCAGGGTGCAAAGCGATGGCCAGATTGGCCGGCAGGGTCCAAGGTGTTGTGGTCCAAATCACTACAGAAACCGGCAGTTCGGTTTCTGCCTGAGCCTGTCCGGCCGGGAAGGGAAAGCGGACATAAATGGAGGGTGAGCGTCTCTCACCGTACTCCACCTCAGCTTCTGCCAGTGCTGTCTCACAGGATGCGCACCAGTACACCGGCTTGAGCCCTTTGTAGATATAGCCGCGTTTAGCCATTTCCCCAAACACTTCCACCTGCTTTGCCTCAAACTCTGGATGCAGGGTCATATAAGGATTCTCCCAATCGCCCCGCACGCCCAGCCGGCGAAACTCTTCCCGCTGAATATCCCGGTACTTTAATGCATATTCCCGGCACTTAACACGAAAGTTCACCG
>CAZDAI010000171.1:0-3208 GCA_964503545.1 uncultured Candidatus Sumerlaeota bacterium
GAGATTGCCATCCACACAGCCTGCCCGGGTCATGGCCTTTAGCATCGCTTCTTCTTCTTCCGGGCTGTGCAGCAGCTCCTGATCAAAATCGAGTGCCAGCAATGTCACCAGCGCATAGGCTGCCCAGTTGGTCACTCCCGCTGTAATGATCCAGTCGGTGGGAACCGTACAGGCAATCTTTGCCCCGTAGGGTACATGGGCGATTACCCGGTCCCGGACGCGCCCCATGCCAATTTCATTGCCACCATCACCCAAGCCGATGGTAACAGCCTGGTATTCCCCTGCCAATAGAACCAGCCAGTCCAGTCGAGCCGTATGGTCGCTGATGTCATCGCCCCGCATCGTATAATAGCAATGATCCACGGATCGTCCCGGGCGTTCCACTGCCACCACATGGGTGGGCTGAAATTGTTCCAGAAGTTCCCGGTAAACCGCTTCCCCCGCCAAGGGTGAAAAAACGGCAATGGGAATACCTTGATCCAGCACAGAGCACGCAGCCCGCACCACGGCTTCATTGGCCGTATCGGTGACCACCAGTACTTCTTTACCCAGTCGGCGCAGTGCCCGGGCCAGCACGGCAGCCCCCGGGGGACCGTCTGATTCAGCTGCCGCTGCAGCTAGGATATAAAAGCCGGTGATAATGATAACCCGTTCACTGGCTGCCAGGGCTCCAGCGGCCCCGGCAAGATCACCGGGCTCATAAAAATGAATCACGCCCCGGCCTGCCGGATCGTCCAGAATCATGTTTTCTAAAAAGGCAGCTGTTTCCTCCCAGGGTATGTTCATAGAGCACCTCCCGTTATAATACAGACAATGATTCATCCCGGATGTCACTGACAAACATGTGTCCCGGAGCATGGGTAATCATCAGCGGTGGCTTGGATTGCGCAGCCACCAGCTGAGGCGTAACCCCGCAGGCCCAAAAAACCGGTACTTCTCCGGGGTGGATGGTTACTGCATCGCCAAAGTCCGGTTTTGCAAGATCCTTGATGCCAATGGTTGCCGGATTGCCTATGTGCACCGGCGCGCCATGGACTGCCGGGTATCGAGAAGTGACTTGAACAGCACGCACAATCAAGGATTCCGGAATCGGCCGCATGGATACAACCATGTTGCCAGAGAATATGCCCGCCGGATCACAAGGTAAACTGGTCCGGTACATGGATACATTCCGCCCCTCTTCAATATGGCGTACCGGGATGCCTGCCTGGAGCATGGCATTTTCAAAAGTAAAACTGCAGCCCAGCAAAAATGAGACAAAATCATCCTGCCAGTGATCCTTCAGATGATCGAGCTCTTCTGTTAATACCCCATTGCGGTACACCCGATAGCGGGGAATATCTGTGCGTAGATCTGAACCCGAAGCACTGCGTCGTGCCTCCGGACTGCCCACATCCGTTACTTCCAGAAGCGGACAGGGTTTTGGATTGCGTTGGGCAAAAAGCAAAAAATCATAAGCGGCGGCCTGGGGCAGAATCACCAGGTTGGCCTGGGCATAGCCCGGTGCCAGCCCGGGTGTGGGACTGCGGAATGTGCCGGCCCGGATGGCCTGCCGCACACTGTACGGATCCAGTCGGTCCATGGTATACGCCTCCGTTCGTCTAAGTTCCCGTTTTTCCAGACGCTGTAACTGTTCGCCGAAAAACAGCCATTCCCCTGCCCTGTCAGGGATTAAAAATACCGGAGGATTTTCCTCCGGTATTTTTGCTTATGGTTTTAGTAATCCATATCCGGCATGCCATGGCCGCCGCTCTTATCCTTTTTGGGGATATCTGATACAACCGCTTCGGTGGTGAGGAGCATCGACGCCACACTGGCTGCATTCTGCAGCGCACTGCGGGTCACCTTGGCCGGATCAACAATACCGGCTTTAATCATATCCACATACTCTTCAGTCAAAGCATTGAGACCAAATCCAGGTGTGTCTTCCCGCCGAATCCGTTCAACGACCACAGAGCCTTCCATACCGGCATTGGCTGCAATCTGCCGCACCGGCTCTTCCAGGGCTCGTCGTACGATCTGAACGCCTACTTTTTCATCCCCTTCTGCCTGAATGCCTTCAAAGGCTTTGAGAACGTTGATGTAGGCCACACCGCCACCGGGAACAACACCTTCTTCGACAGCCGCCCGAGTCGCAGCCAGCGCATCTTCGATCCGATATTTCTTTTCTTTCAATTCGGTTTCGGTGGATGCGCCGACTTGAATCACGGCCACACCACCAGCCAGTTTTGCCAGTCGTTCCTGGAGTTTTTCCCGATCGTAATCGGAATCGGTTTCCTCGATCTGTTTTTTGATCTGAGAAACACGGCCGGTAATCTTATCTTTTTCACCCTTGCCTTCAACAATGGTAGTTTTTTCTTTGGTGATACGGACTTTCTTGGCTTCACCCAGCATGGCAATATCCACAGAATCCAATTTCAGTCCCAGGTCTTCTGTGATGAACTGACCGCCGGTGAGGATTGCCAGATCTTCCATCATGGCTTTGCGTCGATCGCCAAAGCCAGGGGCTTTGACCGCGGCAACCTGCAGGGTACCTTTCAGGCGGTTGACGACCAAAGTAGCCAGGGCTTCACCTTCTACATCTTCGGCAATCATTATCAAAGGCCGACCCATGCGCATAACTTTTTCCAGTACGCTGATCAGGTCATTGATCGCTGAGATTTTCTTTTCATAAAGCAGGATAAAGGGATTATCAAACTCTGCCTCCATACTTTCGGCATTGGTGACAAAATAGGGGGAGATGTAGCCTTTGTCAAACTCCATCCCTTCAACTGTTTCCACGGTGGTGCCTGTCCCTCTGGACTCTTCCACTGTAATAACACCGTCTTTGCCTACCTTATCCATAGCATCGGCAATTAAAGAACCGATTTCCGGATCGTTGGCAGCAATGGAGGCCACATGGGCGATGTCTTCTTTGCCCACTATGGGGATGCTCATCTTTTTGATTTCTTCCACAGCTACCTGTACTGCTTTATCGATGCCTTTTTTCAGGATCATGGGATTGGCTCCGGCGGCGACATTCTTCAGTCCTTCTGTCACAATCGCCTGGCCCAGCACAGTGGCGGTTGTGGTACCGTCACCCGCTACATCGTTCGTCTTGGAAGCAACTTCTTTGAGCAGCTGCGCGCCCATGTTTTCATAGGGGTTTTCCAGCTCAATCTCTTTGGCGACGGTAACACCGTCTTTGGTAATGGTTGGTGAACCATAC
>CAZDAI010000172.1:0-3122 GCA_964503545.1 uncultured Candidatus Sumerlaeota bacterium
GGGGCTGGGCAGCTGCCCACCGGCAGTGCCGTTGTCTCC
This sequence comes from uncultured Candidatus Sumerlaeota bacterium, assembly GCA_964503545.1. Classification (GTDB taxonomy): domain Bacteria; phylum Bacillota; class SLNR01; order SLNR01; family SLNR01; genus JAXGQE01. The sequence continues at coordinate 40 of CAZDAI010000172.1, forward strand.
GATTTGGTACGGGTGGTGCGCAGTGCTTATACGGAAAATGTCAAACCTGTACCCCAGGCAGTGCTTGCTGACAGTAACCCGGGTGAATACTATCTGCGCTGGCAGACCAGAACCGAGGATCCGGAAAATGAGCTGGCAGAAATGCTCAAGCCATTTGGGGCCCAGAATTTTAAACTGTGGGTACAAGACCAGAGTCAGGGAATTTGGGCCGCAAGAGTGGGGGATTTGACACTGGGGATGAAAAATGAACTGATTGCAGCCTATCTGGGAGCAGGAGGAGCGAAGGATACGATCCTTGCCCTGCGTTTCGGATTGCAGCTGGCAGACTGAGAGGAGGTGGCGGAAATGATTACGATTCGCGTGCCGGCAACAACAGCCAATCTAGGGCCAGGCTTTGACACACTGGGACTGGCTCTGGCGCTCTACAACCGGGTGAGTATGGAAGCAATTGAAGCAGGATTGGAGTTTGAAATCACAGGAGAAGGCGCTGAGTTCATTCCAGGAGATGAAACCAACATCGTTTACAAAGCCGCTGCCCAGGTTTACAACTATTTAAACCTTCCGGTACCGGGACTGAAAATCCATCTGCACAATGGAATTCCCATAGCGCGCGGGTTGGGCAGCAGCGCCGCCGCCATCATCGGCGGCATGGTGGCAGCCAGTCATCTGGCGGGCCGGGTGTTGTCAGACGCCGAGTTGCTGATGCTGGCTACACGGGTGGAAGGGCATCCGGATAATATTACGCCAGCCCTCTTGGGGGGTCTGACCATCTCCTGCATGAACGGGGAAGATGTTGTCTTTGTAAAAACTGAACTGCCCAGAGAACTAAAAGCCGTGGTTGCGATTCCGGATTTTCAACTGACGACAGCAGAAGCGCGTAAAGTACTGCCCAAAGAGGTGTCCCTCCAGGATGCCGTGTACAATGTCAGCCGTTCCTCTTTGCTGGTGGCCGGGTTGATGTCTGGCAATCTGGATGTATTGGGCACTGCGATGAATGATCGTCTGCATCAGCCTTACCGAGCCCCTTTGATTCCCGGTTTGCCCGATGTATTCAGTGCGGGAAAAGAAGCAGGGGCACTGGCAGTGGTGATCAGCGGGTCCGGGCCAACCATTATTGCTTTTGCCCGGGACAATCTGGCAGCGATCGGTTCTGCAATGCAGCAAGCTTTTGCAAAGCATCACATAGCCAGTCGGGTGATGGAGACAGAAGTTTGTCTCGCAGGAGCCCACACAGTTGGGGAAGACGCAGGGGAAGCAGTGGCACAATAGGGCGGAGGTTTTAATATGGGACTCATTGTACAGAAATATGGCGGCAGTTCCGTGGCTACACCAGAAAAGATTAAGAATGTGGCAGCCCGGATTGTGAAAGAAAAACTAAAAGGAAACCAGTTGGTTGTGGTGGTATCTGCCATGGGCGATACCACTGATCATCTGATTGCCATGGCAAAAGAGATCACAGATTCACCATCGGATCGGGAAATCGATATGCTGTTAGCAACAGGAGAGCAAGTTTCCATATCCCTTCTGTCCATGGCCATTGAAGCACAAATGCAGCCGGTTATCTCGTTGACGGGTGCTCAGGTGGGCATCATCACCAACAAGGTTCATCGTAAGGCACGAATTGTGGAAGTCCACACCCACCGGATGCAGCGGGAATTGGAGTTGGGCAAGATTGTCATTGTAGCCGGCTTTCAAGGACTTAATGAAGATAATGACATTACCACCTTGGGTCGGGGCGGTTCAGATACCACAGCGGTGTCACTGGCAGCCAGTCTTAAAGCGGATGTCTGTGAAATCTATACGGATGTGGAGGGAGTATACTCTGCGGACCCGCGCGTGGTACCCGATGCGCGCAAACTTGCAGAAGTATCCTATGATGAAATGCTGGAGATGGCCAGTCTGGGAGCTGTCGTACTCCAGCCCCGAGCGGTGGAGTACGGGAAGAATCATGGTGTTCCCATCCATGTGCGTTCTACATTCAGTGATAATCCGGGAACCATAGTGAAGGAGGTTGGGCTGTTGGAGAAGGAACTAGTAGTAAGCGGTGTGACCTGTGACAAAAATGTGGCCAAAGTGGCCATTATGGAAGTCCCCGATATTCCCGGTGTGGCCAGTCAGGTGTTCGAAGCCCTGGCTGAAGACAATGTCAGCGTAGACATGATTATTCAGAGCATCAAGCGTGACGGGGTCAATGATATCTCATTTACCGTCTCAGAAGAAGATCTGAAAAAAGCCGTCACGGCCATGCAGAAACTTTCCGATCAGCTGGAGGCTAAAGGTGTGGTTTATGACATGAATGTCGCGAAAGTATCCATTGTGGGAGCCGGTCTAGGTGGAAACCCTTCAGTGGCTGCCAAGATGTTCAAAGCCCTAGCCACTGCAAAGATCAATATTGAAATGATCAGCACTTCAGAGATCAAGATCTCTTGTCTGATCCAAGAGCGGTTTGCCGATGAGGCTGTACAGAAAATCCATGACATCTTTGAATTGGGTAATGGGTTTACTTCGTAAACCGTGTAAATCCTGACGAAATACCTTGAACTGCTTGAGGGAATACGGTATAATGGACATGTTCTGCATCGGGGTGTAGCTCAGTTTGGTAGAGCGCTTGAATGGGGTTCAAGAGGCCGAAGGTTCGAATCCTTTCACTCCGACCATTGAAATCAAGTAACCGCGCGGGTTTGCGCGGTTTTTGTTTTATGCAGTAGACTGTCAAAAACCTATTTTGCTAACATTTTGCTAACAAACGCTTTTTTATCCATCTTTTTTGTGGTTCAAAACCGCATTTTCGATGCTTCTGCTGGCCTCTTCCTGGAGCCCGGGGAGTACATGGGAATAAGTATCCATGGTTATGCTGATCTGGCTGTGCCCGAGTCTTTCAGAGACTACTTTTGGATGAATCCCTTGCTGCAGCAGTATGGTGGCGTGTGTATGTCTGAGATCATGAAATCGGATCTGTGAGACACCAGCCTTTTTGATCATGCGGTTAAACTGGTTGATGATGGATTTTGGGTGCAGCGGCTGGCCATGTTCGCCGGTAAAGACCAGATCCATCTCATTGACTTTCTGAAGAACTTTAAACT
>CAZDAI010000173.1:0-3087 GCA_964503545.1 uncultured Candidatus Sumerlaeota bacterium
GCATCAGAACAAGGGATTGGATATGGGCCGTCAATCACCGCGTCTGGAATTGTTTTATGAAGGGGACGCTGTGCAGATCATGCATGTGGGAGCATATGAGACGGAACCTGATAGTGTGGCAAAGATTTCTCAGTTTTGCGCAAATGAAGGCTGGGTCGATCAGGTAGGGCGCGGTGGCAGCCACCATGAGATCTATCTGTCTGACCCACGTAAAGTGCTGCCGGATAAGCGCAAGACCATCATTCGTCATCCGGTTATACGCGGAGAATAGAAGACAATGGGAGGGGTTGCATGTTTTCAGATCGCATTCTGTTTGCATTTGCCCTGACACTGGCAGCCGGACTGTCAACGGGTATTGGTGGGCTAATGGCTTTTTTCACACGGCGGACCAATACACGGTTTCTTTCTGTTGCCCTGGGTTTTTCTGCCGGAGTGATGATCTATGTATCCATGGTGGAGATTTACTGGAAGGCCAAAGAGTCCCTTGTGGATGTTTTAGGAATGGTCCAGGGACAATGGGTGGCAACGGCAGCCTTTTTTGGCGGTTTTATTCTGGTTGCCCTCATTGACAGGTTTGTGCCGTCTGCGGAGAATCCCCACGAAGTGAGGATGATCGAAGACATGGATGAGGATCCCAAGGAAGTGGAAGATGAGAAGTTGATGCGCATGGGGATGTTTACAGCCCTGGTGGTGGCGATTCATAATTTTCCCGAAGGGCTTGTTACTTTTGTCGCTGCAGTAAAGGATCCTAGCTTGGGGATCGCTGTAGCTGTTGCCATTGCGATCCACAACATTCCGGAAGGAATTGCCGTATCGGTTCCCATCTACTATGCCACAGGGAACCGAATGAAGGCTTTGATATATTCATTTCTTTCTGGTTTGGCTGAACCGGTGGGAGCCCTGGTCGGTTTTTTGCTGCTTTCCCGCTATTTCAGCGAAGCCTTGTTTGGCGTTCTGTTTGCTCTTGCAGCCGGAATCATGATTTTTATTTCCCTGGATGAACTGCTACCGGCAGCACGGGAATACGGGGAGCCCCATTTGAGTATATATGGATTGTTCGCCGGCATGGTGGTCATGGCGGTGAGTCTGCTGCTCTTTCTCTAATGTGAGGAGGAATTATGGACAAGAATAAACTGCGGCAACTATTGCGTACACATGAAGGACCGAAACATGATTTCAAGCTGAAGCTCAGCCTGGAAACGGAAAGTGAGAAAAGGGAGCTCACCCGGGATGTAATCGCCATTGCCAATGCACGGGGCGGCAGGGGCTACATTATCTTTGGGGTGGAAGATAAAACCCGGAATGTGGTGGGCATCGACCCGCAGGATTTCTCCGAAGAAAGGATTCAGCAGATTATCTACAGCCGCAGTGATCCCCCTGTCACCGTCGGCCTGGAATTTGTCAAGTGGAAAGATAAGGATCTGGCTGTCCTGGTGGTCTATCGCAGCAATAATTACCCCCACCAGATGCTCGCCAGCGGAGCTTTTTTTCTGCGCCGGGGATCGACCACGGATGTTGCGCGCCGTAGTGAGATCGCCGGCATGATGCAGGAAAATGGCTTGTTCAGCTATGAGACGACATTGGTAAAAGGGGCTCGCAAAGAAGATCTGAATATGGCTTTGATCGAGGAGTTTTTGGGGTCATTTGGTGTGCAGGGCACACAACCCAGCGATCTGCTGCTGGAAGCACTGGGCATCATTAGCAATGGAACCGGGCGAAATGAGCCGAAAATAACGGTGGGAGGGATGCTCCTGTTCGGTAAAAACCCGAGCCTCTATCTGCCCCATGCCTATATCAAGGTTGAACATGGAAATGAAGTTGAATTGCTTACCGGCAGTATCTTATCCCTACTGGAGCAGGCAATGGACAAGGTGCGCCAATGGGTGACAGACAACAGCTATCCTTATAGTGCAGTGGAGGAAGCGGTTGCCAATGCCCTAGCCCATCGTGACTATCTAGATTTCACCCGGGGTATTACCATTGTTGTGAAAGAAAAAAGTCTGGAGATTACCAATCCCGGAGCTTTGATCGCAGGCACCCAGCGAATGCGCATGCTCAAACCGGATCAGGTCAGCCGACGAAATCCTTGGCTGTATCAGCGTTTGCTGGCTATGGACGACCACAAACGGTTTTTAAAGACCGGACAGGGCATGAACCGGATGCAGAATGCATTCTCTCAGATCGGACCAGTAAAGTTTGTCAGTATCGGAGCCAGCAATCTCTTTAAAGTAATATTTCCCAGAGTCTAGCGGGAGGGATCGGTATGCCTGAACTTTTACGGCGCGGTAATACACTTTTAACAAGCATTAAGCTGGTTACCTATATACTCGTCTCATTTTTGCTCATTGCCGAACATGGACGGGCGGGTATCGAGATTCTGGCTGTCCTGATTGCGCTGCTGGTAAGCAACAGCTTCTTTCGCCAGGAATATCTTTACGGTCGCTATGGAGAAACCCCGATCAGCTATGCCAGCATCGTCCTGGAGGTCTTCCTTATTATAGGCATCAGCATCCTGCCCGTCCGGGTAGGCTATTTTGTATATCTTTTTTTTGTCACAGTGTCAGAGAGCACCATTGTTTTCCCCAGAATCTATGGTCTGATCACAGCAGCGGCTGTGCTGTTTGGCATGCCTTTGAGCGCCGCCTTGCGGGCAGGCAATGCAGAGTTCTGGCCGGTTATCATGGATCTTGCACCGGCTTGGATCGTATCCATCATGTTTGTCTATTTTATGAGCTATATTGTGAAAGTGCAGATTACAGAACGGGAGAAACTGGCACGAACCAATGAAGAACTGGAAGATACCTACCAGCGGCTTCTGGAACATATGCAGCAAGCTGAGGCCTTGTCAGTGGAGAGAGAACGGGTGCGCATGTCCAGAGAGATTCATGACACACTGGCACATACGCTGACGGCTTTGCTGGTACAGATGGAAGCCGCAAAGAAAATGGTTGCCATGGATCCGGATCAGGCTGCAGCAGATATTAAAAATGCCCAGGAGCTAACCCGGGAAGGACTCAATGAATTAAAGCGCACCATCCGGGAATTACGGCCACAGATTCTAGAAAGCCGCTCTTTCAAGGATGCACT
>CAZDAI010000174.1:0-3053 GCA_964503545.1 uncultured Candidatus Sumerlaeota bacterium
CCAAGGCAAAGCCGGCAAGACTGGCAACATGTCCATCATGACCACATTTATGAGACACACCTGGATTCTGCGATGCATGGGGCAGATCAATTTTCTCATCCATCGGCAGTGCATCAAAATCTGCCCGGAATGCAATGTTCTTTTTCCCTTCTCCCGCATGGTATATTGCGTAGAACCAACGCCCTCGATCAACAATCTCCAGTTTTGTATGCTCCCGCAAAAATTGGATCAGACGTGCTTTTGTCCATGTCTCCTGATTGGATACTTCTGCATGCTTGTGCAAATCATGCCTCAGTTGAATTGCTAGTTCACGGTTTTTACGATTCATTTTATCGGCCCCTTCTCTTTCAGTTATTTGTCGCAGTCGGTATAACCGATGCTGCAAAGAAAATCTTCGAATTCTTCGCGCTGGGGATAAGACGGAATCGTCCCCATATGCTGTACTGTATAAGCTGCATAAGCGTTTGCCCACCGGCTTGCCGCCCGCACCGACTTGCCTTCGATTATCCTGGCTGCAAAGGCTGCTCCGAAACCATCTCCAGCCCCGGTTGTATCGATCGTGGGGACCGTGTGCCCAGGGATCTTCCATAAACCGGCTGCATCACAGCCCAACACACCCCGCTCACCCAAAGTCATAATGATTCCACCACAGCGGAGCTCTCGATGAAGTGTCTCTAGAATTTCAGTATCATCTTGACCGGCGGCATGGCCAGGGAAAAGACCGCGGGCCTCCACCTCGTTGATCAGTAACATGTCGACATAGTCTAAGTCCTTGAGTTTTTTTTCAGGTAACGGGCTTGGATTGACGATTGTGAACATCCCCAGTTCTTTGCCGGTTTTTGCTGCCAGAAGAGATAATTCTTCGGGAATCTCAAAACCGGTCAGCAATACCTGTGCCTGTGGAAAAGAACGAACACCATTGCTGATTTCCTCTTTCGTCAACGCCCGTCCGCTGCTTCCACCCAGTACGATGGTGTTTTTCCCCTCGCCATCCAACATAATCAGCCCTGTCCCTGTGGATATTTCTTTGCTGCGATACATACAGCGAATATCCACATTGGCTTCTTTCATCCACAATGCACCCAGATCGCCCCAGGGATCTTCTCCGACTTTGCCCACATATGCTGCTCGGATGCCCAAACGCCCCAAAGCAATCGCTGTGTTGGATCCTTTCCCTCCATCTTGCTCTACACGCCACCCCCAGCCACGAATTGTTTCACCTTGTTCGGGCAGCTTATTGATATGCACATACTGCCCAACCCCATGGCTATTTACAACCACAGCCTGAATCGTATGGCTCAATATCGTTCCCCCCTATACCAGTTTGCTTTGTCCCCGATGAGGCGGCTGCGCTGTATTTCGATCGCAAAACAGGATTACTTGCGGGATGTATTTGGGAAACAATGTGACAGGATACTCTACCGTTGGATCGCTAAACATGATGATCCGAATAATTGTCTTCTTCCAATCCCCCGTAGTTATCATAAATACCGCACGTTTTGCTGTTAGCATGGATTTAAATCCAATGGTTACCGACATAGGCGGGACCCCTTCTGAGAGACCTCCCCAGGATCGCTGGCTCAGTGCCACCAGGGTGTCATCGTTTAAATGGACCACACGGGTTTTCGATTGTGCATACTCCTCTTCGGTGATGCTGTAATAGGGGGAGCGAGGTGCTTCGCAAAAAGCCACCAGCCCCTTATAGCCTACCCCAGCCCATACTGTATCAATGCCGCCCATCTCAACTACTTTGCGGTCCATTTCATCCAAATCAGATACCCGAGGCCAGATGCGCTGTTTCTCTGGCACATTGAGTTTTGGATCAATCCTGTTATAGAAGCGATGAATCATTGTTCCCTCCAGACTTTCATAGGTGTCCATCACAGGAAACGGGCGAGCCTGCCAATCCAGAAACTCGTCCATGTGAAACACCCAGAGGTTCTTCAGGGAGATACCCTCTTGATTAACCCTTTGGATGAAATATTCGTACTGATCCAACGGTCCCGCCGGCAAGACCCAGCGTGTAGGATTTCCAGCAACATTATTCTGACGGATCTCATCGACCATCAGGTCAGCAATCCGCTGAAAAACTTCAGCCTTATCATCATACATCCGCACCTGTACCTTTGACTCAGGATGATCAACCAGATCATCCGCCGGGATCTTGCTCCAGCGAAAGAGATCTGCTTTATCAATTCGATAGGCCATATACTTCCCTCCATCGGTTATAGTGTCAGTATTCTTCGGCATCCGGGCATCTTTGTCCTCCAATTTTCACCCTTGATCTGATCGGGCTTGCCTGAGCTGAAGATCGATAGCCGAATCTAGCACATGAAAAACTCACCTGCGGCAGTGCCGCAGGTGAGCAATAAAAAAGGTTGAAAACTTTCAATGTTGTCCTAACTATTTATCAAAACGGCGCCTGCCCTGCCATCCGAAGTAGTAGTGGGAGCCAACCGCAAACAGACCCATTACAAGAGGAAACTGCACGCTCTTGCCGTCGAAAGTTAGTGAATCGCCCTCGACAATTTCACCTGTATCACCAGATTTAATCTCTTTGCCTGTATGTAATTCCTGAACTTTTTGAAGTTGCCGAACACCGATCAGACACTCTGGTTGAGTCAGCAGGCAGCTGCGGCTGCATCCGGTACAAATCCGATCAGTCAGTTTATCACTAGAATCATCCCCCAGAGGATTCTGGTCATTTTGTTGAGAAAAATGTTCCATGAAGAGGGCTTCCGCTTCACACCGTTGCCGGAGTCCAATCTGGCACTCAGGTTTCAGTAAAAAGCAACGTCTGCTGCAACCCGTGCAAACTAGCCCGTTAAGGTAGTCCTGGACGGCTTCCGGGTCAACCGGTTCCTGATTAATCAGCTGCAGTCCTTGCTCTGTCTCAACAAACTCAGCAGGAGCAGGCTGGATCAGAGGGTTTACTCCTGTAATCGGTCCTGCCAGAACCCGATGATAATCCAATAGAATAAAAGCACGTATGCCTCCGAGCAAAATGAGCAGAGCCATTGCACGACTCAACTGCCTGACCAGCCTGTGCATAT
>CAZDAI010000175.1:0-3041 GCA_964503545.1 uncultured Candidatus Sumerlaeota bacterium
AATAAGCGTTCGTGGCAATCCTTGGGTCTCTTTCCCAAAAACGAGCATGTCTTCGTCCCTGTAAATGATCTCGGCATAATTCCGGCTGCCTTTGGTCGTTGCATACCAGTAGCGGTGGTGGGGAAACGTTGTCTGCAAAGCCGTCAGTGAATCCCACACCTCCATGTCAGCCAGCGGCCAATAGTCAAGCCCGGCTCGTTTCAGATAACGGTCTTCCAGGGAGAAGCCCAGCGGCTTAATCAAATGCAAACAGCTGCCGGTTGCCGCACAGGTGCGGATAATATTCCCGGTATTCTGCGGAATCTCTGGTTCAACCAACACAATGTGCAGCATGCCGTGCCCCCCTATTCTTCCCCAACGATCCGTACTTCAGTCTCCAGGTGTACCCCGCTATGCTCCAGGACTTTCTTTTGGATATAGTCAATCAGAGCAATCACATCTGCTGCAGTCGCCTGCCCGAGATTTACAATGAATCCTGCATGTTTTTCCGATACCTGGGCATCCCCAATACGAAATCCTTTTAGACCGGCTCCTTCTATCAGTGCACCAGCAAAGTGCCCCGACGGTCTGCGAAAGACACTGCCAGCACTGGGCAAATCCAAAGGTTGCTTATCCCACCGCCGGCGTTGCAGCTCTTCTGTGGTGCCCCGGATGATCGCTTTATCCCCCGGTTGCAGGCGAATCTCTACCTTGGTAACAATGGCTTCCGCCCCTTGAAGAATGCTCATCCTGTAAGCGAATGCCATTTCAGTATCTTCAAATATTTTCGACTGACCATCGGGCAAAATGGCGTGTACCTTCCTGACGATATCCTTCATTTCCCCACCGTAGGCACCAGCGTTCATGATCACTGCACCACCAACTGTGCCTGGAATCCCCTGGGCAAATTCCATGCCGGTTAACCCGGCTCGTGCTGCCTGCGCAGCCGCGTCGGCCAAGCTTGCCCCGCCTCCGGCAATCAGCGTGGTTCCTTCAACAACCACTTTGGCAAGTGCACCGACAGGGTGGATGATCATTCCGCGCACACCTTTATCCCGCACCAGTAAGTTGGTGCCTTTACCCATAATGAAACGGGGTAATTTATGTCTCAGACAAAACTGCACCAGTGCTGCAATTTCATCATCGGATTCAGCCATAACAAAAATGTCTGCCGGCCCGCCGATGCCAAAGGATGTATACGGCGCTAAGGGCTGATTGTAAAGAATTCGTTCCGGTGCGATGATTGCTTGCAGCTCAGTGCTCAACACAGCTTCCATTAAGGTTTCACTCCTTTCGTTCCTCTGTATAATACGCGTTTTGCCCTGGTTCTCCTGCAATGGGTCGGCCTACTCTTGTCTGAGTCATTGTCAAATAGAAAAACCGCCTCACTAAGAAAGTGACACGGCTTTTGGATCGTTCCTTGATTATCGACTGCTTTTTAGACGACGATAATCACTGTAAGTCATTGGATCTCCACCCTGCAGAATGCCTCCACCTACTACATCACAGACAAAAAGTGTATGGGTATCCAGACTGACTAAAAGATCAGGCACCACCAGACACTCCATGTAGGCCACTTGATCCCCCAAGACCGGGCACCCCAATTCTGGTGACATCTGGAACTGGACATCGCTGAATTTATCCACCGTTCGGCCGCTTTGGAACCCGAAGCGACGCACATAATCCAGGCCATTCTGTCCCAGCACCGTCACCGCTGCCAGTCCGCTGCGCACGATGTAATCATGGGTTAGATTAGCCTTATGAATCCCCAAAGCAATACGCGCTGGGTCAGCTGTGATTTGAAAAAGTGTATTGTTGGTTTGCCCATTCAGCTTCTCCCCATCCCGGGAGCTGATGATGTACAAACCATAGGTTATGGAAAAAAGAGACGCATCCTGTCCTTTCCCCTCTGCACTGGCTGGAACGACAGAAACTGCGGAAGGTCCGGAGTCTTTCCTCGGCCTGTCCGCAGTATCATCAGTTTCCGTAACCGGCGTAAAATCAGTTGCCGGAGCACCACATACAGGACACTCCTCCGGCGGATCATCACCAGTATGCAGGTAGCCGCATACTGTACAACGCCACGTTCGGATTGGCTTCATGCTTAATAGTTGTCAGGCTTTGGCTGATAGTGGGCCTGAGGATGGTAGCAGGCCGGGCATTTTTCAGGTGGTTCTTTGCCGACATGCACATATCCGCAATTGCGGCAATGCCATTTGATTTCGACTTCCCGCTTAAAACATTCCCCGCTTTCCGCCCGAGCCAACAGCTGGCGGTATCGCTTTTCGTGCTCTTCTTCTACTTCCGCTACTTCATGGAAGAAGTCGGCGATTTCCTCAAAACCTTCTTCCCGGGCAGTTTTCTCAAACTCTTTGTACATTTCAGTCCACTCATAATTTTCACCAGCAGCGGCAGCTTTTAGATTGGCAACGGTATCGCCGAGCTCGTCCAAGAACTTGAAAGCCATCTTTGCATGCTCTTTTTCATTGTCTGCAGTCTCAATAAAAACACCGGCAATCTGTTCATACCCCTCTTTTTTTGCTACGCTGGCATAATACGTATACTTGTTTCTCGCCTGTGATTCACCGGCAAACGCTTCCCACAGATTTTTCTCCGTCTTTGATCCCTTCAATTCCATTCTGTCTCCTCCTTTTGCTCTATCAGCTGTTTGCTTATATGGTATTATAACATAATTGTAATCATTACATCAATGTCTTTTGCAAATTTTTTCTGAGCTTTTTCGTCTAAATACCGGCCTGCAAAATTTCAGCCATACGATCGGCAGGGTCGATAATTGTCATGATCTTCAGATCTGCCAGCTCCTTTTTCATGTATGGGAAATGGGTGCAGCCCAGCAATAGCGCTTCGGCTCCCATTGCTTTCATAGCATCTAGAATGCCGGACAGTTTGTATTGACGGACAATATCTCCTGGCGGTTTTGCTGCCTCAATCTCCAAGACGACAGGCATCAATGATGCTCCGACCGGCCAACAGTCTGGATTGCTCGTCTGAAGTGTCCGTTCGATCCCAGCCAGGCTCTGATTGTTAGCAGCAATCACACC
>CAZDAI010000176.1:0-2803 GCA_964503545.1 uncultured Candidatus Sumerlaeota bacterium
CCAGGGGAAATTGATATCAGCTTTTTCGGGCCGGGTTCAGGAGGGTTGATTCTCTATGGTATTGATCCGGTTTTGGATCCGCAAATCCGTGATTATGTCCTAATCAGCGGCGAGCTCCCGACGGAGGAAGATGAGGACATCCCCGGTATTGTGCTGGTTGAGACCTATGCCGCAGATCATGACATTGTCCTGGGGGATACCGTTGAGTTGCTGGTGGGCAAGGGGCTTGAAGCGTTTCAGGTGGTGGGTCTGCTGGCCAGAGAAGGAGCCGCTTTGACCAACAACGGTCGGTTCGGACTGCTGAGCCTGGTTGCTGCCCAGCGGGTGGCAGACCGGGAGCAAGAATTGGATCGGGTGGATGTGGTGGCTGCAAAAGAGTGGCAGAGTGTAGAGGAATTAAACACTTTGCGGGAGGAACTGCTGACACTCTTAGGTGATGATTACGCCGTCCAATTTCCAGCCAGTCAGGGCGAGCGAATGGCCCAAATGCTCAGCGGTTATCAGATCGGCCTGAATTTTCTGGCCGGAATTGCTCTCTTTGTAGGAGTTTTTCTGATATACAATGCTTTTTCCATGACCATTGCCGAACGGACCCGGGAACTGGGTCTTTTGCGGGCTGTGGGCATGGTACGAGGCCAGATCATGGGGCAGGTACTTCTGGAAGGATTGCTGTTGGGCATCATTGGTGCCGGATTAGGGGGTGTCGCCGGAATCTATCTTTCCCGCGGGCTGGTGACGGTCATGGCCCAGGTAGTGGGGCAACCGTTGGATTCTGGCGCGATCTTGCCGGATGTGCTCCTGATGAGCGTTCTGCTGGGGGTAGGAGTTACATTGCTGGCTGCATTTTTACCGGCGTATGCGGCCAGTCGAATTTCCCCGCTGGAGGCCTTGCGCATCCGCAGCCGCGCTGACAAGGGGTGGCTGGTTCGCTACGGCTGGCTGCCGGGACTGCTTCTTTTGGGGCTTTCCGGCTATGTTCTGATCCAGAATCCTTTTCCCTATGATGTTCAGTTTCGTTTGGGCACGCTGACTGTCTTTGCACTGTTCTTTGGCGCTACACTGATTATTCCGGCCACGGTGTCCGCCTGGCAATTGCTGACCGGCTGGCTATTCCGTCTCCTCTTTGGCCCCTTAGGTGAATTGGGTACCCGTAACCTGCAGCGGGCCAAGAGCCGCACCATGCTGACCTGTGCTGCCCTGTTGGTGGGGGTGGCGATGATTGTCGTGATCCAGGGGATGACAGCGTCTTTCACCCGGGATTTGTTCAACTGGATGGATGCCTACATCGGCGGTGATGCCTTCGTGGGCGCACCGGTTCCGTTGGATGCTGACCTGCAGGCGGATCTGGAGGCCATTGAGGGGGTAGAAACGGCTGCACCGATCCGCTATCTGGAAGTGACCTGGCTGCCGGAGGCGGATGCCGAAGAAAAAATAACCTTGATGGCTGTGGATCCAGCGTCGTATACCCGTGTTACCCGCTTCGTGTTCAATGATCCGGAGACGGACAGTACGGAGGCTGTGGAGCGCTTGCAGGCGGGAGAGGCGCTGTTCATATCCGGTGTGATTGCCGAAAAATATGGTCTGGAAACTGGGGATACGGTCACGTTAAAGACACGGGAGGGGAACCGGGAATTTGCCATTGCCGGGATCGTGCTGGATTTTTTTAATCAGGGACTGGTAATGACCGGTACCCGGTCTGATTTAGCCACCTATTTTGACATTGACGATGTCACCACTTTCCTGTTGAAAACCGCTGAGGATGCCTCGGTACCAGCCACTGTGGAACGAGTATTGGCCGCGCTGGGGGATGACAATCAGCTGATTGTGGAGTCCAATGGGGCCATTAAAGAGCGGGCCGTGGCTTTGCTGGGGCAAGCATTCAGCATGTTTGATGTGCTGGGCGTGATGGCCGTCTTGGTGGCGGCCCTGGGAATTGTCAACACTTTGTCCATGAGTGTTTTGGAGCGCACCCGAGAGATCGGCATGCTGCGCAGCATGGGGCTGACCCAGGGGCAGACCGTCCTGATGATTCTGGCTGAATCCGGCCTGTTGGGAGTCATTGGCGGACTCGTAGGGTTGGGATTTGGGGTGGCGCTTACCTGGATCTTTTTACAGGCGATGGGAGCAATGTCGGGCTATGCCCTGGATTTTGTCCTGCCCGTCAGAGCGGTTTGGCTGGCGGTGATCGTAGCGCTGGCCATGTCGCAACTGGCCGCCCTGCTGCCTGCTGTGCGGGCGGCACGTATTCCTGTCCTGCGGGCAATTCAGCATGAATAATCAGTAGGTTCGAATAGCCTGCCGGGTTAATGCTCCGGATGCTGACAGGGTACCAACCCAGATTCTCAGCCATGCCAGTCGAAATTGTGTCGTTTTATCATACACCCGTTGCCATTTCAATGAGGCAGCGGGTGTATGATATAATGGAATCAACATGGAGGGCCATCGATCAGCAGGCTGTCTTCTGATGTGGCGTTCATTCAGGGAAATTGGATGACCGATGAGGGGGAGTGTGGATATGCGATCCATCTGGAACGGAGCGATTGCCTTTGGCTTGGTTAATATTCCTGTCAGTCTGTTTGCGGCAGAAACGAAGAATGATCTGAAATTCAACTACCGGGATGCACGGGATGAAAGCCGAATTCGTTATCGGCGCGTCAATGAAGTGACCGGAGAAGAGGTTCCCTGGGATCAGATTGTACGCTCCTATGAGTTTCCCGACGGTGATTATGTGATCATGACCGATGAGGATTTTACCAAAGCGGATCCAGCTGCTGTCAAAACCGCCGATATTGAAACTTTTATC
>CAZDAI010000177.1:0-2795 GCA_964503545.1 uncultured Candidatus Sumerlaeota bacterium
CAAAATTTGCAATATTGCGAAATATGCACCCAAAAAAAAGAAGCCCCAGGCTTCTTTTACTCTATATTTCCCGTCTGCCTTCCAGTGCTTTCGCTAAGGTGACCTCATCGGCATATTCCAAATCACCGCCTACCGGCAGCCCCTTTGCAATACGAGTGACACGAATTCCCAGGGGTTTTATCAGTCTGGCAATATACATGGCTGTGGCTTCACCTTCGACATTGGGATTGGTAGCTAGTATCACTTCACGGATGCGATCATCCCTTAACCGAGCCAACAATTCCTTTACTTTGATGTCTCCGGGTCCAATTCCGTCCATGGGCGAAATGACGCCATGGAGAACATGATAAAGGCCCTTGAAATCACGGGTTCTTTCCATTGCCACCATATCTCGAGGACTTTCAATTACGCAAATCATGGTTCGGTCCCTTTTCGAGTCTGAACAGATGACGCATGGATTTACATCCGTAAGATTGCCGCATACTTCGCACCTGCGTATTTTCGTTTTGGCATCGTTCAATGCTTCGCTCAGTTCCTTTACTTCATCAGCCTGCATATTGAGGATATGAAATGCCAATCGTTGTGCTGTCTTTGGTCCGATCCCCGGCAGCATGGCCAATTTATCGATTAATCGGGCAATCGGATCTGAAAAGTGAAGTACCATGGTTCCACCCCGATTTTCTCTTAGAATACCCCTGGTATTTTCATTCCGCCAGTGATCTTTGCCATCTCTGTCGATACCATTTCTTGGGCTTTACGAAGTGCTTCATTGACAGCGGCTGTTACTAAATCTTCCAGCATGTCCGCATCGTCAGGATCGATTACTTCAGGACTGATGGTAATCTGGATGATTTCATGCTGCCCATTGGCAATCACTTTGATTACACCGCCTCCTGCCGTCGCTTCAACAGTCTTATCTTTCAGCTCTTCTTGCAGTTTGGCCATATCCGCTTGCATTTTCTGCACCTGTTTCATCATCTTATTCATATCACCAAAACCCATTTGAACTCCTCCTCTTTGCTAATAAATCAATTTCAAAAATCAATGATTTTTCCGCCGAACAAATCGAGGGTATCGTCCACCGCCATACTGCCGGTCTCCCCCGGTTCATCACCATTGCTCGTGCTTTGCGAGGACTTGCCCCGTGCCTTAGTTTCTTCGTCATCCAATCGGCACACCACTGCGAGTTTCTCTTTAAAGAGACCTTCCAAAACCTCTTCCACAATCAGTCTGTTTTCCCTTTTCTCAATCTGTTCTTTATGAATATTGAATTTAAACCCCAATACAATCTTACCTGGCTCATACGCTTTTGGCAGCCCTTCAGTCAGGAAGGAATGCAGCATTCGGCTCCGCTTTTTCACGTTTTCGAGAGCTTGTGGCCAGAGTGCTTTTATTGTTGTCAGGGTCAAAGGGTCGTCTTCTGGGTCATCGATTTGCATTGCCAGTGGCTCTTCCTCCAATTGCACATGGTCATCATCCACTTTCTCAGGATACTGGAAAGCTGATTCATGCTCATCTTTTTGCGAGGCCTCCATAATGCTTTTTTCATCGAGGCTTCCATAATGCGTGCGTCTCATCTTTAATCGGACTATATCTTTCTCCAACTGCATGATCCGCTCATTTAATTCGCTGGCTTGCAAAGCAGGGCCCATGCCAATTAATCGCAGCAATGTTGTTTCAACAGTCACGCGCGGCAGTGCTGCCCAACGAATTTCATTTTCGACCTTGGCTAAAAAGTCGATTATCTGCAGTATTCTATCCTCGCTGAATTTTTCGGCTTGGGCTTTTGCCTTGACAATGCTATTTTCTGTCATTCCAACCAAATCGCCCGGATCCGGTAAGCTCTTGACCACCATTAAACTCCTGAAGTGAAGAATCAAAGCACTGAGGAATTCTTTGGGGTCTTTGCCACTGTTGACAACATCATTGACAATCCGGATCAATTCGCCACCATCCTCTTGAAGTAGCGCCTCCGCGACCTGAAACGCAATGTCCTCACCGATAACCCCCAGTATCGCCAAAACGTCACTTTCCTTTACAATCTGGTTCCCAAATGAGGCAGCCTGTTCCAGCAGACCTAAAGCATCACGTAATGCTCCCTCAGCATACCTGGATATGAGCATCAGGGCGCTGTCATTGGTGCTGATATTATGAGTATCTGCTACCTTGCGCAGTCGCTCGGCAATCTCCTTTACTGAGAGCCTGCGGAAGTCAAACCGTTGGCAGCGGGAAAGAATCGTTGCAGGCAGTCTTTGCGGTTCCGTCGTAGCCAGCAGAAAAATTACATGAGCCGGAGGTTCTTCCAATGTTTTCAGCAAAGCATTGAATGCTTCCGTTGTGAGCATGTGAACTTCATCGATGATGTATACTTTGTATTTTCCTTCTGCCGGCAGATACCTGACTTTCTCTTTCAAGTCACGGATTTCATCAATGCCTCGGTTTGAGGCAGCATCAATTTCCAGAACATCAACAAAAGAGCCCTCAGTAATCCGTTGGCAATTGGCACATCCATTGCATGGTTCAATATCTGGCCCGTTCAGACAATTGACTGTTTTGGCGAATATTTTCGCCACACTCGTCTTCCCGGTTCCACGGGGTCCACTAAATAGATATGCATGCCCAATCTGCCCTGATTTTAAGGCATTCTGCAGAGTACGGACTATATGTTCTTGCCCCACAACCTCTGCGAATGACTGGGGTCGCCATTCACGATAAAACGCTCTGTACACCATAGAACCACCTCATGGTTTTTCTTCTGCGCCATAGAATTCTTGATGCGTCAAATGATTCCCTTT
>CAZDAI010000178.1:0-2766 GCA_964503545.1 uncultured Candidatus Sumerlaeota bacterium
AAAGTTGACAGGATATCCGCTTTACCGTTATCCACAGCCACTGCCAGTTCAAAAAAGTTGCTGGCGCCTATTAATGCTGCCGGTGCAGCAATATTATGGGATAGTTTCCATAGCTTGGCCCATCCGTAAGCAACGAGAAAAATCAGGAATGTCTGCAAAGTCAATGGTACGGCAATGAGAAGAATATGAACTGGATTTGCCAATATTACTTCACCCTGAAAAGTGAAAATAATAATCAAAGTCAATAGTAAGCCGACCATGGTGATGTTGTTGAATTTCCGCAGAAAAACATTTTCAAAGTACCCTAACCCACGGTCCGCGATGACTTTCTTTCGGGAAAAGTAGCCAGCTGCCAGGGGGATAACAATAAAAAGTACCACAGAAAGAAAAAGGGTATCATAAGGGACAAAAATATCCGTCACTCCTAAAAGGAAAGCAACAATCGGGACGAAGGCAACCAGCAGAATCAGGTCATTTACCGCAACCTGAACCAACGTATAGGCTGGATCGCCTTTTGTTAAATGACTCCAAACAAATACCATTGCAGTACAGGGTGCTGCACCCAAGAGCACAGCGCCAGCCAGATATTCGTCCGCTAGCCCACCAGGGATCCACTGCTGAAAGACAACTTTTAGAAAGAATGCAGCAATCAGATACATCGTAAAGGGTTTAATGAGCCAATTTGTTACCGTTGTCACGATCAGTCCGCGGGGTTTACGGGTTGCTTCCACAATGCTGGCAAAGTCGATTTTCAGCATCATGGGATAGATCATCAACCAAATCAGTATTGCTACGGGGATTGAAACCCTGGCATATTCAAACTGCTTGAGAAACTCAGGCACGGCAGGAAAAACCTGGCCAATAAACACCCCGATGATTATGCAGGCCATTACCCATATACTAAGATACTGCTCAAAAAAACCAAGTCCATGCTCCCTGGATTTCATATTCTCTGTCACCTGGCACCCCTCCTATCTCTCATCTCCTGAATCTTATGTGTTTCATTAAACTCATTCAATTCTCTGCTGATTCGAGCACGGTCTGACTTAATATCCTGACAGGTCCACCCTCGTTCTTCATACCTTTCATAACGGCTTTGATCCCCTTGATAGATCCCGCCGGAAGCATGCATAAGCGAAGCTAACGCCTGCCATAGATCCTTTTGCTCTTGTGAAAAATCAGGATGTATCCAATAGTGAATCCATTGTCCCGCTCTATGTGTGCCTACCAGTCCAGCTGCTTTCAATGCTTTCAAATGTCTGGAAACATTGGGTTGACTTAGATCCAGAATAGTTTCCAATTCACAGACGCACATATCACGGTTCTTGAGAACATTCAACAACCTGAGCCTTGTTTCATCTGCTAAGGCCTTCAGGACTTCAACAATTCTCATAAGACTCCACCCCCTGTGGATATATTCATATATTCGTATATATGAATATATTATTCAAAAAAAAGAATTATCCTTTTCCTCTTTCCAATGCAGCGGCCAAAGGATCCGGCAGCTCACTCTGGCGGATTTTCGCGGCTGTGCAGGTGTAATTATAAGGTACATAATGAATTTCAGGCCTCAATTCCTCCTGGGAAAAGTCAATGATAACCATACTGGCATCAGGGGTACCGTGTTTGGGCTTACCCACACTGCCAGTGTTAATGATGTATTTGCCACCTATCATTTGAATATATGGAATGTGTGTATGGCCACACAGTAAAACATCACCGTCTATCTCCGAGATGATTTGTCCGATTTCCGGAGCCTCCGCAAAAAGGTACTCATTATTCTGTCTGGGGCTGCCGTGCACAAGATGGAGTTTCCATTTACCAATATGAACCTTGTGCTGCTCTGGCAAATGACGCAGATACGCTTTGTTTTGAGCAGTCACTTGTTCTTGGGTCCAAAAAAGCGATGCCGCACCGATCTCCATGGCTTTCTCGTCTTTGTAATCGCAACCACAGGCCATCCGATCATATCCGACCCCTTCATCATAATTGCCCTGCAAAGTGAGAAATCCTATCCTTTGAATCCTATCCAGCACTTCATTGGGATTAGGGCCATAACCTACCAGATCACCTAGACAATAAATCGTTTCAATCTGCTGGGCTTTAATGTAGAGCAGAACGCTCTCCAGTGCTTCCAGATTGCTGTGGATATCAGAGATAAAGGCTGCCTTCATGATCAGATCCCTCCTACTGAGCAAGAATTTTCTTAATCTCTTCCTTGCTTAGAAGTTTTCCCGCTGCCACCACCTGGCCATCTACGACCAGACCCGGGGTGATCAGGATATCAAATTTCATAATACTGATAATGTCGGATATCTTCTCAATATTTGCTGAAATGCCCAATTCTGCTACCGCGTCCCGCGTGTTTCGCTCCAGTGCCTGGCATTTGGCACAGCCAGTACCTAAAATTTTTATTTCCATTTGTTTCTCCCCCCTATTTCGTATCGCCAAACGCTTTCAAATAATTACCAGCAATTCGTTCTACAATTTCAACTAACTGAATAATCTCCGGATCGGTAAGCTGGTAGAATATCTTTAATCCTTCCTTTTCTGATTTTACAAGGCCTGCTTCTTTGAGGATTTTCAGATGCTGGGACAGATTGCTTTGGCTGAATTCGACATCTTCGTTGAGTTCGCAAACGCAGTGCGGGCCATCTACCAGAAATTTAATGATGCGAAAACGTACCGGATGCCCCAGCGCTTTGCACATTTTGACTCCCCAGGTTTCACGACTCATTGGCACACCCCCAGCCTTCTCAATTATAA
>CAZDAI010000179.1:0-2719 GCA_964503545.1 uncultured Candidatus Sumerlaeota bacterium
ATAAAATTGTCTTTGCCAAACAGCGGGGTTCTCAGGATGTCCTGGAGCGTCTGGCCAGCGATCCGGAGGCGGCCAGTACCCTCAGTGGCGTGCTGCGTCAAGCGGTGATGGAACTGGACGGCATTTCTGTGGAAGAGTTGAAGATGCGCATTGAGAATGCCTACCATGATCTGGCGGACCACTGGGATCAGGCAAATCAGCGGCCGGAGGGAAATCGGGGGATTCATAATCCCTGGAAGGTAAAAATCGGTAAGGTACTGGCCAAATACTATGAAAAGGAACGCTTAAAATATGACCTGTCAGAAGCCCGGGAAACAGAAGAACGTTATACTCGTGCTGCTGAATCCTTAAAAGAAAAGACGGGCAAGGAAAAATCCCTTAGTGAGGAAATACGTGTCTTAAGTGCCTTAGAAAGCGACATGAGCAAGCGGGCCAGTCTGGAGACCCGCCTGGTGGCATTGAAGAAGGAATTTACTAAACTGCAGCAGGTCAATCAGGAATATCCTGTCCGCAAAGAGCGCATCGCCCAGGGACGGGTTGAACACAAACAGCTAAACGACTCACTGGCGGCCATCGTCGCAGAGCTGGCTCAGGCTGAGGCCCTGGCTGCCCTGGCCGGTGATCGGGAGATCCTGAAAAAGGCCGAGGAGCTGGAAAGACAGATCGCGGGGGAAGCCCTGGCAGTTGAGCAGCTGGCACAGTATACAGACGAAGTCCTGAGGGATCTGGAGCAATACCAACGCCAGGGCCGAGAAGCGAATGTGGCCCTGGCAGCAGCCCGGCTTAAGGGTACTTACCTTGCCGGTACCCAGAGCCTGGAACTGGAAGATGGCATGGGGAAAATCAAGACGCTTAAACCTGGGGATGAATTTGCAGCCGCTGGCTATTTCAAAATGCGGCTGGGCAGTACCGCAGAGATTGAAGTGGCATCCGGTGAGATCGACTACCAGCATCTGATTCAACGCCAGCAGGAAGCAGTAGTGCGGATCCGTGCCATGTTGCAAAAACTCCCTGCAGATTCTGTGGATACCGTCCGCATGCAAAATGAACGGCGCAAAGAAAAGGCGTTGCATCATGGCAATTTGAAAAAAATGCTGGATGAACTGCTTAAGGGCCGCAACCGCAGTGAGATCCAGGCCCGGGTGGAGAGTATGGGAGACGTGTCCACACGGCCACGCAACGAACTGGAAAAGCTGAGAATCGAGACGGTAACGCAAATCACCCGCCTGGAAGGGGATCTGAAAGCGAATGCCCAGCAGCTGGAGCAGTGGGAAGCAGAATTCGGGGCCTTGGATAAAATCTTTGAGATCGCTGCTGACACTTACACCACCATTAAGAAGCAGACCGAAGAGCTGAGCTCCCTCCCGCAACTCCCCTCGGAGTTCAACGATGTTGGCGAATTCAAAATGCGCCTGGAACAATGCCGCAGTGAAGCCAATCTATTGGCCCAGGAGCTGGAGGCGGCGCGCAGCACCTATTACGGAGTAAAAGCAGAACTAAGTGCTATGGAATCCCCTGAAGAACTGGCTATGCGCTTACAGGATGCAGAAGCTGCATTCACTGCCGAACAGCAGCATCTAACCCATCTTGATCAGGTACGGGAAGCATTTTCTGCAACAATGGCGGGCATGGATCAGAATACATTTGCACCATTGGTCCAGGCGTTCGGGAAGTACCTGGCTGTACTCACCGCCGGCCGCTACAGCACCGGCCAGATCCAAGATACCCTGGCTGTTAGGATCACCCGGGCTGACGGCGTGCATGTCCCGGCTGCGTTGCTGTCCATGGGCACCTATGATTGTGTCTCCCTGGCTTTTCGACTGGCCGTATTGGATCATCTCTTTGTCGAAAAACCGGGACTGCTGGTACTGGATGATTGCCTGGTGAATATGGATGAAGACCGGCGCGCCCAGGCGGTACGTCTGATCCAAGCGTATGCTGAGAGCAATCAGGTGATCTTTTCCACATGCAACAGAGAAGTTGCCGACGTTTTGGGGGGAAATGTCATTCTGGTTTGAGTACATCAAGGAAACACCAGTTGAGAAATGCGCCCATGGTGATCATGGAGAGTGCCACACAAGGAAATATGGCGATCAAAGTCTGTACGGAACATTTATCTGATCTTTTCCGTCAAATATGCCAAACAGCCTGTATTTTCGGGCCGGCATCGATGGGAAGGGGATGGAGAGATGAAAAAAACGGCGTACAGACTTTCTTTTTTACTGCTATTGGTGCTGGTTCTGAGTCTTGCTGCCTGCAGCGGACCCTTGGAATGGTATGCCAACTGGACAGGCAGTCGGAAACTTGTCCAATCCAGTGATCGGGGACTGATGTGGGGGAGCAGTTACACCCAGCTTCTTCAATTGGCCGGCAGTGTGCAGCAACGGCCAACTTTTCCCTGGTTTCGCACCACTGCGCTAGATGGTGCCGGCAATAAGGCAGAAAGCCCGGCCTCCCAGGACCGGGATCATTCTCTGACCAATGTGCAAGTTGAGGGCGTGGGTGAGGCCGATCTGATTCAGACCGATGGCCGCTATCTGTATGTCGTTGCCAATCAGCGCCTGATCGTAGTCGATGCCAGTAATCCGGAGGATCTGCGCATTGTCACGGCCATCCATTACAAGGCGATGACAGAAACCGATAGCAAAATTACCTATGAGACTCCTTTGGAGATGTATTTAGACAGCGGTCGGAACCGCCTGGTTCTGATTGCAGCCGG
>CAZDAI010000180.1:0-2659 GCA_964503545.1 uncultured Candidatus Sumerlaeota bacterium
GCCATTGATCCCCATCTCAAGCTATTGCGCTCTATTTTCTCCCTTTATCGTGATTAAATGCATTGATGCGTTTCCCATCAGTTTTGTTTTCATTTCACGCAGGGAACTTTTTATGTTATAATACATCTGTCATATAAGGAATTGCCATTATAACCATTGTATATATGGATGTTTGCTGATGCTCAGCAACGAAGGAGGATTCAGTTAATGCCCAAGAATAAGGGAGCCAAAGAACCGCGAAGGATAAAGAAACTCAATCGCTTGCGCTTACTCGTTATTATTGCTGCCGTACTCGTCATTACCGGTGTGCTTTCCGGTGTCGGTCTTTTGGTTCAAGCATCTCAGGGTTTACCGGAGGTAATTGATCTGAAAGAACGTCTTTCGTCCACTTCATTCATATATAATGCAGATGGAACGGAACAGATTGCCGCCTTGCACGATGTAGAGAATCGAATTATCATTCCGCTTGATGATATGCCTATCCATCTGCAGAATGCCTTTATTGCAACTGAAGACGAGCGTTTTTACTCGCATTTTGGTGTTGATGTTCGCGCCTCTTTGCGTGCAGTAGTAGCGAACTTGACCAACAGGGATCTGACTGGCCAAGGGGGCAGCACGATTACACAGCAGTTAGCACGTAACACTTATCTGACTCAGCGGAAGGTTTTTACACGAAAACTTCAGGAATGGATTCTTGCTGTAGAAATGGAGAGAATGTACAAAAAATCTGACATTCTGGAAATGTATCTGAATCAAGTGTTCCTAGGACACAATGCGTATGGCGTTGAAGCCGCAGCGAACCACTATTTTGGCAAAAACGCCAAAGACTTATCTATGGGCGAGGCTGCTATGCTTGCCGGCATCACCAAATCACCGAATCCTCTCTCGCCTCATACAAACTTTACGGGCGCCAAAAGCCGCCAGGAGACTGTTTTGGACCTGATGGTGCGTAATGGCTTCATTTCAGCTGAAGAAGCTGCAACAGCAAAAGCCGAAGAATTGACGGTTGTGCCGATCAGTGCTAAGAAGTACGATTATCCATATTTTGTTGACTATGTCTTATCTGAACTCCTTAAGAAATACGGACCTGAGGCAGTATACCGTGGCGGTTTGAAAGTATATACAACGATCAATCCCGCGATGCAGGCTGAAGCCGAAAAAGCCGTTAAAGAAATCCTAGATGCAGCTTTTCCACCCAAAGATGGAGAATATGCTCCCCAGGTTGCTGTAATATCAATGGATCCAAACAATGGTTACATTAAAGCCATTGTTGGCGGGCGAAATCATGAACAACAAATGGGTCTTAATCGTACCCTGCAGCCTAGGCAACCCGGCTCCGCATTCAAACCCGTTGTGGTTTTTGCTCCAGCCATCGCTCAAGGCCTTAGTCCTGGCTCAATCATTGAAGATGCTCGCATTACTTTGCGAGCTGGCTCCTCCCGTTGGTCACCCCGAAACTACAACAATCGCTACATTGGACCGGTTTCACTACGCGAGGCAGCTGCTCGTTCGATCAATACTGTAGCAGTCAGACTTATAGATATGATCGGTGTCAATGCAGCCATTGAATCTGTGAAGAACCTCGGCATCACAACATTGGAGCTGACGAACCCTCAGGTAAATGATACCGGACCGGCAATAGCCTTGGGCGGTCTTACCAGGGGCACAACGCCAATGGAATTAAATTCGGCATACGGTGTTTTTGCAACTGGCGGAAAGCTTGCTGAGCCAATTGCAATCTTAAAAGTTGTAGACCGAAATGGAATTGTACTGGAAGACAATACCCCGCAGGTTTCCCAAGTACTTGATCCAGGGGTTGCTTTCCTCGTAACCGATATGCTAAAGGACACGATTTCACAGCCCTACGGTACCGGATACCGCAATGCTAACATAGGACGCCCTGCAGCTGGAAAAACCGGTACAACCAACGATGATCGGGATGCCTGGTTTGTAGGCTACACACCCAATTTGGTCACCACAGTATGGCTCGGACATGATCGTGACAAAACGATGACCGGTGTGTACGGGGGCACCTATCCCGCCAGAATATGGGCCCGCGTCATGCGCGTTGGGCATCAAGGTATTAGTTCTACAAATTGGCGTGCTCCAAGAAATGTTGTCTCAGTTCAGATCTGTAAAGTATCAGGGCTTCCGGCAGGACCATCCTGTCCTACCAGTACAATTGGCTCAGAATATTTTCTGGCCAGCCATGTACCAACAGAAACCTGTGATGTTCATTTTTCTTTAGCCGTATGCGCTGAAACCGGGCTGATTCCAAACCAGTATTGTACTGATATTGTTGAACGAATCTTCACAGCATGGCCCGAATCTCGCAACTTCTCACAGCAGTATGGCTCAGATGATGTTCCATCTACAACTTGCACAGTTCATAAAGCACCACCACCACCACCATCTCCGCCATCTCCGCCACCACCACCGCCACCGCCACCGCCACCGCCAGATGATGACAATGGAGATAACGGAGGCTCAGATCCAGGTAACGGTGGACAAAACGGAGAATCAAATTAAAAATGTAAATAGTAGTAAAAAGGAGCGACTGTCTAGCAGTCGCTCGTTTTTACTACTTGAGCATGCGCGTATTTCATCAATCAAGATCTGTAAAATATACGACAGTAACACCGTCTCCACCCTCACCTGT
>CAZDAI010000181.1:0-2445 GCA_964503545.1 uncultured Candidatus Sumerlaeota bacterium
AAATAGTCGTAGACCGTCGGGCCGCAGACATACATGCCCACTTTCCCCGCTTCGATGGGGACTAGCTCTTCTTTTTTTCTGGTCAGATCGTTCATTACCTTAATCATCCCGATTCCTCCCTTAATAAAAATAACCCCTGTCTCTGATTCAGAGACGGGGGTCCGCGGTTCCACTCTGATTAGATGGATAAACCATCTCACCTTAGGCCATCAGCCTGTACGGTATCGGGTACTCCGGTGTGCCTACCATTGTAAACTTTCAGCACACAGCTCACAGGCGCACTTCCTCATAACTGTTCGGACAGCTCACAGCCAAGGCTATCCTCTCTGCAGGCACAGATATAAGTACTCTTCCCGTTCATCGCAGCATCTATATCAATATTACAACCATTGTAAAGAATTACTCAAGCCCTGTCAAGTGCCTTCGCTAGTCTGGCGCGGATCTTTTCTTTACCCAGCAAGGGAATGGTGTGATGCAGCTCAGGCCCGTGCATCTGGCCTGTCAAGGCCACCCGGATAGGCATGTAGACTTTCTTGCCGCCTAATTTGAGTTCCTTTGTTAGTGCTTTTAGTTCCGCCTGCACCGCATCTGCCTGCAAGACTTCCAGTTGCTCCATTTTCAGGCGAAATGCTTCCAGCACCTGCGCCACTGTATCATCAGCGAGGACGGCCGCAGCATCTTCATTTTCCGGTACTACTGTTTCCGCAAAGAAGATTGCGGCATGCTCAACAACTTGTCCCACATACTCCAGATGATCCTTGATGCAGGCAATCACTTGCTGTAGCCATTCCTTTTTCTCTGCTGCGAGTTCGGGTTCAACCCATCCTGCCTTGACTAAATGGGGCATCGCCAGCTCTGTAATCCGCTCGTCACTGCTTTGCCGGATATAGTGGCCATTCATCCATCTCAATTTCTGAATATCAAATACCCCAGGATTCTTGGCGATCCGATCCAGCGTAAACTGAGCAATCAGCTCCTCCAGGGGCATGATTTCTTTCTCTCCTTCAGGAGACCAACCCAACAATGCCAGGAAATTGATCAGGGCTTCCGGCAGATATCCTTCTTCCCGGTACTGACCCACAAATGCGGCTCCATGGCGCTTGCTGAGTTTTGTGCGGTCCGGACCCAAAACCATCGAAACATGGGCAAAATGAGGCAATGGAAAGCCAAAGGCTTCATAGAGCAGAATCTGCCTGGGTGTATTGGATATGTGTTCCTCTGCTCGAATAACATGGGTAATTTTCATATCATAATCATCAATGACTACGGCAAAATTGTAGATCGGGATTCCGTCCGGCCGGACGATGACATAGTCACCGAGGATATCACTCTCAAATTCCACACGACCCCGCACCAGATCATCGAAAACAATTGACTGCCCCACCGGGACACGGAAGCGAATGGAAGGTTGTTTGCCTGACTCAATCAAGCGCTTTTGCTCCTCTGAACTCAGGTCTCTGCAGGTGCCTTTGTAGCGAAATACCTCGCCTTTCTCAGACGCTTCCTGTCGTCCCTGATCCAGTTCATCCTGGGTGCAAAAGCAATAATAGGCTTTGCCTTCCGAAACAAGCTTAGCAGCCCATGTTCGGTAATGATCCAGTTTCTCAGTCTGCTTGTAGGGTGGATACGGCCCGCCAATATCAGGTCCTTCATCCCAGTTAAGGCCTAACCACTTAAATTCGTTGATAATAATTTGGGCGTATTCATCTTTGGAACGGGCTGTGTCCGTATCCTCAAAACGCAGAATGAATTCTCCGCCGTAATGTCGGGCAAATAACCAGTTAAAAAGAGCTGTGCGGACATTCCCAATATGGACCGGTCCGGTTGGACTTGGTGCAATGCGAACTCTAACCCGATCTGTCATACCTATACCCCTCCCCATATTTGACGCACTCATTATATCACACTCAAAGACTAATCTTCAATTATTCAGCAAGGTGTTTCCTATCGTCTTGCTACAAGCGAATGGGCAGTTAGTACTTCGATTCTGACCGCCGCCGTACCTGAACGGATCATGCCAATGTCTTCAGCTGCCCTTCTGGAAAGGTCAATATGCCGACTAGGTGAGAAAGGCCCGCGATCGTTAATCCGCACAATCACACTCCGACCATTGGCCAGATTCGTGACCAGGACAACAGTCCCAAAGGGAAGGGTTCTGTGCGCTGCGGTGAGGGCATTCTGATCGAATGTTTCCCCATTGGCGGTGCGTCTGCCGTGGAAACTGCCGCCATACCAGGAAGCTCTGCTTCGCTCCAATACCGCACTGCTGCGCTGCATCATGGTCCGGTCCAGACTGACACCTTCTGCGGCAATTACGGCATTGAACTTATTTCCCCATTCCACGGCAATCCCGGAAGTTGTACTGTCCAGCTTTTCAGCCAGATCTTCATCAATGGTTACAAGCGGCTGGTCTCCGATCCGGATCACAATGTCATCATCATTGAG
>CAZDAI010000182.1:0-2437 GCA_964503545.1 uncultured Candidatus Sumerlaeota bacterium
ATCCACAGTGCTCCAGACCATTCTTCAGGATATCTGACCTTGATTTCAGGTACAGGATAAGCCAGGGCCCTCCATTGAATTTGGAGGGCCCCTTATTTGTTCATTTTTATCTTAATTCATCAGCAACCCAGCCCACACCCAGCTCATAAAGCTTGGCTTCTGTGGGCACACCCTGATCGTCCCAGCCCATCATGGTGTAATAACCTTGGATCGCTTTGGTCATCTTTTCCCGATCGGCCCCGACGCCTGCCAAAGGACCATCTGCGAAGGGCTCATAGAAACGCTCCGTCAGATAATCATCCTTGGCTGTAAAGCCCTCACGGACATTGAATGCCCGCGCCAGGGTGGCACTCCGTTCCCCGGATTTCATCAGTTCCATCAGGGATGTATTCCAGCCGGTCACCGCCCGCACCAGATCTTCCTTCTGATGGGGCTTCCAGGGCACAAAATTGCACAATACGGCTGTATTGTTGAAATGGTTCCAGTTGGCTTCATACATGGCCATCCGCACTTTGGCCAGACTCATGTCATCAGCCGGCAGTGGTTCCAGAATACCGAAGGCTTGGAGACTTCCGGTGCTTTTCACATAGCCGGTATCATGAATGTTGTGCACATGGTCAGCCCCGGTGGGAGATACAGCGTACCCCAACCCCAGCCCATGCTTCAGGCGGGGTTCATGCATGGGCACTTCCTGGCCCTTGACATGAATGGCATACTTTTCGGCTCCCTTGCCGATTTTTTCGGCCGCCCGTTTGCTGCCTTCAGCCAGGATATCCCCGAAACCTTCCCGATTTGCAATCATTTCGGTCATCTTGACCATGGCGTCGCCATTGCCAAAACGCAAATCCAAACCACCCACATCTTCTTTGCTCAGCAACCCCTCTTCGAAACATTCCATGGCAAAGGCGATGGTGACACCGGTGGAAATGGTGTCAATGGAGTAGGCGTTGCAGATCTCATTGGCTTTGGAAATGGCCTTCAGATCATCCACACCGCAGGATGATCCAAACGAACCCAGCGTTTCGTACTCAGGCCCGCCGTATTCGGGATCAATAGGGTAATCCGCATCCCCCTCCACAACCCGCTTGCAGAAAACCGGACAGGCAAAGCAGTTGCCTCGCTTGGTCAAAATGGTATCCACCATGGCCTGGCCGCTGATCTTTTCAGCACCTTCAAAATGGCCCTGCCGGAAATTCCGTGTGGGCAGCCCACCGGTCATGTGCAAAGGCATCAAAACCCCAGGTGTTCCATACTGGGTCATCCCTGCAGATATTTCTTTCACTTTCTCGCCGAACCACTTGGCCATTTCGGCAACTTTGTCCGGGTCAGCCAGGGGCACGCCTACCGTACCTTTAACCACGACGCCTTTTAAGTTTTTGGATCCCATGACAGCACCCATCCCTGTCCGCCCAGCGGCATGTTTCAGGTCATTGATCACACAAGCATAACGCACCATTTTCTCGCCACCCGGACCAATTAACGCTGTCCGGGCGTTGGTCTCACTCATGGCTTCCCGCATGCCGGCCTGGGTTTCTTTTGTGGGCAGTCCCCACAGGTGAGATGCATCCTTGATTTGCACCTGATCATCCCGAATCTCCAGATAGACCGGATGATCCGAACGCCCTTCCACAACAATACCATCCCAGCCGGCCCGTTTTAGTTCAGCCCCGAAAAAACCACCTACATCCGCTTCTCCATAACCGCCGGTCAGGGGCGATTTGGCACCGACACTGTTGCGGCCTGTGCCGGCAATGGGTGCACCGGTTACCACACCTGGAGCAAAAATCAGCTTGTTGTCTGGTCCGAGAGGATCGGTGCCTGGTGCTACTTCCTTCAACAGGTAGTACCCGATCATCCCAGATCCGCCAAAATATGTCCGGTAAAACACATCATCGTGGGTATCCGTACTGATGCTACCATCGGTCAGATTCACCCGCAGTACCTTGCCATGATATCCATTTCCCATGAAAAATGATCCCTCCTTGCCTCATTTGAGTCTCACAACCAGTTATTCGCGATAAATATGACTTTTCCTATCGTTTGTATTCAATTCCCATCGCCTGCATCTGCTGAGCCACTCCAGCATCAGAAGC
This sequence comes from uncultured Candidatus Sumerlaeota bacterium, assembly GCA_964503545.1. GTDB lineage: Bacteria > Bacillota > SLNR01 > SLNR01 > SLNR01 > JAXGQE01. The sequence goes on from CAZDAI010000182.1 coordinate 2,094, forward strand.
AAACCTATGCCCACCATGCCTCCGGCAGTATCCAGCAACACATCCCGCAGCTGGCCGCTGCGTCCAGGAACAAATGTCTGAATGGTTTCATCCAGCACGGCAGCCAGTATCACCCACAGCAACGCTGCCGTCAGTGTCCGCGGCACCGGCCAACCCCTCACCCGCCCTGCCCGGTAAACAAGCGCTCCCAAAACCATAAAAAGGGTAAAATGGGCTGCTTTTCGCACCAGCCAGTGCAGGTTGCCATCCGGGAACAGATCCACCCCCAGTGCCCGCTCAACCGCCTCAATCATCGGCAGCAACCGCTCCTGAACGGCAATACTCTGGCTGGAAGATTCATCCAT
>CAZDAI010000183.1:0-2331 GCA_964503545.1 uncultured Candidatus Sumerlaeota bacterium
CTCCGCCTTCTGTGAGTACCTCGATTTCCATCCGGCCTTTGTTTTCACCCTTGCGGATGATCCCATCCACTTCAGCGATGATAGCCTGACCTTTGGGTTTTCTCGCTTCAAATAGCTCTTCGACACGGGGCAGACCCTGGGTAATATCATCACCGGCGACACCGCCCGTATGGAAGGTTCTCATGGTCAACTGGGTACCCGGTTCACCGATGGACTGGGCAGCTACGATCCCCACAGCCTCTCCGATCTCAACCATTCCGCCAGTCGCCAGATTGCGACCATAGCACTTGATGCAGATTCCATAGCGGGAACGGCAGGTAAGCACTGAGCGGATTCGTACTTCCTTGATTCCTTCGGCCACAATGCGCCGTGCCATCTGCCCCGTGATCTCCGCATTAGCCTTCACCAGGCATGTGCCGACTTTTACTTCCATTATGCCAGTAGCACGCATTTTTTCTACGGCTTCCCCCGTTAAGGTTTCTCCTTCTGCGCAAATGATCTCACCAGTTTCAGGATGACAGACATCTTCATAAGATCGTCTCCCCTCAGCTTCATCAATACTGACCAAAGCAACATCAGCGGCATCAATATCATCCAGTGCTGTACGGCCTTCAATTCGGTCGGCCAGCCCTTCGATGGTTTCACTGCCGTCTTTGATCTCGCTGACCATGATCCCATTTGTGGTGCCACAGTCTTCTTCACGAACGATCACATCCTGGGCGACATCCACCAGTCGCCGGGTCAGGTAGCCAGAGTCAGCTGTTCGCAGCGCTGTGTCTGCCAAACCTTTACGGGCTCCATGGGTGGATGTGAAGTATTCCAGTACCGTCAGCCCTTCCCGGAAGTTGGCTTTGATTGGAACATCAATGATTCGCCCAGAGGGATCGGCCATCAAACCCCGCATCCCTGCCAGCTGCCGAATCTGCTGGATGTTCCCCCGCGCACCGGATGTTGCCATCATGTACACAGGATTATAGTCATCAAAGGACTTCTTCAGGGCCTCCGTTACCTTCTCCGTCGCCTCTGTCCAAACCTTGACGACCTCCTGGTATCGCTCATCATCGTTGATCAAACCCAGGCGCTGCTGTTTCTCGATGCCTTCAACTTCTTCCTCTGCTTTGGCCAGGATGTCCCATTTTTCTTCCGGAATCTCAATATCTGTCACAGCGATCGTAATCCCGGCACGGGTTGCATAACGGAAACCCAATTCCTTAATTCCGTCCAGGACTTTCTCAGTTTCAACACTGCCATATGTATCAAAACAACGGGAGATCAGCGATCCAAGTTCCTTCTTCTCAACCGGTTTATTGACATAGCGCAGACCTTCCGGCAGTACTTGATTGAATATCAGGCGTCCCACCGTGGTAGAAAGATACTCGTCCCGCCCGGTGCGCACCCGGATTTGCTCGTGGAGCGTTATGTATTCTTTGTCGTAGGCCATTTGTGCTTCATCCATACTCAGGAAAGAAGGCAAAGACTTCTCAGTTTTACTGTCGTCGCGTTTTCCCATGGTTAGGTAGTAACAACCAATGACCATATCCTGAGTTGGCGTTGTTACCGGCTTTCCATCTTTTGGGTTCAAGATGTTGTGCGTAGACAGCATCAATAATCTGGCTTCTGCCTGGGCTTCAGCTGACAGCGGTACATGAACCGCCATCTGGTCCCCATCAAAGTCCGCATTGTATGCGGTACAGACCAGCGGATGAATCTGAATGGCCCGGCCTTCTACCAGTACCGGTTCAAAAGACTGGATCCCCAATCTGTGCAGGGTTGGTGCCCGGTTTAGCAGTACCGGGTGCTCTCGAATAACATCTTCCAGGACATCCCATACTTCCGGTTTTACCCTCTCAACCATTCGCTTTGCACTCTTGATATTGTGCGCTAAATTCTGTTTCACCAGCTGCTTCATTACAAAGGGTTTAAAGAGCTCCAGGGCCATCTCTTTGGGCAGCCCGCACTGGTGCAGTTTCAGCCTCGGCCCTACTACAATAACTGAACGACCTGAATAGTCTACACGTTTTCCCAGCAGATTTTGTCGGAAACGACCTTGCTTCCCTTTGAGCATATCACTTAAGGACTTGAGGGGGCGATTGCCCGGACCGGTCACCGGTCGGCCACGCCGGCCATTGTCGATCAGTGCATCCACCGCTTCCTGAAGCATCCTTTTCTCATTGCGGACTATAATATCCGGCGCACCCAGATCCAACAGCCTCTTTAGGCGGTTGTTCCGGTTGATTACCCGACGGTAAAGATCATTCAGATCGGAAGTCGCGAACCGGCCCCCATCCAGCTGCACCATCGGGCGCAACTCCGGCGGAATAACTGGAATGA
>CAZDAI010000184.1:0-2318 GCA_964503545.1 uncultured Candidatus Sumerlaeota bacterium
CTTTTACCCAGCGAGAGAAGTCAACCCGCTGTTCGATCAGGACCTCCGGATCAGCGCAGGTCTGTTTGGTTGCCTCCACCTGCTCCAGAACAAAGCCGGCATAGCCGTTGGCACAGTCTTCCATCTCTTCGTTGTACCAGGTGAGATTTTCAATCGGGTTCTCAGCCTCCAGACCGAGCACCTGTCGAAGCCTGTACTCGCAAAGAGTATGGGCATCTGTGCCTTCGGCGGCATAATCGCTGCCTTTGTCATCATAGGTCTCACAGAGCCGCACCGAAGGCGGGCAGTGGAGCCAGCGATCAGCCGAGGATGCCGAGAGAATGGCGTGAGCTTTAGCTGGCATCGGTCAAACCCTCCGCATCGGCGAGCAAGGCCCTGTAGTTGGCCGGGTCGATTTCCGACAACTTGCCAGCGCCATACTTCAGGAGTAAAGCTCGAACCTGAGCGGTGTGGCCCTTGCGGGATTTTTCCGCCAAGACGGCTCTGACTGCTTCTAGGGTGAGCACCGGCTCGGCCGGAACAGGTTCTGCTGGTTCAGGGTTCTGGCTGGTGAAGAGATCTACCAGCCAGGTGGCGGTTTCATTAATAGTGGCTGCGCATTGGCGCAGATCCTCGATGGCAGCTGCCATGTCGCCCATTTTGCTCATTTGATTTTCCTCCTATTGGCTGTTGGTTCTGTTCGGCCAGGATCGTGAGTTTTCTTGCCAGACGCCTGGATACCACGCTGATTGCGGTGAGAACACCGATCAGTTCTTCGGTCGTTTCGGCTGACTGCGTTTTTTGATTCATGCTGATTTCCTCCGATCTAAGGACACTTCGATTTTCTGTCCCTAACACCCACTGGAGGTTTGATAGCCAAGTGGTCCGCGTGCCTTTACAGAATCAAAAAGAGCCCTTTGGCCGATATAAACCGACCCAAGGGCTCGTTCGAATCAGAGGTAAGAATCCTTTAAGCGTTCATACAGTTTGGCCTTGACGTCGCTCCAATGCCGTTTGAAGGTCGAACGCGCCATCTGCATGGTGGCTGCAGCTTCACGCTCGGACTGCCCCTGCATGATCAGCTCGCACATGCGACGGCCTTCGGGATCGAGCTCATTCAGGGCTTTGAGCAATTCATCAAGCATGATGCTGTCAGCGACGGTGTCCTCGATGTTGATGGTGGGATCGGCAATTGTGTCCAAAAGCGTCATTGTAGATCCATCATCTGATTCCAGTTCAGCGTCCAATGAAATCGTGTCACCAGCAGCGTAATACGGGCAGATGAGGCAATCACCGTCGCACTTCCATAGATTTTTCCTGGTACAGATGCATTGACCATGAGCCTGGGCGTGCTTCTGAATGCGCCAGATGGGGCGGTAATACTCGTAGTAGACTTCCTGGCTGACGGGGATGAATTGACGGGTTCGAGGCAGATAGATCCTGTACTCTCTGGTTGGCTGGGGATTGTCGTTGTTTGACATTTTCATTTCCTCCTGTGAGTTGATTTGCGTGAGCAATCGCAGGGAGGAAATTTGTTGCCCAATGTAGACTTTCCACTGAATCATTGAGTTTTGGTTTAATCAGTGACATAATGGTTTAGTCAGGATTGGTAGGAGTTGCGGCCTTAAGAAACCGCACCGACTTTGCCGTATCCAGCAGCAATAAAATATGCCCCAGCGATTACTCACAAGGACATGAAATTGTTCGCGGAGTTCGCCAGTCATACTTTGTTTGGTTGCCTGGAGTTCGCAGAGTTAGTTTTTGAAAATATGGTGAAAATCTATGACAAACGTAGTTAAACTGCGCCTCTGTGGCGGTACCTTTTTCACGTTATTTTTGCGTGCAAGAAAGCCCCTGCGTGGAGCAAATGAATACTATACAGGGAATCCAGAGCCGTTCTCTGAGCCTATAGCTTTATTTGCCTTATCCAAAGTGGTAGTTCCTGATTGGCAGAACATATTTGTATACGCCGAAAGCACAGTCAGCGGCAATACTTCCGAGTATAAAACTTGTAAGAATGGAGGCGGCTCAATTTACCCATTCGCTGATGAAGCAGCATTAGCTGCATTCAGTGAACGTCTCAAAGCACACTATCCTGATGTATTGGCTGATATGTGCAAGGTCGTAGATTTACTGATTGATACAGGCTTCATGAAAAAGGATGTTCGTCTTGTTAAGGAACTTATCGCATTAATTGAGAATGATGACTCCATTAGGGATAGTCAACTTTTCCACATATTAGAGAATGGCGATGCCATAACGAAATCTGAGCTTCTCAAAATAGAGGAGATTTGTTTGCAATCATTTTTATTAGGTGTTTGGTATTTTGCTACAACCCG
>CAZDAI010000185.1:0-2243 GCA_964503545.1 uncultured Candidatus Sumerlaeota bacterium
CTTCCGGCATTACAGCGAATCGGGCCGCACTGCATAAAAATTATGGGCTGATGGCCGTCGCGGCGTATAGGCGTCGCCGTCAACCCCATCACATATTTCGCCTTGGCCTGTTTGAGAATCTTTTCAAAGGAGAAGGCCGACAAATGGTGGCATTCGTCGACGATGATCTGGCCATACTGATCCAGAAAAGCAGCCAGATCCTCACGGCGGGAAAGGGACTGCATGACGGCAATGTCAATCATACCGGAGGATTGCTTTTTGCCGCCTCCGACAACCCCAATACTTCCTTTCTGAAACTCAAGAAAGGTTTCCAGTCTCCCCTGCCACTGCCTCAGGAGCTCAGTACGGTGAACAAGAATCAATGTACTGATCCCCCGCCGGGCGATCAAGGACGCGGCCGCGACTGTCTTACCGAAAGCCGTCGGTGCGCAGAGGACACCGACTTCATATTTGAGCATCTCCCCCACCGCTGATTCCTGATCGCTTCTCAAAGTGCCCGTGAATTTGACAGCCACGTCCCGTCCAGTCAGGCGTTCCTCCCGAATCACCGGATGGATGCCGTTCTCCCGCAGCAGGTCCAGAACCCCATCGAGGCAACCTCGCGGCAAGCCGATATGCTGCGGGTAATTCTCAGCACAGCCTATGAGTCGGGGTTTGTTCCATACCGGCATTCGAATGGCCTGGGCCTTGTAGAACTCAGGATTCCGGAAAGCCGCGAGCCGGATCAGACGATTGGCCAAAGGCTGGGGCAGGCCGGCTTTGGGGATATAGATCTGGTTTGCCAGCACCAATGTCAGAGATTCCGGAAGCGGTCCGGCGATTTTTGCAGCCACTGGTGCGGGGCTTTGCCAGGGTTTGTCGTTTTCTTCGCCGGAAGCAAAGGATACATCAAGAAGGTGCCGGCTGCCGCCTGCCCGGGAAATGGAGTCTTCCACATCCCGCCTTGTCATTGAAGAAACGGATGCCAGAAACCCCCATTGGTCCGGATAGGGGATAAGTCGTTCATCCACGAATACGCTGCGCCCCAGTTCTCTGGGGTGTTTCTGCAAGGGCAGCGCGATCAGGTTGCCGAAGCCGCCTTTCGGCAAAGTGTCCTGATTGGGAAAGAGGCGATCATAACTGGCAAGAGACAATTGCCGGGTACGATCACAGGTATGGCTTATCAGCACCTCACCGAGCTGACGGGCCTCACGGGCCGGAATATTCTCGGAAAAAAAGAACCAGGCATGCGCGCCGTTGCCTGAGCGTGAGATTTCCAGCGCCACCGGAATCCCCAGCTCCCGGCAGGATTTCATGAAGGCTCCGGCATCTTCCCGCCAGTCTGATCCATCAAAATCTACAGCCAGAAAAAAGCAACTGTCATCAGTAAGGAGCGGATAGACCCCGATGGTCTGTTTCCCGGCCAGGTGGTCGTACACCACCTGGTCAGTCACCGGCATCAGCTCGCGCCGGGCACAGGCTGCACATTTCACCCGGGGTTTATCGCAGATTCCGGGCTTCCACTCATTTGCGCAAGCAGGAGAATAGCCGGACGTACCCCTGGCAGACTCCCAGCGCTTGGGAAAAACATCCTCCCGCCCCCGAAACAACTGGCGGAAAAGGGCTATTTTTTCCCCGGCGGTGAGAGGTGTCCTGGTTTGAGGGGATTCCAATGGTCCAGAAGCGGGTTCAGGGGCAACCGGCACTTCCCAGGAGATGCCGTGCCGGGTCAACAGCTCCTTGAGCCGGGCGTTCTCCTCCCGGAGTATCCGCAGTTCGCCCCGACCGTTCACCCAGTCGTCCCTTTCATGCAGGCCCATATTCCTCCATTAGATCGTCCATGGCATCACTCACGCCCCATCCCCAGTTCCGCGCTTCGTGTCGGACCCGTTCAAGCCGATCAATAAAGGCATTCCGCTGATCAGGCTCCAGTTTCGCAATCGCCTTCAGCGCCTGCCCGAACATCAGGATCAGGGCGTCGTAAAACACATCGTCCTCCATACCGCAGCTGCCGAGAAAATCCCTGCAGGATTCGCAATAGAACACCATCAGTTCCGCAATCCCTTCAGGATGACCTACAGCCTTCCTGTAATCGGAGATAGCCTTCTTGGCCTTTGAGATGGAAACGTCCTGGTTTCGCATCACATCCGGGCAAACCCAGCGACTGATAACGGCCTTGTAGGGCCCGAGCACGTCCTCGACCAGGGCAAAGCGGGCATGAAGAAAGAGCTGGTTCTTTCTGTCGGCGGCATAGAGATCCTGAA
>CAZDAI010000186.1:0-2078 GCA_964503545.1 uncultured Candidatus Sumerlaeota bacterium
CATGATCTGGCAAGGCCCGAAAAACGCTTTTGGCTGGAGCTGCCTGCCAAAGGGTGTAAAAGAATATGTACCCATCATGAGAACCAGATTAAAGTAAGCCGATAAGTTTTCGTAGAGTTTCTGCATGCGATGATAGGGCTGAACTGAGAGAGGGGTGAGGTTCTTTTGAAAAGCCCGGTATAAACGTACCAAACCATCGGGTGCCAACACGGTATCGGCATCTAAAAAAACCAGCACATCGCCCCGCGCATGATTTGCGCCCTGCCAGCAGGCCCATGATTTTCCCTGCCAATCCGGTGGCAGCGGTGCTGAAGGCAAGACAGTAAAACCGGCTTTTGCAGCCAGGATAGCAGTGCGATCTTCTGACTGATCATCCACCACAATAATTTCGCCAGGGAGAGCAGACTGTATCTGCAGGGACTGCAGCAGAGGCTGTATGCGAAACTCCTCGTTTCGCGCGGGAATAATGATTGAGACATGCTTGAGATCGAACGTTTTACGCTGCCGAAACCGAGAAAAGTCTGGCACGCGATAAAGCAGCATGGATCCCAAAAGGAGGAACAGGAATATTAAAGGTAAGGGGATCATGAGCGCTCCTCCTGGTTTGGTTTGATTGGTGGTTGTGCTGTATAGTCTTGTCCGCTTTTTCTTTGGCGTGGATCATCAAAAGCTAGCACATATATATCCGTTGCCAGTCGATCAAGCTCTAGCATCCGCAATGCTGCTGCCAACTCAAGAGAGCATCCTTTTCGTAATTCCCGTTCGTGGACCGCAGGCCGATGCACCACAGGTAGTGTGCTTGTTTTTTTTATGGTACGCAACAAATCCTGCCCCTGATGAGAGAAACCCAATACACGCAAATAGGCTGGACCATAATGCTTGGCAGTTATTGCATCGTTTTTGGTAAATCCGATCAGGATCTGGATCAGAATTCTTTGCAAGGTGGTGCGGGGGAAGCGTTTGGATTTCAGATGATCCAGAAAGTCATCCCATGTGACGGCGGTTCGTCCTGCAGTGGTCATTCGGTGCTCCAACCCCTCCCGGACATCAGCGATACCTGCCAATGCCTCGGATGAGGTTCTGCGCAGTGCGTATTGAAGCAAATCTGAAAAATGATCCGGAAAAACTGGACCTCTGCCGTTGCGGAATTCTCGATTGAGGATCTTGCCAGTACTGGCGGGGATATAGCTTTTTAAATGCAATAACGTTTGCCGGCGTTTTTCCCAAGTTAGAGGGGTATGCCAGGCATTCTGGAGGTTGCTGCGAATAGCCGTTGCACTGGCGATTCCGTGTCGTGTAAGTTGTGAATCATGGTACGCGGCGCCGATGCGCTCAATTGGAAGGGGCTGCATACTACTGTTCATTCGATGCAACGCTTTTAAATATTCCAATCCTAAAATGGTGTTAGGCCGAGATAGAAACTTTTGGAGCTTCACATTAGTAACTAAGGGGATCAGGTTATCTTGTTCCAGGTAATCTAAAAGTGCTTTTTGGCGGGCAACCGGGAATGCTAACCCATTGGTTAGATAGCGACGCAAGAATGCTTGCCAGGCCAAAGGCTCTGTTGCCAATATCTTTGCCACGGGCAACAGCAGGCTCAAATCTGTTGTCTCACTGCCAAATGCCAGGTGTGTAACAACCCCCGTGGCCTCTAGAAGGGCTGTGGCACCTGATGCAAACACTTCGGCGGTCTGACCCGCAAAAGCATAGGGCAGTTCCAGCACCAGATCAACACCGGCTGCAACGGCCATTTCAGCACGTGCCCATTTGTCAACGAGCGCTGGTTCCCCACGTTGCAGGAAATGGCCGCTCATGACACAAATGCTCAGGTCCGCATCAGCCAGCCTTTTTGCTTCCTTTATGTGATGAAGGTGTCCGTTATGAAAAGGGTTGTATTCAACAACTGCACCGACGACGCGCTTTGGCATGCTGTTCACTCCTGAGAAATTCTGGCATTGTTCCATAGACAGTTATTCGCCGCTTTTCAGCTAAATCCTGTACAAGTTTGCCAGGAGCACCGATGGAGTGAGGGATTAAGTCCTATCGTGTGCTGTTGGGAGCGAAAGCAAGCCCGGATG
>CAZDAI010000187.1:0-2003 GCA_964503545.1 uncultured Candidatus Sumerlaeota bacterium
CGCTCTTTTTTGCCAGTCGGATTATGTACCGGTTATCTCTGAATCGGCGGCCGCGAGTAATCCTTCGCAAAGGGACCCGGGTATTGATTGTGGGGGCCGGGATGGCCGGGCAGATGCTGGTGGGAGAAATGTTGACCCACGGGCATTTGGGCAAGATGCCCGTGGCATTTCTTGATGATGATGAAAACAAGCTCTATCGGCTGATTCGCGGGGTGCCGGTGTTAGGCACTCTGAAAGATCTTGAGAAAGTGGTGATGGAAAAAGATATTGAGGAAGTGATTTTTGCCATCCCCACCGCGCCGCGAACACTGCTGAAGGGAATCATCACCCAGTGTCAGGCCATGAAAGTGCCTGTTAGAACATTGCCGGGTATCTATGAGCTGGTGGATAATCGGGTGATGGTCAGTCAGCTGCGGGAAGTGAACGTCCTGGATCTTTTGGGCCGGGAGCCGGTGGAGGCGGATCTTTCTTTGATCAGCACCTATATCCGGGGGAAGAAGATCCTGGTAACAGGGGGCGGGGGAAGCATCGGCACTGAGCTGTGCCGGCAGCTGGCTCTGCACAGGCCCAAAGAACTGGCTATTTTTGATGTGCATGAGAATTCGCTCTACGATATTCAGCAGGAGCTGGCCCGGCAGCGGCCGGAACTGCTGGTGCGGGGAATCATTGGAGATATGAAAGACCAGGATACCGTGCGCCGCATGTTTTTGGATGCAAAACCGGAAATCGTCTTTCATGCCGCCGCCCATAAACATGTGCCCTTGATGGAGGAAAATTTCCAGGAAGCGGTCACCAACAATGTCTTTGGCACACTCAATGTTGTCCAGGGCGCGGCGGATATGGGTGTGGAGCGGTTTGTGCTGATTTCCACTGACAAAGCAGTCAATCCCACCAGCATTATGGGCGCCACCAAGCGGATCTGTGAGCAGATTATTCAGGAATTTCAGCGCAAGGGCAGCAGCACGGATTTTGTAGCAGTGCGGTTTGGCAATGTTCTGGGGAGCAATGGCAGTGTCATACCTCTGTTTAAGAAGCAGATTGCCGAGGGAGGTCCGGTGACGGTCACCCACGAGGATGTGGAGCGCTACTTCATGACCATTCCGGAGGCGGTGCAATTGGTGATTCAGGCCGGTGCCCAGGCCCACGGTGGGGAGATATTCGTTCTGGATATGGGTGAGCCGGTGAAAATTATGGACCTGGCAGAAGAAATGATTCGCCTGTCCGGGTTTGAACCGGGCCGGGATATCGAAATCCGCATCACGGGATTGAGGCCGGGTGAAAAAATGTTTGAAGAACTGGTCTTTGATTCTGATGAATACGAGACGACCCTCCATGACCGGATCTATGTGGAAAAGACCAATGGATCCAGCAGCGAGCCTGTACTGGCTTGTCTGGAGCGGTACCGGGAGAAAATCCCGGGAATGGCGCGCGCGGAGGTGGAAGACTTTATCCGCAAGCTGGTGCCGGAGTATCTGGGCTGGCGACTGGAAGCGGAGCAGCCGGCAAAGAGCCTGGCGTGATGCTGCGGGTTGTGAGGTGAAAAAATGCGAGCATGGGAGCGGATCTGTAGAATCATTGCCGGGACAGGAATAATTGCCGCCAAAACCCGCTAAAACGAGCAACCCAAGAAGACAAGTAACCATTGGATCAAAGAGAAGGGCAGGAGATTGCAGCATGGGCTACCGTACAATAAAGCGAATCGGCGATGTCGTGCTGTCTCTGGCTGGACTCATCCTCTTATCTCCGGTTTTTCTGATCCTGATCATGGCAATTAAACTGGATTCTGTGGGTCCGGTTCTGTTTCGACAGAAGCGGGTGGGTATGCAGAAGCGTCACTTCCATATCCTGAAATTTCGCACCATGCGTACAGACACCCCCACCGATACTCCGACGCATCTTCTTGAGAACCCTGAGCAGTGGATTACCCGAGTAGGAAAAGTGATGCGCAAGACCTCTCTGGATGAACTGCCCCAGATTATCAATATTTTAAAGGGTGAGATGAG
>CAZDAI010000188.1:0-1937 GCA_964503545.1 uncultured Candidatus Sumerlaeota bacterium
TGCTTTCATAAGAAAAAGCCCACCTTTTTCAGTGGACTTTGTCTTCAGTCTGAGCAAACGACCGGCTCTAGGCCGGTCGTTTGCTTTCGCCGATATATTTGCATGGGTGGGCTACTGCTCTTCTTTGCAGGCAGCCTGCAGACTATCGCGTGTTATGCTGTAGTGAGTGCTCACCCACACCGGTTTCCCAGCCCGGATCAGGATGGCCTGAGGAGAATGATGCTCCACGGCCAGATGCTCGGCTAGCCAAAGGGATACCTCCCGGTTTTCAATCACTTTCACAAGGTAACAGGGTACGGGTCCCGCTCCCCCTTCGCGGACGAATGTTTCATAGGCTTGATAAGCGCGGGCGCTGATGGGACACCGGGTACTGTGCTTGAGAATCAGTACCGGACATTCGTTTGAGGCAGCGATGACTTCCTGCAGTTCTGCTACACTGGACAACACTTTGTATTCACTCATTTTCATCCTCCTCCACTATTTATTGATCATCCGGAAACATTGGCATAATTTTCTGGGTGCCCACATCCACCATGCCCAGATCAGTCAGTTTGGCATGGGGAATCACTGCCAGCGTTAAAAAAGCCGTTCGCAAAAGGGGATTCTTCATACCGTCAAGTCCGAGTTTCCGCAGAATTTCCTTCAGCCTGGCTGCCGCTGCGGCCAGCTCTGCGGGTGGGCGATCAGACATCAGGCCACCCACCGGCAATGGTAATCTAGCCACAATCCGTTGTTCTACTGCACAGCTTATCCCACCGCCCATGGCGACAAGGTCCGCTATCGCACAGGCTGCGTTTTCTGGATTATCGTAGACAACCACCAGATTGTGACAGTCATGGGCAACGGTGCTGGCGATTGTCCCCCGTGTAAGCCCCAGATTTTTCACAACAGCAAATCCCCGGTTCGAATTGCCCCCATGCCGATTGATCACAGCGGCAAATTTCAGATCCGGCCGCCCGGTAAGATCCAGATAACCATTTTTTACGGGCAATTCCTCTTCGATGAAATCGGTGGTCGAAGACAGCAGATCCCGATAGGCGATGATGCGCGTTTTCACCCGGCCGGCAGCTTGCGGTGCTGGAACCCGCAGTGCTTGGGAATCGATATGATCTAAAAAGATCGTATTCTTCGCTTCAAAAGGATGCGATGCACGGACCATATCCACAGCCAATCGGCCTTGTTGTGCAACCAACTGCCCGGCAACAAACACCATCACCGGCTGAATATCTTCCAGATCAGCGGTAAGGAGCAGGTCTGCCGCGTAACCGGGTGCAACAGCACCCAGGTTTTTTAGACCGCACGCTCGCGCAGCATGAAGGGTCGCACACCGGATGGCGTCCACCGGATTCAGCCCTTGTGCCACTGCACTGCCCACCACATCATTCATATGCCCACATGTCAGGATATCTTCTGGTTCACGATCATCCGTACAGAGGGTCAGCTGGTCCAGGTAGCGGAAGCGGCCGACGGCAGCAACGGCTGCACCCACATTGCGTGATCCGGAGCTCTCCCGGGCATCCACTACAATACCGCTGCGCAGCTTGTCCCTTACCTCCTGCACTGTACGGCTCTCATGATCACTCACCGGTCCAGCTGCCCGATAAGCCGACAATTCTCTGCCAAAAAGGAATGGCGCATGTCCCTGGATGAACATGTCCCGGGAATGAGCCGCATGCAGAATCTCCAGCATCCGTGGATCTCCCCGCAGCACCCCGGGATAATCCATAACTTCTGCCAGACCCAATACACGCGGCAACGCCAGCAAGTGCTGAACCTCTGCTGCCCCGAATGACGCGCCGGATTGTTCTTTCCCCGGCACCGAGGGTACGCAGGAAGGTACCAGAATCATCTGGCGCATGGGCAGGTTATCACTGGCCGCATGCATGTACTCCACCGCTTCAATAGATAAATGCCCTGTTCTTTGTTTAGAACCAAGC
>CAZDAI010000189.1:0-1810 GCA_964503545.1 uncultured Candidatus Sumerlaeota bacterium
AAATGCTGCAGGACTGCATGCAGTTCGCTATGGCAGGATGGCTGATTGGGTTGAGGATGTTGTTATAGTAAATGGGAAAGGGCAGGTTCAATGCTTGTCTGGCAGCGCGCGGAGCAATTCTACAGGATGGGAAGGCATAACGGGGATGATCGTGCAAGCGACACTCCGCCTGACAGAACGCCCTGGCAACCGCTCGCTCACCTTACTGCCACTTGAAAACCTTAGGGAATTGTTAGATCAAATTGACTCTCTGAAAACCAATCCAGCTCTTTCTGCAATGGAATACATCAATCCGAATGCAGCGGTCAAGGTTGGTTGGGCGGCAAAACACACTTTATTGGTTGAGTATCAAAGCGCAGATGGAGAGATCAAAGATCCGGAAGAGATGGCAATTATCTGGGGAGCGCGGGAAAGTTTATCTGCACGCTTAACCCAAGCCGGTTACCCGATCTCTGAAGATCCTCAAATCCCTCCCGAAGCCCAAGAAAACATATTGAGCTGGCTGACTGCTCAGAATATTCCCGTCTTTGGCCATATAGGAGTTGGAATCCTGCACCCCCGATTTTTACCGGATGATCCGCGAATTCCTCAACTTTACCGACGAGTATTTGCGGCAAGAGGTCGGATCAGTGGCGAACATGGAATTGGATTGAAAAAGCGACAATGGATTAGTGTTGAAATGAAGGCCGAAGTTCAGATATTAAAAAAACGTTTCGATCCAGATTGCGTTTTTAACCGAGGCAAATTATGCTAATCGGCCTTGCTGAAAACCCCACCTGCACTGAATGCGGCCTTTGTCGTGAGGTTTGCCCTGTCTTCCAGATCCAGAGCCAGGAAGAATACAGTCCGCGTGGCCGTGCAATGCTGCATTCCGCTGGCCTACAGACATTGGTCTTTTACCAATGCACCTTATGCCGGACCTGCCGGGTCGTGTGCCCGATTGGGCATGATCCTAATGGAGAAATATTGCGATCCGGATTAATTGAGGCTGGCATCGAAACGCCGGCCAATCAGACGATGATCATCAATATCCGGTTATATGGCAATCCCTTTGGACCACTCGCCGACGGCGAGTTGCCTAAAGTGTTAACTTGCTGCTAATGATCATCCATTGGAGTAATTAAAAATGAAAAAAATCATCATATTTACGTTAACAATATTCACCCTCATCTTTTCTGTGTTTCCTGTGAATGCTGAGAATACCAGGCGACAGGCTGTGGTCTATTACAACGAAGCTTGTGATGAATGCGCCACCTATATCAATGGGGAATTGCAGGAAATCTTCCTTGTCAATAATGTGGAGATGATTCGAAAGGACTACATCAACCAGCGCGAAAACAGGGCTGAATTGAATCAAAAGAACGATTCCCTGGGAGTGCCACTTGAGCTACAAAGTCACCTGGTCACCTTCATCGACAATGGACAAATAATTTTGCAGGGTGAGCCACCCCGTAAAGTGGTCGAGGACTTATTGTCTGCTCAAGAACTGCCGGAGAAGGTCCTGATTTACAGCGAGGAAGGCGAGGGGGATGGGTATAAAGCCTGGGCATTCGTCGGCCCAGTGCAGTCATATGAAGCCAATGAACCTATCACGACTTACCTGACCTGGTTTGAGGCTAACCAGGCATCTTTTGAAAACACAACCATCGTCGGCACCAAAAGCAAGCTGCTTCCGGCTGTTCTGTTGACTGGGCTTATAGACGGGATCAACCCCTGCGCGATGGCGATTCTGCTTTTTTTCATCACATTTTTGTTTACAATCCGAAAAAGGCGGGCAGCCATTGCCCGCATGGGGCTTGTCTATATTGCC
>CAZDAI010000190.1:0-1712 GCA_964503545.1 uncultured Candidatus Sumerlaeota bacterium
GAATCCCCGCCTCCTGGAGCAGGGCAGAATCTCCCCAGCCGTTCATACCATTGAGCAACGCATCTTCTCCCGTCGTCTCCCGGTAAACTTTCTGCAGGGTGGTCAGTACCGGGTCATCTGCAGCCACTTCCATAGGTCTACGCAGAAAAGTGATGGTGTAGCTGGCTTTGAATCTAGGATCTTCCTTTTGCAGATCCATAATCAGCTGATCCATTTCCTCCTTGATGGTCGCTTCAGTCTCACCCATTACCGTACGCCGTTCCAATGTCACTTTGCAGTGATCAGGGTAGGTGCTCAGTTCTTTACCGCCGCTGATGATGGAGGCGTGAATGGACGGCGGTGTGAGCAGCGGATGATGGGGACGCTTAAACAGCACATCCTCTTGAAAGCGGTCCATAGCAACCAGAAATTTGGCCATGTTCACAATGGCATCCACGCCCAGCGCAGGATTGCTCCCGTGGGCAGCAACCCCTGTCACTGTCACATCGATCCAGGCAAAGCCTTTGTGGGTCATGGTAATCGCTCCACCGGAAGGTTCAGTGATGATGGCTCCATCAGCCTGATAGCGTCGGGCTGCATCTTCTGTGCCCACGCTGTAGGCTTCCTCATCAGCAACGCCGGTAAAGATGATGTCCCCTTTGAGTTTCACGCCGGCTTCTTTAAGGGCTTTCATGGCCATGATGGCCGCTACCACACCCGACTTCATGTCAACAGAGCCCAGACCATAAACGCGATCTCCTTCTACCTTGGGAACAAAGGGCTCAATTTCCATATTCTCTGCCCCCACAGTATCCAGATGGCCATTGAGCATCAGGGTGCGACCACCCCCTGAGCCCTTAGACCAGGCTACCACATTGGCACGATTTCCACCCAGGCGGATCACTTCTGCCGAGAAACCCCAGTCGCTCATAATCTGCTCTGTCAGACGGGCCATCTCCAATTCGCCCGGTGCGCCAGGAGAAAGATCCGGATTCACTGAATTGACACGGATCATTCTTTCCAGCAGCTCAAGGGCTTCTTCATCTCTTAAGTACGGTTTCAGATCCATAATATTTCACCCCTCTTAAATAGTACAATCCCACCTCCTATTTCAGGCGGGGCAACATTTTCAGAAAACGGTTCCAGAATAGCTCGATCTCGGAGACTGAGAAATATTCCTGGGGTGATCCAAGCTTTTGCTCATTTTGTATGGTTCCATTGTTTGTCCTCCTTTGTTTGCAGCCAGTTGTACTCCCTGCGCCATCGATTCGGACTTATTGGCTGCAATGCACATCTATGCCTCGGACAATTATTTAAGATGCATACTCCCCAATTTCACCGTTCTGCTTTACGCTCGTTTTTCGACATAATTTCCCTCTTTCCCTCCTGTTACCCGTGACTGCACCACCCTGCCGGATGGAATAAATTCGATGCATAATTGAACTCAGCCATCAGGCTAAAAGCATGGAATCATGGCAATCATCTCTTTGCTGCAAAAAAAAAAAGAAACCTACGACGAGAATCGTAAATTTCCAGCAGCGGACTTTCGCCTTAAGCGGGCCTGTAAGCCGAGTTCTGTTCTCCTGCTTCAACAGGAGCGATGATCATCTATCTGGGATGCAGATTGCTCTGCACCTCGTGCGACCGAACCCGGAGATTCAGCGAGCAGCCTCATCTTCTCCCTATTTGGTCTTGCTCCGGGTGGGGTTTACCGAGCCGGCCGGTCACCCGGC
>CAZDAI010000191.1:0-1510 GCA_964503545.1 uncultured Candidatus Sumerlaeota bacterium
TTCCTGACCATATGGCTCCACTCGCTCCCTAATTTCCGGCGCATTGATGCCTATCATGCGCAGACGCCGACCATCATCGAGCACCAGTGTATCACCATCCACCACTCGCGAAATTCTTGCCTCTTCCCACTTGTCGGCGGTCAGGTAGGGAAAACCCAGATCATTTTTTTCCATCTGGACACAGGCGCTCGTTAGAATCATGATAACCAGGACGAAGAAAATCAGATATTTCCGGTGAAAACAATTCATCTCATCGCCCTCCTTCCGCTGATTCTACCACATCTGAGTGTCAAGGTCCAGCCCGTCAATTGATAAGCAGGGATACTGTAGAAAATAGCGAAGAAAACATACATTCAAAAAAATGGTAGGAAAGTTTCAAATTCAGATACAAGAGGTGCTAAGTATGCTCAAACATTTGCTTATTGAGGAAGTACTGCATGAAGCAATGTCAACGGGGGGCGATTTTGCAGAAGTCTTTGGTGAAGATACCATCTCTAATGGTATCGCCCTCATTGATGGGAAAGTAGACCAAATGAATTCGGGAAGAATTTACGGATTGGGAATCCGCATTTTCAAAGAGAATCGAAGTGTCTATGCATTCACGAACGATCTGTCCAGGGACAGTCTTCTTGCTTCAGCACAAAAAGCTGCCCTGGCATTAGGCAACACTGCAGAAGGAACAACACGCAACATTAGCCTGGAAGAGCGCATTCATAGAAATGCCCACCCGATCTTTTTTGTTCCGTCCAGCGTCCATGCTGCTAAGAAAATCAAGGTTTTGAAAGAACTGCATCATGCTGCCCGAGACTATTCACCTGAAATTGTGCAGGTAGTAGCCCGAATGTTAGACAGCGATCAGCGAGTAATGATTGCCAACTCTGAGGGACTATATACCGAAGACCGACGTGTGCGGACGCGCATTGTGGGTCAGGCCATTGCTTCCAACGGAACAGAAAACCAGGTGGGGTATGAAGGTCCCGGCCGTCATACAGGTTTTGAAATGTATACTCAACAGATCGATGTTGTAACTTTGGGCAAAGAAATTGCCCAAACAGCTGTCACCATGCTTCACGCACCCTATGCACCTGCTGGGCAGATGCCGGTCGTAATTGACAACGAATTTGGCGGTGTCATTTTCCACGAAGCATGCGGCCATTCACTCGAGGCGACATCAGTTGCCAAGGGCACATCTGAATTCACCGGAAAGCTGGGCGAAATGATCGCATCCCCGAGTGTTACCGCCATCGATGATGCTACCATTCCCAATGGCTGGGGCTCTCAGAATATTGATGATGAGGGCATGCCAACACAAAAGAATATTCTCATCGAGAAAGGCGTACTCAAGGGTTATCTCGTGGATCGGCTTAATGCCCGGCGCATGAACATGTCGCCCACAGGCAGCGGTCGGCGGGAATCCTATCAAATGGCCCCCACATCGCGAATGTCGAATACCTATATTGCCAACGGTGACAATACCTGCAGCGACATTATTGCATCAGTGGACGCTGGT